>NZ_JAXOFN010000013.1:0-169285 GCF_034420155.1 Massilia luteola
TGTAAAGGCAAAGTTAAAATGTCCGCTTTGAGCAAAGTTGAAATGTCCGTCATGTGACATTTCAAATGCGCTTCTGAGCGGACGTTTTCCTTGCCGTCATCACCCCCTGCACGACGGCGGCGGCAACTCGATCTTCGCGGTAGTTGCGATTGCGTTTCTTCTTGTCGAGAGTTGCGTGCAGCGTTTTGCTATCCACGTCGACATCCTTCGCCCGCAGCGGTTGCTCCATACGGATATAGGCGAGCACGTTGCCGTTAGCGCGCATTTCAACTCGACCATCAGCATAGGTATGGATGTTGATGGACTGACCGATCAGCTTGCGAAGCTCAGGCTTATCGTCAAACCGATACGGTACGCCGCCGTGATGCAAGGTGAGTTTGGCGCTGAGTTTTCGGCTGTCGCAAATGGCCAGGATCAGATCCAGGTTGTAAGTTGAGTTAAGGGCGACATGCAGGTCAAGCGGATTGCCCGGCTCGACTGAAAAGCGTGCGTTGTAGTTCTGGATGAAATCACCGCACCAGGCGTTTGCGGTCTCGATGTCGTTGATGCCGTCCAGTCGCAAGGTTTTAACCAGACGGTCTTGCAACGTACGGTTAGCCCGCTCCACGCGGCCCTTCGCTTGAGGAGAGTTGGCACAGATTAGCTCGATGCCAAGTTCATCGAGCGCACGCTGGAACTGGGTCTTCGTCTGGTTCGTTGCTGATGGTGAGCGAAAGACCGCTGCACGGTCGGCATAGAACGCTTGCGGTCTGCCGTGCTGCTCGATGTATCGTCGAGTCGCCTCAAAATAGCTGGCCGTCGTTTCTGTCTCGGCAAAGTGCAGATGCTGAATCCTGCCCGTCGCATCGTCGATATACACTAGCAAGGTGCAAGCGTCGCCACGTTTCTCGAACCAGTGATGACGACTGCCGTCTATCTGGACCAACTCTCCGATGCACCGACGTCGTTCTCGCGGCTGATAAAGACGGCTCTTGTGGGCAGATTTCGTGACCCATAGCCCGGCCTTGATCATCAAGTTGCGCAGGGTTTCCTTCGACAGTTTCAAGCCATGCCGCTCGCGTAGTTGCTCGCAAGCCAGCGTCGGCCCAAAGTCGGCATAGTGATCACGTAGCAGTCCCAGCGCCTTCTGCGCCACCTCAGGCGCAAGCCGATTGTTGCTCGGCTTGCCCCGCTGCCTGGATATCATCCCGCTCTGGCCTTCTTGTTCAAAGCGTTTTTGAAGACGGCGTATTTGACGCGTCGTTATCCCCAGCCGCCTGGCCGCAATGACCGCCGTGATCTCGCCCTTGATACTGGCGCCGATGACCCCGGCGCGTTCCAACTCCTCCATCGTAATGCTCCCGATTTTTCCCACGCTCGACTCCAAACCGTTCGGAATCGACAGCATGAGCTATCTAGCAAAAGCGGACATTTCAACTTTGCTAAATGCGGACATTACAACTTTGCCCTAACAAGGTGGGCACGCCGTGCCCACGCGCAACGCCGACGATACTCAGGCGCTACGCGTGGGCACAGGGTGCCCACGCTACGAACGTTCGGGGAGCCGAATGCGATTACAGCTTGTAGTTAAAGCCGAGCAGCATCTGGCGGCCGTACTTCGTGTAGCCGCGCGGACGGTCCGACGAACCCGAATAGGTCTGGAACGCCGTGTCGGTCAGGTTGTTCACCTGGAACAGCACGGACAGGCCCTTGACCTGCTTGAAGTCATAGCCGAGCTGGAGGTCGACGACGCGGTCCGGCTTCGTGAACGTCAGTTCGGTGGCGCCGCCGATGCCGCCGATCTCGGCCACGTAGTCGCTGCGGTAACGCTGGCTGACACGGGCCGAGAAGCCGTCGTTCTCGTAGTATGCCGTCACGTTGAACACGCGCTTCGACAGGCCCGGCAGCGGGATGCTCATGTCGCCGAAGCTCTGGTTCTTGACCGAGATCTCGCTGGTCGTGAACGCCGCGTTGGCCGTCACGCCGAAGCCGTTCAGCACCGGCGTGAACATGTCCAGCGGCAGCGAGGCGGCCAGTTCCAGGCCTTCCAGCTTGCCGCCCTTGCCGTTCTGCGGCTGGGTCATCGTGCCGATGTCGCTGGTCGCGCCCTGCAGGTGGTATTCGGAGAAGTCGCGCGGGCCCGTGACGGTATAGATGTACGACTTCAGGTCCTTATAGAAGCCGGCCGCCTGCACATAGCCCTTGTTGCCGAAATATTTTTCCCACGACAGGTCGACCGCGTTCGCACGCCACGGATCGAGCTGGGCATTGCCGCCGTTGCCGTAAGGCGTACCGGTGCTCTGGTGCGTCAGGCCGACTTCACGCGATGCGTTCAGCTCGTCGAGGCGCGGGCGGGCCAGCGTCTTGTTGGCGCCGAAGCGGATGATCTGCTGGTCCGGCAGGCTCCAGATCAGGTTGACGCTCGGCAGGTAGTCGTTGTACTTCTTGCCGTCGGTGAGCGGCACCAGGTCGGCGAACGGCCAGGCGCGCAGCGTCTGGGCGGTCGAGCTCTGGTCGGTGTGCACGGCCTGGATGCCGACGTTGCCGCGCAGCGGCATCGACAGCAGTTCGGTATCGATGTTCAGCTTGGCGTAGCCGGTCTGGACCTTTTCCGTGATGTTCCAGTTCTTGGTGGCGCCCCAAGGCACCAGCACGGCCGGCGTGTACGGACCGAAGTTCTGCGCCAGCACGGTCGGGATATCCCAGCTCAGCGTATCCGGCAGCGCGTACAGCGACTGCGAACCATTGAGCGCGCCGGCGGCGATGGCGCCCGTGCCCAGCTTGGTGAAGCCGGTTTCGAGGTGGCGCTTTTGCTTGTCGCGCTTGGACGCGTTGAAGCCCACTTCGACGCTGTTGAACAGCTTGCTGTCGAAGCGGTATTCGGCGCTCACGCGGAACGAGTTCAGCTTGTCGGTCAGGTGCGGCGCGTTGACGTAGCCGTCGCCATACTGGCCGCCGATGGCCAGTTGCGACGCGTCGTTGTACACGCCCGTCAGGCCGATGGCCGGGATGGTGCCGTTCGCATAGTCGAACGTCATCGTCTGGCGCGCCGCGAGGCCGGTGTTGATCTCGTCGAGCTCTTCCTTGTGGTCGGCCTGCGAGTGGCTCAGGTCCGCGACGAAGGTCCAGTCGCCGGCGATGAATTTATTGTTCCAGCCGTAGGCCGTCAGCACGTCGTTCTGGTGATAGTGGTTGTTGCGCACCACCGGGTTGACGTTGTTGGCGGTACCGGCCGTCATGACGCCGTTGCCGTTGATCGAGCCCGGCGTGAACGTGACGTTGTTGTCGTCGGTCAGCTGGACTTCCATGCCGCGGCGGTCTTCATCCAGCTTGAAGCGCGAGTGATACGCGTCCACGGTCGACGTGAATTCGCGGATCGGGTGCCATTCCACCACGGCCATCAGGCCGTCGCGCACCTGGTTGCCGGTCTGGGCCAGCGACTTGATGCCTTTCGGGACCTTGACGGTCTTGCCCGGCACGGACGAGGTGTTGTCGACCCAGTCCCAGGTCTCGAACTGGCGCGACTCGTTCGGCTTGTCGGCGCGTGCGTAGCCGACGGCCACGCCCAGCGTGTGATTGAGGAACTGGTCGACGTAGGACGCGCTGATGCGGCTGCCCTTGTCCTTGCTGCCGGCGCTGACCTTGCCCTGGCTGTTCTTTTCGCCGCGCACGTTCAGCGTCACGACGCGCTCGCGCAGCGACAGCGGCTTGATGGTCTGCAGATTGACGGTACCGGACAGGCCCTGGCCGACGAGCGCCGCGTCCGACGTCTTATACACGGTGACGGCATTGATCAGCTCGGACGGATACTGGTCGTACTCGACCGTGCGGTTCGCGCTGGTGCTGACTTGTTCGCGACCGTTCAGCAGCGCGGTCGACAGGTCGCCCGACGTGCCGCGGATGCTGATCTGCTGCGCCTGGCCGTTGACGCGCTGCGCCGACAGGCCCGGCAGGCGGGCCAGCGATTCGGCGATGCTGATGTCCGGCAGCTTGCCGATGTCCTCGGCGGAAATCGTCTCGACGATGCTGGTCGAGTCGCGCTTGACGGCGATCGCGTCTTCGATGCTGCGACGGATGCCCGTCACGGTGACGGTGGTGACCGGCGCCGCCTGGGCGCCATCGGCACCCTGCGTCTGCGCGGACGCCTGGGCGCCCGCGAGCGCCAGGAATACTGCGCAACCCACCGCGACCGGGCTCAATTGGAATACGGGCTGGCCGCCCTTCGAAATCTTCATGTGTCCCCTCGACATAATCAACAGAATCGGTTTGCTTATCAGAGGAACGTCAGCCTTTTACCGAAGCATGCGCCGGCCACGGGCTTGAACGTTCGGAACCGATTCTGTATTAAAACTAGATTACGTGTCAACGAAACATGAGTTTTACTAAAGAAATTGTGGTTTTCGCCCACAAACTGCATATAAAACAGGCAAATTTTACGTAGTTTGAGTAAATACTTATCTTGTGAAGATGTAGTTCGAGTACAAAGATCGAATGAAAACGTTTACAAAAGAGGCGGATTCCGGCCGGGCCGCGCCGCCCCTCATCCGCCGCGCGGCCCTACATGCCGGGCGCCTTGCAATACCCGGCAATGAACTCGGCATGGCTGGGCATGAAGTCCACGCATTTGCCGACCACGTCCGCGACGCTGTCCATGTATTCCTGGATCCCCTCTTCCGATTGCACGTCCACCAGCGGATGGTAAGTCTGCGGGTGGATGTTCTGGCCGATCAGCACCTGGCGCCAGCCGACCTCCGTGAACAATTCGTTGTCGACGCGGCGCAGGCGGCCGTGCGTGCGGTACAGGTCGATCTTTTCGCGCAAGGTGGCCGGGATGTCCATGTGCGCGCAGGCGCGCCAGAACTCGGCGTCGTCGCGCTGGTTGGCGTAGTAGTGCAGGATGATGAAGTCGCGGGTGCGCTCGTAATGGAAGCGCGACAGGCGGTTGAATGCGTCGACGTCCGGCTGGCTGAAACCCTGGTCCGGGAAATAATCGAGCAGGCGCTGGATCGCATCCTGGATCATGTGGATGCTCGTCGATTCGATCGGCTCCAGGAACCCGCCCGACAGGCCGATCGCCACCACGTTCTTGTCCCACGCCTTCTTGCGCATGCCGGTCGTGAAACGGACCTGGCGCGGATCGGCCAGCGGCTTGCCGTCCAGGTTGGACAGCAGCACGGCCGCGGCTTCGTCATCGCTGATGAAGCGGCTGCAGTACACATGGCCGTTGCCGATGCGGTTCTGCAGCGGGATGCGCCACTGCCAGCCCGACTTGTGCGCGGTGGCGCGCGTGTACGGCGTCATCTCCGGCACGGATTCGCACGGGACGGCCAGCGCGCGGTCGCACGGCAGCCAGTGCGTCCAGTCCTCGTAGCCGGCCTGCAGGGTCTGCTCGATCAGCAGGCCGCGGAAGCCCGAGCAGTCGATGAACAGGTCGCCCTCGATCCGGTCGCCGTTTTCCATCACGACCGCGTCCACGTGGCCGTCGTGCGCGCGCTGCGTCGCGCGCACGATCTTGCCCTCGACGCGCTCGACGCCGCGGCCTTCCGCCAGCTTGCGCAGGTGGCGCGCGTACAGGCTGGCGTCGAAGTGGTAGGCGTAGGTGATCTCGGCCAGCGGCGAATTGCCCAGGTCCGCGCGCGGCAGCATGAACTTGTTGGCACGGGCGGCCGCGCGCGTGATCGAATAATCGGCCAGGTCGCGCGCGCGGCCCAGGGCGCGCATCTTGTGCCAGTACTGCTCGAAGCCGACCATCCACAGGTCCTGGCCCAGGCGCCCGAAGCCGTGCATGTAGCGGTCGCCCAGGCGGCCCCAGTTCACGAACTCGACGCCGAGCTTGAAGGTGCCGTTGGTGGCTTTCAAAAATTCGGCCTCGTCGATGCCGGCGACGGTATTGAAGCGCTGGATCATCGGGATGGTGGCCTCGCCCACACCGACGATGCCGATTTCCTCGGACTCGACGAGGCGGATGCGATAGCGGCCGCGCAGCGCGGTGGCCAGGGCGGTGGCAGTCATCCAGCCGGCGGTGCCGCCGCCGACGATGACGATGGTGTTCAGGTGAGGTACTTGCATGCTCGGTCTCGCCGCTTTACAGGTCATTCATGAAAAAACACCCCCGCGGACCAGGGCCGGCAGGGGTGCTCATTAAACTGTCGACATTGACAGGATACCGTAGGGTGGGCACGGGGTGCCCACGCGAATGCTTAGAACTTGTAGCTCGCGCCCAGGCTGTAGGTACGGCCGAACGTGATCTTCTCGGCGATTTCGCTCGGGTCCGCCGCGTAGCGGATGAACGGCGAATTCGTGAAGTTGTTCACGGCAGCCGTCAGCGACAGGCCCTTCAGCATGGTGTGGTCGCCGAACTCGTAGGTGAGCTGGCCGTCGACCGTCGTGTTGCCACGGATGAAGGTGAGCTGGTTGTTGTCCTGGAAGTCGCTGATCTCGCCCAGGAAGTCGCTGCGGTGCTTGGCCGCGACCGACGCACGGAAACCATGCGCTTCGTAGTACAGGCGCAGGTTGGTCACCTGGCGCGACAGACCCGGCAGCGGGATGGTCGACACGCCGCCCGTGTCGATCACGGTCAGGCCCGTCGTCAACAGGTTCACCGAGCTCAGGGTGCTCGAGTGGTTGACCTCGACACCGAAGCCGTTCAGGTACTTGGTCAGCATGGCGAACGGCAGCGACGCGGACAGCTCGATACCCTTGATGTTGCCGCCCGTACCGTTGACCGGGGTGTTCAGGATACCGACCGTGGAACCGGCGAACGGACCCGATGCCGGCAACGGCGTCTTGGCGGAGAGCAGGCCGGTCGTGGCGAAGTCGACGCTCTTCGGCACGGTCAGCACGTACGTGTCGAGCTTCTTGTAGAAGCCGGCGACGGCGACATAGCCCTTGGCACCATTGACCGTGAAGTATTTTTCCCACGACACGTCCAGCGCCTTGGCACGGAACGGTTCCAGGTTCGGGTTACCCGCGCTGCCCGACAGGATCGGACCGTCGTGGTACGTGGTGTTCAGGCTCACGCCGCCACCCGGACGCAGGTCGCTCATCTTGGTGCGCGACAGCGTCTTGCCCAGGCCCAGGCGCAGCATCTGGTCGTGCGGCAGTTCGAAGCCCAGGTTCATGCTCGGCAGGAAGTCGTTGTACGAATGGTGACCTTGCACCACGTACGCAGGGCAAGCCTGACCGGCGACGCCGGCGCAGTGGGCCGTATCGACGACGGTACCGGTCGAGCTCTGGTTCGTGTGGATGTACTGGCCGCCGATGTTGCCGCGGTAGGACAGGCCGAACAGTTCGCCTTCCAGGTTACCCATCAGGTAGCCGGTCGAGACCTTTTCCGAGACGTCCCAGTTCTTGTCCGTCTGGATCGGCTGGTCGACCTTCGGCAGCAGCTGGTAGATCGAACCGAGCGAACCGAGCGGGTTCCAGGCGACGACCGGGATGCCCGACTGCGGGGTCACGACGACGTCCGTGCCCGGCACCGGTGCCGAGCCGTACGGGCCGGTACCGACGACCAGGTTGCCTTCGTTCTGGTCGCGGTTCTTGCGGCGGTTGGTGCGGTTGAAGCCGAATTCGACGCCGGTCAGCGGACCGAGTTCGAGGTCGTGCTTGGCGGACAGGCGGCCCGACTTGATGTCGTCCGTGGTCACGCCGACGGCCACGTAGCCGGCCTGCGGGTTGCCGGTCAGGCCACCGCCCCAGCCGGCGTGGTCGGTCAGGACGACCTGGCTGCGGTCGGCGTAGTTGAGCGACGTCGTGTAGACCGGGCTCAGGTTGTCCTTGCCGGTGAAACCGGTCCAGGAAATGGTGGACAGGTTGGCGGCGTCGCCCGGCTGGCCGGCCGTCGTTTCATAGCGGCTCGAATCGTGCTTGACCTTGGAGCCGGACAGGTCGCCCGTCACGGTCCAGCCTTCGTGGCGCAGGCGGCTGTTGATGCCCCAGGAATTCAGGGTGTCGGTCACGGCCTCGATGTGGTTACGCACGTCGCCCTTGAAGTTCGAGCAGGTGCCGGACACGGCCACGCCGTCGACGATGGTCGCGTTGGTCAGCACGCCGTTCGGGTCGTACGAACCGGTGCTGCCGCAGACCGAACCTTCGAGACCCGTCTTCTTGGTGTTGTCGGTGTTCTTCGAGTGGAACAGGTCGATGGTGGTCAGGAAATCCTTGTTCGGGCGGAACTGCAGGATACCCATCACGCCCTTGTTCGTCTGCGGGTCGCGCTGGACGTCCGTCTTGAAGCCGTTCGGCACGGCCACGCTCTGGCCGTTGTACGTGGCCGAACCGGGCGAACCGCCCCAGCCGTCGGCCTGGAACTGCTCGGCGCCGGTGTCGTTGAACTTGACCGCGCCCAGGGCCACGCCGATCGTGCGGTTGGCGAACTGGTCGACGTAGGTCAGGGTGCTGCGATAGCCGGTGCCGGTGCCGAGACCTTCGTTGTGCTCGCCGAAGCGCATGGCCTTGTAGCCGATGGCGACGGTGCGCTTGGCGAAGTCCAGCGGCATCACGGTGCGCTGGTCGATCGTCGACGCGATGCCCTGGCCCATCAGGCTGGCGTCCGGCGACTTATAGATGGTGATGGTGCCCAGCATCTCGGCCGGGTACAGGTCGAACTTGACGCCGCGGCTGTCGCCGGCCGACGCCTGCTCGCGGCCGTTCAGCAGCGTGCCGTTGAAGTCCGGCGACAGGCCGCGGACGGAAATCGCGGACGCGCGGCCCGACGACTTGTCGCGCTGCGCCGTCACGCCCGGCAGGCGCGAGATCGACTCGGCCACGGTGGCATCCGGCAGCTTGCCGATGTCTTCCGCCGAGATCGCCTCGACGATGGAATTCGAATTCTTCTTGATGGAGATCGCCGCTTCGATGCCGCGGCGGATACCGGTCACGGTCACCTGGCTGATCGGGTTGCCGTTGGCGTCCGTCGTCTGCACGGCTTGCGTGACGTTGGAATCCTGCGCGTACACATTGGTGCCGAGCGCCGACAAGAACACGGCGCAACCGGCGGCCACCGGGCTCAGCTTGAATACAAGGGCGCCGTTGATATTACGCGCGTGCTTGCCATTAAAAATCTTCATTTGTCCCCTCAAATCATCAGATCTCATTGTTTTCCCGAGGACGACGCGTGAGCCCGCACACGGGAGCCAGAAGCAAACGTTACTTGGACGTTCTGTCAAGGATTCTGTATTAAAACTAGATCCAGTGTCAACGCAACTTGCTTCCAATTACGGGAATGTAGGAGTTTTACGCCGATTTGGCTAAAAAACGACTTTTCGCGTTGTATGTGAGCTACAAAGGATACGTACGCACGATGTAGTCGCGCTACAAATTGATTTCCTTGCACCACTATGGCCACTGAATGCACATTTTTTGGGCAAATGCGCGTAGTAGCTTTACCGAATGTGGCGATTTGCCAACATTTGACCTTGCACGATCCCGGGAAACCGGTGTAGCAAAACTAGAGAACGATAGCGCGCCTTGCGTTGCTGGGCTCAATCGTCTGTAGTATTCTCCAAGCAATAATGTAAGAAGCTCATTGCCACCGAGCAAACATCCGACCGAGTCGGTGTAGTTGCGCTACGTCGACAGACGCCGTCCGTCGTCCTGGAGACCCCGATGTCCGCCCCTGCACTCCCCCGCATGCACACTTTCTTCGCCGGCCTCCTGCTGGGCGGCGCCCTGCTCACCGGCGCCGTGGCGGCGGCCGCCACGCCGGCCGCCATCGACCACATGGACCCGCCGTTCTGGTGGACGGGCATGCACGACCGGCACCTGCAACTGATGGTGCACGGCGCCGCCATCGCCGACCTGGAACCGGCCCTCGCCTATCCCGGCGTGCGCATCGCGGCGGTGACCCGCGTGGCCAACCGCAACTACCTGTTCATCGACCTGGACATCGCGCCGGACGCGCAGCCGGGCGACGTCCCCATCGACTTCAACGCGCCGGCGGGCAGCGCGGCGCGGGCCACCCGCTATTCGTACCGCCTGCTGGCGCGCGCGCCGGGATCGAGCGAACGCCGGGGATTCGATACGGCCGATGCGATCTACCAGCTCATGCCGGACCGCTTCGCCAACGGCGACACGCGCAACGACAGCGTGCCGGGCCTCGCCGATAAGCTCGACCGCGCGCTGGGCCACGGCCGCCACGGCGGCGACATCCAGGGCATCATCGACCACCTCGACTACATCGCCGGCATGGGCTTCACGCAGTTGTGGCCGACGCCCCTCGTGGAAAACGACATGCCGGCCGCGTCCTACCACGGCTACGCGGCCACGGATCATTACAAGATCGATCCGCGCTACGGCAGCAACGAGGATTACGTGCGCCTGTCGCGCGCGGCGAAGGAGCACGGCGTCGGCCTGATCCAGGATGTGGTGCTGTCGCACATCGGCCTGCATCACTGGTGGATGAAGGACCTGCCGACGCCGGACTGGATCAACCACGACGGCAAATTCGTGCCGACGATGCACCACCGCACCGCCGTGCAGGACCCGTACGCATCGCAGGAAGACGCCAGCAATTTCACGACCGGCTGGTTCAGTCCCGGCATGCCGGACCTGAACCAGACCAACCCGTTCGTCGCCAACTACCTCATCCAGAACAACATCTGGTGGATCGAGTACGCGGGCCTGTCCGGCCTGCGCATCGACACGTTCGGCTATTCGGACGGCGCCTTCCTCGCGCAGTACACCCACCGCCTGCTGGCCGAGTACCCGCACCTGAACATGGTGGGTGAGGAATGGAGCAAGCTGCCGCCCGTCGTCGCGCACTGGCAGCGCGCCCCGACGGCCATGCCCAGCATGATGGACTTCCCGCTGACGGAAGCGATGCGCACGGCGCTGGCCGACAAGAACAACCGCAACACGTTCAACGACGTGTACGAGACGCTGTCGCTGGACTATCTCTATCCGGATGCGTCGAACCTCGTGCTGTTCGAGGGGAACCACGACATGGCCCGCCTGTACAGCGTCGTCGGCGAAGACCTCGCGCGCTGGAAGATGGACCTCGCCTTCGTGATGACGATGCCGCGCATCCCGCATTTCTACACGGGCGACGAACTCCTCATGACGAGCACCACCGATCGCCGCGACGACAGCAGCTACCGCCGCGACTTCCCCGGCGGCTGGGCCGGCGACAAGGTCAACGCGTTCACGGGCGCGGGCCTCACGCCGCGCCAGCGCGAGGCGCAGGACTTCGTCAGGAAGCTCGTCACCTGGCGCTGCGGCGCGGACGTCGTCCACCACGGGAAGCTGATGCAGTACGGGCCCGAAAACAATACCTGGGTCTACTTCCGCTACGATGCGCATCACAAGGTCATGGTCGCGTTCAATGCGAACGACAAGGACGCCGTGCTGCCGGTCGCGCGCTTCCATGAAATGCTGTCGGGCGTCGCGGGCGGGACCGACGTGCTCACGGGCCGGCGCTTCGACCTCGCCAGGGAAATCCGGCTGCCGGCGAAATCGGTCGTCATCCTCGACATCTAACGTTTGCGACATGAACAAACTCACGCTCCTCGCAGCCGCCCTCTTCGCGCAATCCGTGACCGCCATCGCCGCCGAAGCGCCGCCGCTGCGCTACGACATCTACGTGCGCGGCGCCTTCAACGGCTGGGGCACGGACAACGTCCTCGCCTACCAGGGCAAGGGCGTCTACCAGGCCGACATCCTCGTCAGCCCCGGCAACCACGCCTTCAAGGTCGGCAGCCGCGACTGGGCCGCGGAATGGGTCGCGAATCCGGCCGCCAGCGTCAGCGTCAAGCTGGATGCCGCGTATCCGCTGGCGACCGAAGCGGGGCCGGAAGACTATCTGTTCACGAAGACGACGGCCACGTTCCGCTTCCGCGTCGACGTGTCCGATCCCAAGCGTCCCGTGCTGACGGTCGCGCGCATCGAGACGCCCGCCGCCGCACCGGCAGCGGACCCGCACGCGGGCGCGGGCGCGACCGCCGCGCTGACCTTCCCCACCTGGGACGGCAAACAGGAAACGGCGCGCTTCTCCGTGCGCGATCCGCAGGCGCCGCTGCGCAGCTATGCGCAATCGACGACCATGCAGCTGCGCGACCCCGGTCCGCAATCGACGACCTATGACGAAGACGCGGCGCTGCCCGTCGTGCGCAGCGGCAGCCTCGCGTTCGACGCCCTGTTCGCGCTGGCCGGCCACGAGATGAAGCTGGATTCGGTCAAGGAGATCCGCGACGGGAACTACAACGGCGGCGCCGCGATCTCGTGCGACTGCTTCGAGACCGGCGAGAAATGGCATTACGTGTGGACGCGCGACCTGTCGTACGCGGCGGATCTCGGCCTCGCCATGCTCGACCCGCAGCGCGTGCGCAACTCGCTGCTGTTCAAGCTGTCCGGCTGGCGCGCGGGCGTGGCGATGGCGCCGCAGGTCGCGGGCACGGCGGACGGCCTGCAGGTCGTGCAGGACACGGGCAGCGGCGGCAGCTGGCCCGTCAGCACCGACCGCATCACGTGGGCCTTCGCGGCCGAGGAAGTCCTCAAGACACTGCCGGCGAACGAGCGCGCGGCGTTCGCGGCCAAGGCGCTGCACGCACTGTCCAACACGATCGAGAACGACCGCGTGGCCGCGTTCGACCGCGCGACAGGCCTGTACACGGGCGAGGAATCGTTCCTCGACTGGCGCGACCAGACCTACGCGACATGGATTCCCGGCGACCTGGCCTCGATGGCCAGCAGCCATGCGCTGTCGACCAACGTCGGCCACTACAAGGCCCTGACGGTGGCCGCCATGCTGGCGCGCGAACAGGGGGACAAAGCCCGCGCCGCGCGCTACGACGGCTGGGCGCGCGACCTGAAACGCGCCATCAACGCGCGCCTGTGGCTGGCCGACGCCGGCATGTACAGCAGCCTCACGGCGGCGCACTTCGACGGCGCGCCGCTGCACAAGTTCGACTGGCTCGGCCAGTCGCTCGCCATCGTCACCGGCGTCGCCGACGGCGAGAGAGCGAAAAGCATCCTCGCCAGTTATCCGCACGGCCCGATGGGCGCGCCCGTCATCTGGCCGCAGCAGCAGGACATGCCCGTCTACCACAACCGCGCGATCTGGCCGTTCGTCACCGCGTACGGCCTGCGCGCGGCGATCCTGGGGCGCAACGTCGCCGTGGCCGACGCGGCGTACGACACGCTGATGCGGGGCGCCGCGCTGAACCTGTCGAACATGGAAAACCTCGAGTGGCTCTCCGGCCAGCCGCTGCTGCTGGACGAGGCGCATCCGAACCTGATCGGCCCCGTCATCGATTCGAAGCGCCAGCTGTGGTCCGTCGGCGCCTACCTCGGCATGGTGATCCGCGACGTGTTCGGCGTGTCCACCACGCGCGACGGCATCGAGGTGGCGCCGTTCGTGACGGCGAAGCTGCGCGGCGGCGTGTTCGCGGCCGGCGACACCGCCGCGCTGTACAACCTGCGCCTGCAGGGCCGCGCCGTCAACGTCAGGCTGCACCTGCCGCCCGCGCCGGCGGCCGGCGGCAGCGGCTATTACGCGGTCGAACGCATCCTCGTGGACGGCAAGCCGGCCGGTGCCGCGATCCCGTGGAGCGCGCTCGGCGCGCACAGCGACATCGACGTCCAGCTGGGCAAACTGGTCGCGGGCGACACGGCCATCCATCGCGTGAATGCGGATCCGTACGAGGAGGCGCCGGCGGTATTCGGTCCGCGCGAACCGCGCATCGACGCGCTCTCCCGCGCCGGCAAGGCCACGACGCTGGCGATCGCGCCGGCCGACCGGCAAGCGGGCATCGCGTACAACGTCTACCGCGACGGCAAGCTGGTCGCGTCCAACCTGCCGGCGGGCGCGTGGACCGACCGCACCGGCACGGCGGCATCGTGCTACGCCGTCGAAGCGCAATACACGGCGTCGGGCAACCGCAGCCACCACAGCGTGCCGCGCTGCGTCGACGCGGGCGTGGCGATCGCCGCGACGGACCCGCGCGTGCAGGCCGGCGTGGCCCTCGCCCCGGCCAACGCGCGCTTCGCCGAGCCCCATCTCGCCGACTGGGGCCGGCCGGTCGACCGCTTCACGGTGCGCGACGTGCGCGTGCCGGGGACGGGCGACTACGCCGTGCAGGTGCGCTATCACAACGGCGCCAACCAGGTGAACCTCGGCATCAGCGGTGGCGTAAAATGGCTGGCGCTCAAGGATGAGTCGGGGAAGATCGTCGCGCAAGGCGTCGTGCAGCTGCCGCACGCGCGCATCGACAAGGCGAACACCCCGACCGTGTACTCGACCCCGCTGGCCGCGCACCTCAGGGCCCACGTGCCGTACCGGATCGAGATGAGCGATTTCTATAACATGAGCTATTTGGACAGCAACCGCAGCTTCAGCGCGGCCGGCGGCGTCGACGGGCCGTCGAACCGCTTCGACATCTACGGCGTGCGGCTGCTGCGTACAAACGGAACGACACGATGAAACGAATCGCAATCGCCGCGGCGGCAAGCCTGCTGCTGGCCCAGGCGCACGCCACGACCGTGCGCGTGCACTACGCGGCCGGCAAGGATGGCATCCAGGTCCGCGCGGACAAGGGCGCCGCCGGCTGGTCGCAGGGCGTGCCCGCCACGCCCGAGGGAGGACCGCTGAACGTCTGGACCTTCACGTGGCCGGACGCGCTGGGCGACATCCAGATGAAGCCCGCGCTGGGCGCGGACAAGGTGTCGATCGGCGGCGTCTACCGGGTGCCGGCCGGCGCCACGCTCGACATCTACCCGTTCTTCGGGCCGCCGTTCGGCAAGGTGACGATCGTGAAGGACTTCGCGTCGCCGCAGATGAACAACAAGCGCGCGCTGCGCATCTACCTGCCGCCCAGCTACGGCGAAAACGCCGCCAAGCGCTACCCCGTGCTGTACATGCACGACGGCCAGAACCTGTTCGATGCGAAGACGGCATCGTACGGCGTCGAATGGGGTGTCGACGAGACGATCAACCGCCTCGTCGCGACGGGCGCGATGGACGAGGTGATCGTCGTCGGCATCGACAGCACGCCGGACCGCATCCCCGAATACACGCCCTGCTGCGATCCGAAATACGGCGGCGGCAAACTGAATGCCTACGACGCCTTCGTCGTGGAGACGGTGAAGCCGTACGTCGACCGCACGTACCGCACGCTGCCCGGCAAGGACACGACCGCGATCATGGGCTCGTCGCTGGGCGGCCTCGCCTCGGTGCTGATCGCGCAGCGCCATCCGGACATCTTTTCGAAGGCCGGCGGCGTCTCGAGTTCGTTCTGGTGGAACGGCGGGACGACGATCGCGACCCTGCCGGACCGCGTGCCCGTGAAGTTCTACATCGACGCCGGCACCCGCGACGACGGCCTGGACGACACGACGAAAATGCACGACGCCATGCTGGCCAAGGGCTGGCGCGACGGCGACGACCTGATGTTCTACAAGGCCGAGGGCGGGCGCCACAACGAGGCGTCGTGGGCCGCGCGCGTGGCCAAGCCGCTCACCTGGTTCTTTCCGTGGGGCTCGACCCGGCAGTAGCGCGACGCGATGCGGGCTGTTCGAAGTCGAGGCTGTACAGATTGCTGCCCGTGCCGCCCGGCACGAGGTGGACGACGCGCTCGAACCGCATGCCCATCTTGCACAGCAGGCCGTTCGATGCGACGTTGCCCGGCGACGTGATGGCCAGCACGCGCGGCAGGCCCAGCGCGGGCGCGAGGCCGAGCACGGCCATGCCCGCCTCGTAGGCATAGCCGCGGCCGCAATACGGCGCGAGATAGGCATAGCCGATGTCGACGCCGTCCAGCGTCTCGCGCTTGATCAGGCCGCACATGCCGATCAGCGTGCCGCTGCCCTTGAGCTCGACGACGTAGAGCGAGTGGCCGTGCGCCGCGTGCATCGCGATCGGGCCGTCGAGCAGGGCCTGGACCGCATCGTCGCGGGTACGGATGCCGCGGTCGCCGATGTGTTCGAGGAAGCCGGGATCGTTGACGAGCGCCAGGTAGAAATCGGCGTCGCCGGGGTCGGCGGTGCGCAGGCGCAGGCGCGGGGTCGCGAGGATCTCCACGGTTCAGTCTTCTTCCGGCAGCGGCCAGCGCGCCGGATCTTCGAGCAGCTTGTACATCACGTACGCGTCCACATAGCCGAGCCGGCGGTGGCGATACGCCTTGGGCAGCGTGCCGACGATGGAAAAGCCGAGCCGTTTCCACAAATAGATCGCGGGATTGTTCGTACTGACGACGAAGTTGAACTGCATCGCCAGGTAGCCCTTGCGCCGCGCCTCACCGATGCTGTGCTCGCCGAGCAGGTGGCCGACGCCGACACCCTGCGCGTTCGGGCTCACCATGTACGACGCATTCGCCACGTGCGCGCCGCGTCCCACGTGATTGGGCTGCAGCTTGTACATCCCGAGAATCCGCTCCTCGCCGCGCACGGCGACGTAGGTCGACGCTTCGGCGGCGAACCAGTAGTCGTACGTGTCCTCGCGGCTCGTGCCGGCATCCTGGGCATACGTCTCGCCCTCGGTGGCATGTGCCTGGAAAATGGTCCACATAGCATTGAAATCAGTTTCAGTAGCGGGACGAATCTGGATATCTTTCACTGCGTGACCTGCTGGATGTATCGAAAGCGCAAGATTCTACCTAAGGATTCGGCTGCACGGCTGCGAAACGCGTAACCAGACGTAGAAAATTTCCGTTGAATAAAGGTAGGAAAGACTTCGTGCCGTGCGTTACTGCCCTGCTCGGCTGGAAGTTCCCAACCGGAAATCCACCGTAGCGGGCCGATCCGGCAGGTGCAGCGTGGCCCGCGCCGGCGGCGCCTCGCTGACGACCTTGCCGCCGCGCAGCACGAGCCGGCGCGCGGCGCGCAGGCGGATCGCCTCGACGGGGTCGGCGGCGTCGAGCCATACAAGATCCGCGCGGCAACCCGGCGCGATGCCATAGCCCGTCAGGCCGAGGATGCGCGCAGGCGTTTCCGTAATTGCCTGGAAACACTGGCGCATCGCGGGCTGGCCCGTCATCTGCGCGACGTGCAGCCCCATGTGCGCCACGTCGAGCATGTCGCCGGAACCGAGGCCATACCACGGGTCCATCACGCAATCGTGGCCGAACGCCACCGGCACGCCGGCCGCCAGCAGTTCCGGCACGCGGGTCATGCCGCGCCGCTTGGGATACGTGTCGTGGCGGCCCTGCAGGGTGATGTTGATGAGCGGATTCGCGATGGCCGCCACGCCCGACTCCGCGATCAGCGGCAATAGCTTGCTCACGTAGTAATTGTCCATCGAATGCATCGACGTCAGGTGCGACCCGGCCACGCGGCCTTGCATGCCCAGGCGCAAGGTCTCGGCAGCAAGAGTTTCGATGTGGCGCGACAGCGGATCGTCGCTTTCGTCGCAATGCATGTCGACCATCAGGCCCTGCTCCGCCGCGTATTCGCACAGCAGGCGCACGGATGCGGCGCCGTCGGCCATCGTGCGCTCGAAGTGCGGGATGCCGCCGACGACGTCCACGCCCATGCGGATCGCACGCTTGAGGTTGGCGAGGGCCGTCGGACTGCGCAACAGGCCGTCCTGCGGAAACGCAACCAGTTGCATGTCGATGTAAGGCGCGACGCGGCGTTTGACGTCGAGCAGCGCCTCCACGGCCAGCAGGCGGTCGTCGCACACGTCGACGTGGGTGCGGATCGCCAGCAGCCCGCGCGCCACGGCCCAGTCGCAATAGCGCAACGCGCGTTCGACGAGCGCCTCCTGCACCAGTTGCGGCTTCAGCTCGCCCCACAGCGCGATGCCTTCGAGCAGCGTGCCGGATTCGTTCACGCGCGGCAAGCCGTAGCTGAGCGTCGCATCCATGTGGAAATGGGCGTCGACGAAAGGCGGCGTCACGAGGTCCCCGCCCACGTCGATCTCGCGCGCGCCGCGCTGCGGTAACGCCGGCTCGACCGCCGCGATGCGGGCGCCTTCGATGGCGATGTCGGCCCGGCGGCCGTCCGGCAAGGTGGCGTTGCGGAGGACGAGATCCATGCTGATGACTCCTGATGGGTTGGGATCACATCAGATTACCACGATGGGTATCTTGTCAATGATCTATATCAAACCCTAATGCTGCACCGCAAGATTTCCTTATAAAAACAACATAGAATTCGCTTTTCATCCCGCATAAAGCCATTTACACTCATCTTATTGCAGTGCGTCATAAACCATACGGTTATAACCTGAAAGACAAGGAACCCAGATGACTTCACTTTCCGAACAGTTGTCCGCCGTCCGCAAGTCCCAATGGGAAGCCCAGCTCGACGTGTTCCGGGACTTGAGCAAACGCGCGCTCGACAGTGCCGAACAACTGATTGCACTTAATATGAAGACCTCCCGCGCATCGGTCGAGCAAGCCACGGGAACCTTCAAGCAATTGCTCGAAGCCAGCAATCCGCGCGATCTGATGGCCATCGGCTCGACGGCCCAGGACCAGTGGCAGCAATTCTTCGCCTATGGCCGCGAACTGCTGGGCATTGCCACCGGCACCCGCGAACGCGCCTGGAGCATGCAGCAGCCCCCGTTGCAACTGGTGCCCGCCGCGACGGCGAACATTCCCACGTCCGTGCCGCAGCTGCTGGAACAGACGGCCATCGCGACCGCCGATGCCGCCACGATCCAGAGCGAGATCGCCCACGCCGCCATCGACACCGGCAGCGCGCTGGCCGAAGCCGCGCTGGATGCCGGCAAGCAGGCCGTCGCCCGCACCACGGACAGCGCGGCCGCGCCGGCCGCGGCGCCGACGACCACCGTGACCGAAGCGGTCGTGGTGGAACCGCCGGCCCCTGCTCCCGATCCGGTCGAAACGGCCAGCGCCGACGACGTGCCGCGCACCAAGGCCAAGCCTTTGGCCAAGGCCCTGAACGAGGTCGCGCCGAAGCCGGCGGGCGCCGAGCATCCGATCGCATCGACGGTGCCGCTGGAAGCCGGCCCGCAGGTCGACCTGCCGATCGTCACGCCGGCCGAAAGCACGCCGCCGCTGCGCGTCGTGACGCAGGGCGGCAAGGGTGCGCGCAACCAGCGCAAAAAATAAACAGCACGTTGGGTGGGCACCCCGTGCCCACGAGCTGCGCATGCACGGTGCGAACGTCCGCGTAGGCATCAGGTGCCCACGAGCGACGATGCGTGGTGCGGTCCGCGCGGGCACCCCGTGCCCACCCAACGGCTAAAAAAATAGTACATTAGCGGGCTCCGGCCCGCTTTTCTTTTTCGCGCCCGTTTTCACGCACCACCAACAAGAACAAGGATCTTCAATGGGTTTGGCAAGGCTGATCGGCGGCTTCGTGCGCCGCCACTGGCGCTCCTATGCGTCGTCGGCGGTCATGCTGTTCGGCGTGGCCCTGTGCACCGTGCTCGTGCCGCGCAAGGTCGGCGCCATGATCGACGGCCTCGCGGCGCACCGCCTCGGCGGGCACGATCTCGTCGTCCAGCTGTTCGAACTGCTCGGACTCGGCCTCGCGATCTACGCGCTGCGCGTCGCGTGGCGCCTGCGCCTGTATTCGGCGTCGTACCGGCTCGGCGTGGAGCTGCGCACCAGGCTGTACGACCGCCTGGCGGCGCAGGGCCCGGCCTTTTTCCAGCGCCAGCGCACGGGCGACCTGATGGCGCTCGGCACCAACGACATCGACGCCATCGAGCAGGCCGCCGGCGAGGCGATGCTGGCCGGCTTCGACGGCACGCTGACCCTCGTCATGGTGCTGGGCATCATGTTCCTCGGCGTCGACTGGCGCCTGACCCTGATCGCCCTGCTGCCTTTCCCCTTGATGGCGCTGGCGTTCAAGCGCATCTCGAGCCACATCCACACGGCGTCCACGGATTCGCTGAAGCGCTTCTCGGCCCTCAACGACCACGTGCAGGAAACGCTGTCCGGCGTGCGCACCCTGCGCGCCCTCGGCCTGGAACAACGCAGCGCCGACCAGTTCGCGCAGCTGGCCGCGCGCGCCGCCGACGCGAGCCTCACGGCGCAGAAATGGGAAGCCGCGTACGAGCCGGCCGTCGGCCTCACGCTCACCGCCGCCACCGGCCTCACGCTGGGCCTCGGCGGCTATCTCGTGTGGCAGGGCCAGATCACGATCGGCAGCCTCACGAGCTTCACGATGTACCTGGGACAGCTGATCTGGCCGATGTTCGCGGCCGGCTGGGTGCTGTCGCTGATCGAGCGCGGACGCGCCGCGCTGGCGCGCCTGCAGCCGCTGCTCGATGCGCCGCTCAGCGTCGACGACCACGGCACGCGCGACCATCTCGAACGCGGTCCGCTGGTGCTGGAGCACGTGCGCTTCACGTATGGCGGCGACGCGCGCGCCGCGCTGGACGACGTCTCGCTGCGCCTGGAGCCGGGCAAGACGCTCGGCCTCGTGGGCGCCACCGGCGCGGGCAAGTCCACGCTGCTGCGCGTGCTGCTGCGCCAGGCCACGCCGCAGCACGGCCGCGCCACGTGGGGCGGGCATGCGCTGGAAGACTACAAGCTCCAGGCGCTGCGCGCGCACATCAGCTGGGTGCCGCAGGAATCGTTCCTGTTCTCGGCGTCGATCGCGGAAAACATCGCCCTCGGCTGCCCGGGCGCGTCGCGCGCGGAGATCGAGCAGGCCGCGCAAATGGCGGCGATCCACGACGACATCCTGCGCTTCCCGGACGGCTACGACACGCCCGTCGGCGAAAAAGGCATCACCCTGTCGGGCGGCCAGCGCCAGCGCGTGGCGATCGCGCGCGCGCTGCTGGGCACGGGCACCTTGCTGCTGCTCGACGACGCGCTGTCGGCCGTCGACACCGGCACCGAAACGAACATCCTCGACCACCTCGACGAGGTGCGGCGCAAACGTCCCGACCTGTCGGCCATCATCGCCAGCCACCGCCTGTCGGCCGTCGTGAACGCCGACCTGATCGTCGTGCTGCGCGACGGCCGCATCGTCGAACGCGGCACGCACGACGAACTGCTCGCCCTGGACGGCTGGTACGCCAGCCAGTGGCGCTACCAGCAACTGGAGGCCAGCCTCGATGCCATCTGATTCCACGACCGTCAACAACGTCAAGAAGAGCGTGACCGCGGCGCAGGCGCGCCAGGCCGCGGCCCTGCTGCGCCGCGCCGCGCACCCGGACCGCGCCCACCTCGGATGGGCCACGCTGTGGCTGATCCTGGCCGCCGGCCTGGAAGTGCTCGGCCCCCTGCTGGGCAAGAAGCTGATCGACGACCACCTGCTGCCGCACCATCTCGACTGGCCGCGCATGGCGTGGCTGCTGGCCGGCCTGGTCGTCACCGGCTGGGCCGCGTCGTGGCTGCGTTTCCTGCAGCTCGTGCGATTGTCGGGCCTCGCGATGCGGGCCGTGCAGCGCCTGCGCGAATGGGTCTACGGCCACGTGCTGCGCCTGCCGATGGCGTTCTTCGACCGTGCGATCACGGGCCAGCTCGTGAGCCGCGTCACCAACGACACCGAGGCCGTAAAAACCCTGTACATCCAGGTGCTGTTCGTGATCCTCGATTCCAGCATCGTCCTCGTCGGCACGTCGATCGCGATGGCCTGGCTGGACTGGCACCTGATGGTGATCGTGCTGGCGCTGGTGCCGGCCGTGCTGGGCATCGTGTGGCTGTACCAGCGGCTGTCCGCCCCCGCGGTCACGCGCGCGCGGGCGCTGCGCAGCGACATCAACGGCCAGATGGCGGAATCCATCGGCGGCATGAGCGTGCTGCAGGCGAACAATGCCCAGCACCGCTTCGGCCAGCGCTTCGCCCGCACCAACGACCAGCACTACACGGCCCGCGTGGCCGAACTGCGCGCCAACGCCTTCCTGCTGCGGCCCGCGCTCGACTTCCTCAACGTCGTGCTGCTGGCCGTCGTCATCTTCAGCTTCGGACAGCGCAGCATGAACGCGGTCGAAGTCGGGGTGCTGTACGCGTTCATCAGCTATATCGCGCGCGTCGTCGAGCCGCTCATCCAGATCACGATGCAGTTTTCCGGCCTGCAGCAGGCCGTCGTCGCGACGGCGCGCGTGGCCGCGCTGCTCGACGAGGCGGGCGCCGCCGAACACCTGGCCGGCCGCGTGACGTCCGAACGCAAGGCCGTCGCGCGGGACGTCCCCGCCGTGCGCGTGCGCGACCTGAGCTTCGGCTATGCCCCCGGCCAGACGGTGCTGCACGACCTGTCGCTCGACATCCCGCAGGGCGCCTTCTTCGGCATCGTCGGCCACACGGGCAGCGGCAAGTCGACGTTGCTGTCGCTGCTGCTGCGCTACTACACGTTCGATCACGGCACCATCACGCTGTTCGGCGAGCCGCTGGCGGCCATCGGCAACGACCGCTTCCGCGCCGAGGTGGGCCTGGTGCCGCAGGACCCGTTCCTGCTCGCGGCGTCGGCGCGCGAGAACATCGACATGGGGCGCGGCCTGCCGCAGGAAGCCATCGAAGCGGCGGCGCGCGCCGCGCACGCGCACGAGTTCATCGCGCGGCTGGAACAAGGCTACGACACGCCGCTGGGCGAAGGCGGCTCGCGCCTGTCGTCCGGCCAGAAGCAGCTGATCGCGATCGCGCGCGCCCTCGCCGGCAAGCCGCGCATCCTGCTGCTGGACGAAGCCACGTCGCGCATCGACAGCCAGACGGAGCAGATCGTGCAGCAGGCGTTCGACGAACTGCGCGGACAGGTCACGATCATCGCCATCGCGCACCGCCTGTCGACGATCCGCGACGCCGACCGCATCGTCGTGCTGAACCACGGCCGCATCAGCGAATCCGGCAGCCACGACGCGCTGATGCGCATCGAAGGCGGCCTGTACCAGCGGCTTTATCTGCTCCAGCAACTGAGCGTCTGAACCCGTCCTCCGGTGTTCCTGCCGTCCCCGAGGCGTTAGCGTTTAGCCAACTTTGTTATATGAACATTATTCCTTGGGACAGCGCGGCGTTTTCGATACGAAACTGTGTCTTTTCAGCATACATCGCTCTAAATCTTGATCTTTCTCAATTGCAAGAGCCTATAATTGCCTATACAGATGTCCCGAATTGAGGGACCACACTTCCTCGGGGAGCTATGTTGGCAGGCCTATACCGTGCGTTGCAGCACCGACGCAGCCGTGCGCTGCTGGCCCTGCTATTGCCCGTTGCCGGTGGCGCCCTCGCCGCGGACGTCGCGCCCGTGCGCGACCACTTTGCCGAACTCGCCGAAATCATCCGCGTCACGCCCCAGCGCGCCGCGCCGCTGCTGGCCGCGCTGGAAGTCGACGCGCTGCGCACGCCCGCCGAACATGCCCGTTTCCTCACCCTGTCCTGTGACCTGAGCCACCGCCTCGGCAAGCACGAGGAAGCCGTCCGCCTGTGCGAACAGGCGCTGCAACTGGGCCGCCAGGTGCACGACGACAGCCTCGTCGCGCGCGCGCTGCTGTCCAAGGCCTATGCCGTGTTCGGCCTGAACGAGTCGGCACAGTCGCACCAGCTGGTCTGGGAAGCCGAGCGCCTCGCCGCCGCCAGCCCCGACATCGGCCTGCGCATCCTCGTGCTGATCTCGTCGGGCGAATCGTTCGCCGAGGAAGGCAACTTCCCCATCGCGCTCAACAAGCTGCAAGGCGCCGTGACGCTCGCGCGCCAGAGCGGCGATCCGCTGGAAGTCGCCATCGCGCTCAAGTCGCTGGCCTACCTGTACGGCCAGATGCGCGAATTCGACAAGGGTTTCGAGGCGATCGGCGAAGCGGAACGGCTCGCGGAACAGGTCAAGTCGCCGGGCCGCCTGGCCATCTTCAAGACCACGGAATACATCCTCGCGGTGAACAACGGCGACGTCGCGCGCGGCACGAAGGCCCTGCTGTCCGCGCTCGCGCTGGAGCGCAGCATCGGTGCCGACGCGATGGTCTCCAACACCCTCGTCAACCTGGCCGACGCCTACCTCAAGCAGCAGGACTGGCGCCGCGCCCTGACGTATGCCCAACAGTCGCTGGACCAGGCGCAGAAGCTGAACGACGACTCGCTCGCCGCCACGGCCCGCGTCAATGTGGGCCAGGCGTATCTCGGCATGGGCCGCCTGGCCGAGGGCAAGAAGCAGATCGAGCAGGGCATGGACTGGTACCAGCGCTCCGGCAACAAGCCCGACCAGCAGGGCGTGCTGGTCGAATACGGCGACGCGCTGGAACGCGCCGGCGACCTGGCCGGCGCGCTGGCCGCGTATCACCGCGAGCGCGCGCTGTCGAACGAATTGTTCGAGACGCGCCGCCAGAAGGCGATGATGGAGCTGCAGGAAAAATACGAGGCCGACAAGCGCCAGCGCCAGATCGAGATGCTGCGCCAGGAAAACCAGGTCAAGTCGACGGAACTCGACAACCGCCGCCTGCAGCAGCGCATCTGGTGGCTGCTCGCGCTCGTGTTCGCGCTTGCGTCGGTCATCGTCGGTATCCTGTACCGCAAGGTGCGGCACGCCAACGCCCAGCTCGAGGAAAAGAACCAGGAACTCAAGCAGCAGAGCGCGCGCGACCCGCTGACGGCCCTGTACAACCGCCGCCACTTCCAGGAGTTCATGCGCGGGCACCAGGCGATCGAGCGCCGCGGCGTGGGCAACGACGGCAGCGGCGGCGGCGACATGGTCAGCGCCATGTTCCTGCTCGACGTCGACCACTTCAAGAACATCAACGATACGCACGGCCACGGCGCCGGCGACGCGGTGCTGCGCGAGATCGCGGACGCGCTGCGCGACATCCTGCGCGAGACCGACATGATCGTGCGCTGGGGCGGCGAAGAATTCCTCGCCTTCCTGCCGGCCGTGCCGAGGGACAGCCTGGACGAGGTGGCGCGCCGCCTGCTGGCCGGCATCCCGGAACGCACCGTCGATTACCAGGGCACCCGGCTGTCGGTGAACGTATCGATCGGCTTTGCGCCGTTCCCGCTGGTGCAGGACGGAGGCAGCATCTCGTGGGAGCGCGCGATCAACATCGTCGACATGGCGCTGTACCTGGCCAAGGGCCACGGCCGCAACCGCGCATACGGCGTGCGCGGCATGGCCGGCCTCGATCCGGCGGCGCTGGACGAGGTCGAGCAGGACATCGAGAAGGCGTGGCGCACGGGGCTCGTCGACCTGTCCATCGTGACGGCACATGCGCCGGAATTGCGGATGGCGTCCTGAGTCACGTCGTTCCCACGCAAGCGGAAACTCAAGTACTTTACGTCGGCGCCAACACCTTGGATTCCCGCCTTCGCGGGAACGACGGTTTCAAGGCTACGTGCTACTTCGCCGCCTGCTGCATCTTCTCGCCGGTCTCCTCGACCTTCTTGCCGACCTTCTCGGTCGCTTCCTGCGCGCCCGCGCGCGCCTCGCGCACGGCGGCGTCGGCCTTGTCGACCTGCGCCTGCACCTTGTCCGTCACCCGGTCGTTGATCTTGTCGATCTTGTCGTTGACGTGGTCGAGCTTTTCCTGCACCCGGACGCCGGCCGCGTCGACCTTCGCCTGCGCGCGCGCGCCCGCGTCGTCGATGGCCTTGCCGGCCTGCTGGGCGGGGCCGACACCGTCGCCGCCGCGGTTGCAGCCGGCCAGCAACAGGGCCGCCAGCAACGTCACCGGAATGAATGTGCGATTCATGCTGCGTCCTCCTTGTCGTCGTCTTTATTGCCGAATATACCCCTGTGATGCCGGCGGCGGCGCGCGGGGAACGGCGGCGACCTGCCGTCAATCCTGCGGCATCCGCCAGTCCGCGCGCATCAGTTCGACGTAGCGCCGCGCGCCGAGGCCCAGCGGGCGCTCGCGCGACCACACGACGTCGACCCACAGGCGCAGCTGGTTGCTGATGTTATCGAACGGGATCTCGACGAGGCTGCCCGCCGCCACCAGCGGCTGCACCAGCGCGCGCGGCAGATAGGCCCAGCCGAGGCCCGCCTGCACGAGGTTCAGCGTGGCGAGATGGCTGTCGACGCGCCACACGTCGCGCGCGTGCACGAAGCGCGGATCGCGGCCGGCGCCGTCCTGCTCCGGATTGCCGCGGCCCGCGACCACGATCTGGCGCGCGTCGATCAGGTCTTCCAGCCGCGGCGCGCCGTCCGCCAGCAGCGCGTGCCCCGGCGCCAGCACGGCGACGAGCAGTTCGCTGCCGACCTCCTGGAACGCCTCGCGGTCGTCCAGGCGTTCCCGTTCGAACACGAGGGCCAGGTCCACGCCGCCGTCGTGCAGCAGGCGCAGCGCGTCGGCCTGCGGCGCCGACAGCACCTCCACTTCGAGCGACGGGAATTCGCGCGCCAGCACGGCCAGCGGCGCGCTCCAGCGGCCCGCGATCAGCTCCGGCACCACGGCCAGCGTCAACCGGCGTTCCAGCCCGCCGTGCAGCGCGAGCGCGTCCGCCCGCAGCCGGCGCAACTCGCTGGCGACGTGGCGCGCGCGCGGCTCCAGCGCCCGCGCGGCGTCCGTCGGGCGCGGATCGCGGCCGGAGCGGTCGAACAGCGCCAGGTCCAGCTCCGCCTCGAGCTGGGCGATGGCCATGCTGACGGCCGACGGCACCCGCCCCAGCGCGCGCGCCGCGGCGGAAAACGAACCGTGGTCGAGCACGGCCAGGAAGATGCGCACGCTGTCGCTGGAAAACGCCATGACGTGTCAATAAAGTTGAAAGGTCCTGACTTTATACATCAAGCGCATCGACATATCATCACGCCATCGGATTTTTCGGGAAGCTGGACATGCAAGGCATCAAACGCAGGATCGTCTACGTCGCACTGTACGAAGCCATCGCCGTCGCCTGCACGACCGTCGGCCTGGCCGGGCTCGCGCACCACGACGCCGGGGACGCCGGCCTCGCCGCCGTCCTCGCGTCGGCGACGGCCATCGCCTGGAACCTCATCTACAACACGCTGTTCGAAGCCTGGGAAGCGAAGCAGGCCAGGGGCGGACGGAGCCTCGCGCGCCGCATCGTCCACGCCGTCGGCTTCGAGGGCGGCCTCGTGCTCGCCATCGTGCCGATGTTCGCGTGGACGCTGGGCACGTCGCTCATCGACGCGTTCATGCTCGACATCGGGCTGGTCGTCTTCTTCACCCTCTACAGCTTCGCGTTCAACTGGGCGTTCGATCTCGTGTTCGGGCTGCCGACGGCGGCGCTGGGCCGCGCCGGCGCCGCCTGAAGTCGCGCGTATCCGGTTCGCCCCGCCCGCCTCCCGGTTCGCCACATCCCACTGGCCCGGGTCGTCCGGCCGGCGTAGCCTGGCACGCATCGATTCTTCAGGAGACACCGTGAAACGACGATTCCTTCTCAAGGCCGCGGCGGCGCTGCCGTTCGCGCTGCCGTTCACGTTCCCGGGCGCGGCGAGCGCGGCACCGCTGCGCAGGCGCGTGCGTCCGGGCGACGCCGGCTGGCCGTCCGCCACCGCGTGGGACGACCTGAAACGCAGCGTGGGCGGCCGCCTCATCAAGCTCGATGCGCCCTTTGCCGGCTGCGCCGCGGGCCCGGATGCGCCGGCCTGCACCGCCGCCCTCGCCCGCCTCAAGAACGGTTTCGACATGGGCGACCAGCCGAATTTCACGCACACGAGCGGCTGGCTCGACGCCTGGTCGTCGCAGCCCAGCGCGTACGCGGTCGCTGCGCGCACGGCGGCGGACGTCGCCGCCGCCGTCGATTTTGCGCGCACCCACGACCTGCGCCTCGTCGTCAAGGGCGGCGGCCACAGTTACCAGGGCACGTCCGATGCGCCGGACTCGCTGCTGGTCTGGACCCGGCACATGAACGACGTGCGCGTGGAACCGGATTTCGTCGCGCACAACTGCGGCGGCGCGCCGCAGCCGGCCGTCACGCTGGGCGCGGGCGCCATGTGGATCGACGCCTACGATGCCGTGACGACGCGCGCCGGCCGTTACGTGCAAGGCGGCGGCTGCACGACCGTCGGCGTCGCGGGCCTCGTCCAGAGCGGCGGCTTCGGCAGCTTCTCGAAACGCTGGGGCACGGCGGCGGCCGGCCTGCTGGAAGCGGAGGTCGTGACGGCCGACGGCGAAGTCCGCATCGCCAACGCCTGCACCAACGCCGACCTGTTCTGGGCGCTGAAGGGCGGTGGCGGCGGCAGCGTTGGCATCGTCACCCGGCTGACCTTGCGCACGCACGCGCTGCCGGCCACGTTCGGCGCCGTGTTCGGCAAGGTCCGCGCCGCCAACGACGCCGCGTTCCGTGCACTGGTCGGCAAGGTCGTCGCGTTCTACGCGGAATCGCTGTGCAACCCGCACTGGGGCGAGCAGATCTCCTTCCACGGCGACAATACCGTCGACGTCTCGATGGTGTTCCAGGACCTCGACGAAGCCGGCGCCGCGCGGGCATGGGCGCCGCTGCTCGACTGGCTGCGCGGACGCGGCGACTACACGTTCGAGAAGCCGTTCAAGGTCATGGCGCTGCCGGCGCGGCACTTCTGGGATGCCGCGTTCTACCGCGAGCACGCGCCAGGCTTCATGGTCGCCGACCCGCGTCCGGGCGCGCCCGCGCACCACGTGATCTGGAAGGGCGACACGGAGCAGGAAGGCTGGTTCATCCACGGCTACAAGTCGGCGTGGCTGCCGGCGCAGCTGCTCGACGTGAAGCGCCAGGCCGGCCTCGCCGACGCGCTGTTCCGGGCCAGCCGGCACTGGAGCGTGGGACTGCACTTCAACAAGGGACTGGCCGGCGCGCCGGCCGCGGAACTCGACGCCGCGCGCGCCACCGCGACCAACCCCGCCGTGCTGGACGCCTTCGCGCTGGCGATCATCGCGGGCGGCGACGACCCGCACTTCCCCGGCATGCCGGGCGGCCCCGTCGACGCGCCGCGCGGCCACGACCGCGCGCAGGCGATCGGCCGGGCGATGGACGCGCTGCTGAAGGTGGCGCCGCATGCCGGCTCGTATGTCTCCGAAAGCGATTACTTCCTGCGCGACTGGCAGCACGCGTTCTGGGGTGCCAACTACGCGCGGCTCGCGCAGGTCAAGCGCAAATACGATCCGGACGGGTTGTTCTTCGTGCACCACGGCGTGGGCAGCGAAGCGTGGAGCGAGGACGGGTTCACGCGGCTGGGCGCGTGACGATGCCTACTGTCCGCCGGCCTGGCGTTTCAACGCGGCGCAGTCGCGGTCGGACGGATCGACCATCGTGAGGCACAGGTCCATCTTGTCGCGCGCGGCACCGTAGTCGCCGCGGGCCAGGTCGGCTTTCGCTTCCCGGATCAGGTTGCGCGCCGACGGCGTATCCCCGCCGTTCGCGGCGGGCACGGCCAGCGGGTGCTCGCCGCGCGCGGCGTCGACGCGCACCTTGAGTGTGCGCGTGTCGTCGTCCTCGCCCCAGCGCTTCGTGAACGCCTGCAGGCGCGCGCGCGCCCGCTCGGCATTGCCGGCCGCCAGCGCGGATTCGACGGCGCCGCGCGCCTCGCCCCACGCGTTCGCGCGCTGGCGCTTGCGCGTGCACGCGCTCGATGCCTCGTTCAGCGCGCGCTGCAGCCGTTCCAGCTGCTGCGGCGTGGCGCGGCCGGCGCGCAGCGCGATCAACTCCTCCTGCGCTTCCTTGCCGTGGCAATCCTGGGCCTGCGCGATGGCGGCATCGATGCGCCGGTCGATCTTTTTGGCCGACGGCTTCGCCCACAGCCACACGCCCCACAGCACGGCCAGCGCGACGATCCACCAGCGCAGGCGGATCGGCTGCCGGCCCGGCGGCTTGTGCGCGGCCGCGGGCGTGGGCGTGGGCGTGGGCGGCCACGGGATGCCGCGGGCGCGCTCCGGCGCGGCGGTGCCGGCGTCGACGGGACGGCCGCCGTGGCCGAAGGCCGTGGCGGATGGCGGTGGCGCGGCGGCCGCGGTCGGCCTCGCCGATGCGGTGGCGGATGGCGGCGGCGCGGCGGCGGCCGTCGGCTTGGCCGATGCGGTGGCGGAGGGCTCCGGCGCGGTCGTGGACCGGGCCGGAGCCGCGGCGGCGCCGCGCACCGTCTCCGCCGCGAATCCGGCGTCCGGCGCGTCCGACCAGCCGGACAACTCGGCCGCCGCTTCCGCCCCGGCGACAGCGGCAACCGCGGCGGCCTCGCGGCGCCCGCGTCCGTCGTCCGGTGAAGCTGCGGGCGCCCCCGCCTGCTGGGCCGTCCCGCAATACGGACAGTAATTCACGCGGCGCGGCATGCCGCGCGCGCAGGCGGCGTTGACACAGCGGTAGATCGCTTCGTCCTGCACGGCGCGTCCCTATTCCGGATCCGGGACGCCGTCGTCCGGATCGGGAATCGCCGTATCGACGGCCGCCATCACTTCCGGGATGTCGGCCACCCGCTTCCACTTGTCCGCGCGCGGATTCCATTGCATGTTCCAGATGCGCGTGCCGGCATCGATCTCGCCGCGCGTCAGCTGCTGCACCACTTCATCCAGCGCGAACGGCCCGCGCTGGACGCCGCCGACGAACAGCTTGTAGCGCGCGGCGATGGGCGTGGCGCCGACGACGTAGGCGGCCGGTCCGAGGGCCGGTCCTTCCACCGCGCCCGACATGGTTGCGCCGGCCATCGGCGTCGGCGCGACGACGGTCGGCGCGGCCGGCGCGTACTGCGCGCCCGGCATGGCGGGCGTGGTGGGCGTGGCTGTGCGCCGCTCCAGCGCCTGCGCGGCGCGCGCGTCGGCGCCGAGGAATTCGGGGCGGATCACGCGCTTGTCGACGGCCCGCTCCACTTCCCACGCGTAGGCGTCGGACGCGGAATCGGGCACGGTCTCCGTCCACGTGTCCAGCTGCGCGAGCGCCGCTTCCACCTGCGCCGGCGACAGTTGCGGGTCGATGGACATGGCGCGCCGCATCCACTGGTCGTACAGGCGCCGCGCCGTGATGGTCGGCAGCGACGGCGACGGCAGCTGGGCGCCCGTCTCGTCCACTTCCAGCCTGGGTTCGTACACGCGCAGCTGGTAGTGGCGCATCAGCGCGGCCAGCAGCGCCAGTTGGTGCGGGCCCATCGCGGCCAGGCGCTGGCGCGTCGCCGCGATCACCTGCTCGCGGTAGTACGGCGGCAGGCCGTTGGAGCGGATCGCGTACTCGTTGCCGATCTGGAGCCACTCGCCCGATCCCGGCTCGACCTCGAACAGGTATTGCCCGCGCGGCTGGAACGCCGCCTCGCGGTCGCCCGCGTCCTGCTTGCGGCGCAGGACGCCCAGCGCGATCGCGGCGAGGAAGAATTCGTAGTCGTCCGCCAGCCGATTCAACTCGTCCATCGACGGCGAGACCGGATGGCGGAAGCGCGTCGAATCGAAGTGCAGGTGCGTAGGGATCTTCGGATTCTCGATCTGGTAGCTGGCGCGCCACGTCGGCAGGCCGCGCAGGATCGTCATCGGGTAGCCGGACAGTTCGATGTAGCACACGGCCCGTCCCGGCACGCCCGTGTTCACGACGGACACGAGGTCGCCGTGGAAGAAGCCGGTGGGCACGGCGGCGCGGATCTCCGGCTCCAGCCTGCGCCACGCGGCCGGGTCGCCCACGCCGACGAAGCACTTGAACTGGTCGGCGCTGGGCGTGAACTCGGCCGAGAAGCGCGCGTTAATCCACGGCATGGCGCTCTTGATCCATTCGCTGAACACGCGGTGCCGTTCCTGCGGCGACATCGCACCGAGCCGTTCGACGAGGGGATCGGGCAGTTCGGCGCCCGCCTGTTCGCCGGACAGCTGCAGCTGCGCGCGCCGGAACAGCTTGAGCAGCAGATCGGCGCGCAGGCGCTCGTCGCCCAGCTGCGGGAACAGGCGCGCGGAGCCGCCGAATTCCAGCAGCACGTCCTCGCTCCAGGCGCTCACGTCGCCGGTCAGGCGCACGGGTTCCGGCAGCACGTCGCTCGCGAGCTTGATGTAGGTGGCGTGATCCTGGCGCGCGTCGGCACGCAGTTGCCCGATGCGCTGGTCGACGGCGGCCAGCATCGACGCCACGTTGCGCCGCCCTTCCTGGAATTCACCGGCCACGCCGCTCCAGCGCACCTGGCCGTGTTCGTCCGGCGCCTGCGGCTCGCCGAGCCAGCCGGACAGGCTTTGCATCACGTCCACCGCCTGTCCCGCCGCGACGGCCAGCAGGTGGAAGCGCAGGTAGTCGGCGATGTCGCGCTTGAGGTGGTTCATGATTTCGCGCGCCTGCGCATCCTTGCCGAACAGGCGGCCGGCGGCCTGCGTCAGGTGGTTCAGCGATTCCTCGACCTGGCGCGTGCGCAGCGCATCGCGCACGTCGCGGTAACGCTTGCCGTTGCGCTGGACGTGCGCCAGGTCGCGCTGCGCCAGGCGGGCTTTCACCTGCTCCAGCAGCGACAGCACGAATTCCAGTCCGCCCTGCTTGCGGTCGTCCAGCAGCATGTACAGGCGGCCGCGCACGTTCAGGCGCAGTTGCGCGAGCAGTTCGCCGGTGCGGCGCTTGATGCGGTCCTCGCTCGTCTCGGCCGTGGCGCCGGCTTCGCGGATGGCGTCGCGCTCCAGGTCCGGCAGCAGCTCGACGACCTTCTCGCGCCACAGTTTCAGGTCGTACGACGCCATGATGCGGTCCATCTCCAGCTGCACCTTGCTCTCGACTCTTTCCAGCAGCGAGCGCTGGTCCTTGCCCTCCAGGAGCATGTCGGTCAGCGCGTATTCCTGGAACGGCGTGACGTCGACGGTGCCTTTCTTAAAGTCGGGGAATTCCGTGAACGGGTGCTCGGCCATGCCCATCTGCTCGCGCATGAAGGCGTCGCGTTCCTGGTCGCCGGCGCGCCGCGCGGCCGTGCCGTCGCTGGCGACGAGGCCGAAGAACGCCTTCACCATCAGCGCCGCCAGCTCGTAGGCGCGGATGTCTTCGCGCAGGCTTTGCTGGGTGTCGAGCACCGCCTGGCCGAACGCGGAATAGACTTTCGAATACGACAGGCGCATGTCGCCGAAGCGTTGTTCCGGCACGCGCGGGTTGTACGGCCCCAGCTTGTGCTGCTGCTGGTTGACGGCGACGGAGCGCTTGCGGTTGGCGAAATCGGCCGACGCGAAATCCTCGAACAGCGTGTCGGCCACCATCTGGTAGACGTCCTTCACGTCCTGCGTGGCCTTGTTCGCGAGGTTCGCCGTGTCGACGAAATACACGTCGTCGAACGGCGTGCCGCGGCCGACGATGCTGTCCGGTTCCATCCACTGCACGCGCGCGTTCATGTCGCGCATGCTCGTCTCCAGCTCCATCATGGTCGCGTACGCGTTCGCCTCCGTGCGTTCCTTGTTCGCCTTGGCGTAACCGGACGGCAGGAACATCACGAGGTCGACCTGGCTGTCCGACACTTCCTGGCGCGCGACCGCCTTGGCGATCCAGCCCAGGTCGATGGCGCTGCCCGCGCCCGTGCCGCCCGCGTTCGACGCGATGACGACGATGCGGAATTTCGACGTGTCGACCTGCAGGCCGAGGCGCTGGTAATTCTCCTTGCGCTCGATGCCCGCGTTACTGCTCAGGAAGTTCAGCGCGCCCTTGATGCGGCCGCGCAGCTTGGGGTATTTGTCGAACAGGTACAGCCGCGCGAGCGCCCGGATCTGGCCCGCGCCCTTCGATGGATCGATGCCCAGCGAGCGCAGTTTCTTCGGGCGCAGCGGCATCCAGTTCTCGATCAGCGGAAAGCGCGCGAGGCTGTCGTCGGACTCGTGGTACTGCGGCAGGTCGAGCGGTTCGACGAGGCGTTCCTCGTCGGAGAGCTTCACCAGCTCGAACCACGGGTCCGTGCGCTGCGACTTGCCTTCGTCGATGACGGCGTTGGCGTCGAGGTCGAAGTGGAGAAAACGCGCGACCGGGAAGTCGGCGATGGAGTCGACGCGGGTCGGGTGGCGGCGGTTCCACACGGCCGCGAGGATGCGCCGGCGGATGCGCATCATGACTTCCATGCCGGTGCCGCCGGCGCCGATGAACAGCGTCGGACGCAGGTCGACTTTGAGTTCCGCGCGGCCGGCGGCGGCCTGGTTGCCGAGCGATGCGGGATCGGGAAAATCTGCCATGGTGTTCTCTTTGAAAGCGTGGCGTCAGCGGCGGCCGACGAAGAAGGCCGCGACCAGCGTGACGACGCCGACGACGACCAGCGGTCCGGTGATCGCCGGGGTCAGGTATCGGCTCGCATTGACGATGGCCAGCACCACGGCGGCGGACAGGAAGCCCATGCCGACGAACAGCAGCCAGCCCGCGCTCCCGGCCGCCGACGGCGCCACGCGCTTGACGACGAGGTGGTGCACGTACGCGTTCCGCACGAAAAAGTAAATCACCAGCAGCACGACGAAGGCCACGGCGCCGATCGCCATGTCGCGCCCGGCCGTGTCGCGCAGCGGCGCCGCGCTCGTGTTGGTGGCGCCGCCGGGTGCGATCTCGACGGGCTGCGTCGCGGTGTCGGGCGTCGTCTTCGGCAGGCCGTCCTGCGGTGTGTTGGCCGCCTGGCCGGGCAGCTTGAAGCCGGGATCGGTGCCGGCGGTGTCCGGTGCCGGCTGGCTCGGTTTGGTCTGGGCGTTCTGCATGATCGCTTTCCTGGGTGGGTTCATCGGCCGAGCCGCACCTGCGCGCCTTCGCGCAGGTCGAGCAGCTGGTGGCCGAACAAGGTCGTCTTCAGGCGGGCCACTTCAATGCCCGCCTTGTCGTAGATCGGTTGCGTGGCGCCCGCCCGCGTGTGCACGGTGCGCAGTTCGTCTTCCACGATGAGCTGCACGCGGCGCGGCCGGCCGTAGGCATACGCGGCGCCCGCGGCGGCGGCCAGCAGCGCCAGGCCGCCGCCGAGGAGCAGCACGAGCGGCCCCGCGCCGTAATGCACGTGCACCTCGACGGGCAGCACGGCCGTCGACGCCTGGATGTCGGCCGGCGGCGTGAAGATGTCGGGCAGCGGATCGCCCGGGAACAGCGCGGCCATGCGATCGCGGAACGCCTGCGACAATTCCAGCTTCTGGTCGTGCAGGTGCAGCTCGATCCGGCCCGGCAGCACGTACGCCGACCCGGCCGACTTCAGCGCCGCCAGCGACCATTTGCCCGGCAGCTGCGCCACCGGCAGCTGCATGGTCGACGCCAGCGGTTCGGCGCGGCCGGGCGCCAGCCGCGCGACGGTGGCCGTGCGCAGCACGATCGGACGGTTCTCGCCGCCGAGCACGGAGCGCGCGGAGATGGCCGCGCCGGCGATCGTGTACGGATAGATCGTGTTTTCCAGCTGCCACAGGATCGTCGCGCTGGGCGTGCGCGCATCGGGCGCCACGTCCGCGCGCAGCCGGCCCGCCGCGTCCATCGAGAACTCGACGCCGGGCGCGTTCTCGACCTTGCGCGGCACGAGGCGCACCGTGTCGCGGTCGAGCGGTTTCAGGCGCGCGGGCGGTTCCGTGATGACCTGCCGGATGCGGCCCGCCGCGAGCATCGCGTCGAGGGCGCGCGCGCCGTCCTGGCCGACGGCGAACACATAGACCATCAGGCCGTTGGCGTGATAGTGCTGGCCCGCGACCGGCATGCGCAGCGGGAAGGCGAGCGCGGTCGTGATGGCCGCGCCGCGGTGGATCAGCGCATAGAATTCGCGGTTGCGGCGCGCGGTCGCCTGGTCGTTGTTCGGGCTGTTGCGGTTGTTCGTCACGAGCCAGACGAGACCCGGTTTCCCTCCCAGCACGCGGCTGATGGTCGTCTCCGCGGCCTCGCCGAGGTCGGTGTCGGCCAGCGCCGCGCCGCCGGGCTTGCGCGCCGTTTCCAGCCCGGCCAGCGCGGCCCGCACGTGCGCGGCCGTGGCGTTGTCGACCTGCTCGGACAGCAGCGCGCGCGGCGACGGCGCGCCGGGCAGCGACTGGTTGAACGCGGCCAGCACGAACGCGTCGCCCGGCCGCGCGACGCTGCCCGCGAGGGCCGCCACCAGCGGCTTGAATTGCGAATGCGGGTCGGTGTAGAACGGCTCCATCCATCCCGAGTTCTGCACGAGCACCACTTGCGGCACGGCCCATGCGGCGCCAGTGCCGAGCAGCGCGAGGAGCCAGACGAAGAGGCGGGCGGCCCTCACGTCGGCGCGTCCAAATTCCAGCCGCGGATCCGGTTCCAGTCGGGGTGGTGCAGCCACAGGCGGTTGGCATAGACGAAGGGCACGCATTCGAGCGGCCGCGCGAGGCGCGCCACTTCGTCCAGGATCACGTTGCGCCGGCCGATCCACTCCACCGTGGTGCGGGCGATCACGCGGTTGGCCAGCGCGTCTTCGGCGCGGCCCGTGTATTTGTGGAAGCGCAGCACGAGTCCGCTGGGCTGGCTGCGGTTGTTGTTAAAGCCGCGCAGCAGCGGCAGGACGAGGGAGTCGTCTTCGTGCTGGTCCTCGACGTGCTCGCCGGACCACGGTTCGTCGACGACCGGATGGCCGCGCCGGAACAGCAGGTTCGCGAAGCCGAGGCGCGCGCCGTCGATCGGTTCGCGCTGCGGACGTTCGGTGCCCAGTTCGAGGAAGGAGTACGACTGGCCGTCGTGCCCGATCAGCCACATGCGGCCGTCGCGGCTCAGCGTGGGGCCGCCGAGGTCGAGGCTGGGCAGCCAGGTGTCCGGCCACGCGAGCCAGCGCGGCGCATCGCCGGGACGCCACACGAGCTGGCCCTCGCCGTGCAGCCAGAACAGCTGGCCGTCGTAGCCGATGGGCCGCGTCCAGCCGGACAGCGGCAGCGCGCCGCAATCGAATTGCGGGCCGGGCGCCAGGTCGGCGCCGAGCGCGCACAGGCCCAGCGCGCCGCCCGGATTGCGCACCAGGACGCCCAGCTGGCGCCGCATCATGCCGGGCGCGGCGACCACCGGCGCGGCCAGCACGGCTTGCGTGCGGCACGTCTCGCTGACCGGGTTGATGCCCAGCCGGTACAGCCCGTGCGCGGTGGGCACGAGCGCCACGTCGCCGCGGCGCGCCGGCACCTGCAGGTACGGCATCGGCAGCCAGCCGTAATCGGACGCGCCGAACGCCAGATCGGCCGTGCCCTCTTCCGGCATCAGCACGTGCCAGACGTGGGCCAGCGGGTCCCAGTACTGCAGCACGCCGCGCCCGGGCGCCAGCGCGAGCAGGCGCTGTTCGGGGAAGCCGCAGGTGGCGGCCGCGAACACGCAGTGGGCATTCGGCGGCGGCGGCATCGCGGCGTCGAAGCGTCCGACGTCCGGTGCGGGCGGGCGTTCCTCGAGGCTGTCGCCCAGCGCCAGCGACGTCACGGGCAAGCCGTGCGGCACGTGCCGGGGCAGCAGCGCGTCCGCATGCGGCCCCCACCAGTCGGGCCGGCGCTCCTGCGCGGCGCCGAGCCGTTCGAGCGGACGGCCGCAGTCGGGGCAGAAGGCGAACCCCTCGGGATAGATGGCCGCGTGGTCGCAGGACAGCGGCAGCGACGCGCCGAGCAGGTGCGCGCAATCGGCCAGGCGGCCGCGTGCCTGGGCCTGCCAGTCGATCCGGCCCAGGCCGTCGCTGGAGGCCAGCTCGAACTGCCCGCTGCGCTCATCCTCCAGCCAGATGCTGGTCGGCGTTTCCCATCGGTATGCCATGCGCTCCCACCGTCGATTCGTCAAAAGGGATCGCGGCCCGCAAACCTGGGGCCGTTATCGTTTTGGAATCATAGCGCCGTGATCAAGCCCATGGCGCCCTGTTCACGGAGTAGCGTGTGGCTGTGCTTCCGGGATCAAATGATGGATCGGCCGGGGGAACTTTCGGGCAGGTCCAATGCCGCCCGGCTCACCTGGCGGATCTTCCACGTGCCGTTGTCCAGCACCATCGCCAGCACCAGTTCGTGCTTCGCGTCGCCGTCGCCGTCCAGCGTGACGAGGACGTCGGCGCTGCGCGCCTGGCGGCGCAGCGTGACGGCCTGCACGCGGCCGCGCAGCCAGGCGCCCCGGATGCGCGCCGACTGCAGGAAGTAGTCGCCCGCCGTGCGTCCGGCGCCGGTCGCCTGCAGGCGCCTGAGCAGCTGCTCGACGAGGGGCTTCGCGACGTACGTATTCAAGCGTTCGTAACGGTCGCTGAGGGGATCCTGGTCGGCGTCGAGCGCCTCCAGATACCAGCCGTAGAATTCCGCGGCCACGGCCTCCGGCGCGCGTACCGCGGCGGCCGGCGCGTGCGCGGCGCCTGGCGCCGCCGGCAGCGGTCCCGCCAGACCCGCCAGCGCGGCCGCCAGCAGCAGGCCGGCCGATTTACGTTTGAGAAAATTTCCTTTATGAATCAACATGATGACGCTCCTGACAGCCAGACTGTGCAGCAATCCGGCCAAGTGCTTCGTGAGCTGCCGCAAGCGTACGGGCGACGTATAATGCCGGGTTGTCCGCCCCGCCCGCCCATGCCATGACGTCCACCGACACCCTGCCCGCCGCTTCCATCGACGCCGCCACCGCGCACCTGCGCGACGTGCTCGCGATCGCGCTCGACCACACCCACGAGCGGCGCGCGCTGGTCGTGTACGACAGCCGCACGGCACTGGCCCGCGGCCTCGTCGAGGCTTACCGCCGCAACCTGCCCGGCGCGACGTTCGTCGACTTCGACAGCGTCGCGCCCGACGCGGTGCTGGCGACCTTCCGCACGCTCGCGCCGCAGGACCTCGTCGTGCTCGTGCAGTCGACGAACTTCCGCCTGGACGGCTTCCGCCTGCGCGTGGAATTGTTCAAGCTGGGACTGAAAGTGATCGAGCACGTGCACCTGTCGCGCATGCCGGGCGCGCAGGGCGAGCACTACGTCGAGGCGCTGGCCTACGATCCCGCCTACTTCCGCGGCGTCGGCCACGCGCTGAAGGCCCGCATCGACCGCGCCCGCCGCGCCGAGGTGCATGGCGGCGGCGACGTCCTCACGTTCGACTCGCCGCTGGAAAGCGCGAAGCTGAACGTGGGCGACTACGGCGCGATGAACAACGTCGGCGGCCAGTTCCCGATCGGCGAGGTGTTCACGGAAGCGCGGGACCTGGAAGCCGTCAGCGGCCGCGCCCAGGTCCACGTGTTCGGCGACACCTCGTACCTCGTCAACCGGCCGGATGCTCCCATCACCCTCGTCATCGACAAGGGACGCGTCGCCGGCACGGAAAACGCGACGCCGGCCTTCCAGGAAGTCCTCGACATCATCCGCCGCGACGAGGGCGAGGTGTGGGTGCGCGAACTGGGCTTCGGCATGAACCGCGCCTTCACGCGCGAGCGCCGCGTGGACGACATCGGCACGTACGAGCGCATGTGCGGCATCCACCTGTCGCTGGGCGCCAAGCACGGCGTGTACGCCAAGCCCGGCTTCAAGCGCAAGGACGCGCGCTACCACATCGACGTGTTCGTCGTGACGAACGCCGTGTACCTGGACGACGAGCGCGTGTATGCGGACGGGGCGTGGACGGTGGCCGGCTGAGCCGTCTTTATCTACAATGGCATGGTCACTCAACCGGACCATGCCATGCTCACTACCGCACAACGCGAGCAGTACCAGCACGACGGCTACATCGTCATCCCGAATTTCAAGAGCCGCGACGAGATCGCGCGCCTGCGCGCACGCGCCGGCGAGATCGTCGACGCGTTCGACCCTGCCGAATCGCGCGCCGTCTTCACGACGCGCGACCAGGCCAGCGCCAGCGACGCCTGGTTCCTCGGCTCCGACAACACGATCCGCTGCTTCTTCGAAGAGGAAGCCTTCGGCCCGGACGGCCGGCTGAAACAGGCCAAGGCGCTGTCGATCAACAAGATCGGCCACGCGATGCACGACCTCGACCCCGTATTCGACGCCTTCACGCACGACGCGACGCTGGCGGCCGTCGCGCGCGACCTCGGCCTGGAACAGCCGCAGGTATGGCAATCGATGTACATCTTCAAGCAGCCGGGCATCGGCGGCGAAGTGCGCTGGCACCAGGACGCGACGTTTTTTGACTCCACGCCAATCAGCGTGACGACCTTCTGGTTCGCGCTGGAAGACGCGACGATCGAAAACGGCTGCCTGTGGGTGGAACCGGGCGGCCACCGCGGCCCGCTGCGCGAACGCTTCCTGCGCGACGGCGCCGCCATCACGATGGAAAAGCTGGACGGCACGCCGTGGCCGGACGACAGCACGGCGGTGCCGCTCGAGGAAGGCCGGTGACCTCGTCTGCTTCCACGGCCTGCTGCCGCACTACAGCGCGCCGAACCGCTCGAGCGTGTCGCGGCATGCGTTCACCTTGCACGCGACGGATGCGCGGACCGCGTATTCGCCGCGCAACTGGATCCAGCGGGATGCGAGTTTGCCGGTGCGGGGGTTCGACTGATTCGTCAGTTTTGCTATACTTTATCAGTACCTTTTAATGCACTTTTAGCGCAACCGGCAAGCTTGTCCTTGCGTGAAAGCCGAACATGGACTGTCACATCGAGATTTTTCACGAAGGCCAATGGGTAGAAGCGGCGCAGGCCAGCTTTTCCGATGTGGTGCGCAACGGCTTCCGCGCGAGCGACTGCGTGTTCGAATACGACCTGCATTATGCGTTCGGCGATGCGCCACCGCCGATCTCGCTGGCGTTTCCGGTAGACGCCGACTGGCACGCACTGCAAGCCTGGCCTGCGTTTTTGTACGACCTGGTCCCGCAAGGCAATGGCCGCCGATTTCTGCTCGACCGATTGCAGCTGCCCGACGCGCAGGCATCCGATTTGCCCTTGCTGTGTTCCGGTGCCTTCAATCCGATCGGACGGCTGCGGGTCCGCGAAGCCGTCGATTACTTCGAGCAGCACCGAGAGCGCCATGGACTCGCTGCAGATGGTTTCGAATTCGACGAACTGCTCGCGCGCGCGCCCGAGTTTCACGAGGCGATGATGGTGCACGGCATGCTGGCTGCCGGCGGCACCGGCATCCAGGGCGTCGCGCCCAAATATCTGTTGACGGAAGCGCATGACGGAAAATGGTATCCGGACGCAGCGCTTTCCGACGTCCGGGCGAGACGCCACTACATCGTCAAACGCCCGCGTGGACCTTCCGAGGCCGATCGAAAAGTGTTGCGGAATGAAGCACGCTACATGGCGGTCGCACACCGCTTGGGCATCCGTACCTTCGACCTGCCCGTGCTGCACGGCGAGATGCTGTTCATTCCGCGATTCGACCGCCACGCCATGGACGGACAGGTACTGCGTTTCCACCAGGAGAGCGCCGCGTCGATCGCCGGCCTGGGCGGATTCGGCATCCAGGCCGATCAGTTCAGGTTGTTGGCGGCGATACGTCGCGTCGTCGATGATCCGATCGAGGAGACGATCGAGTTCATCCAGCGCGACGTGCTCAATCTGGCGATGAGAAATACAGACAATCATGCTCGCAACACCGCCGTCCAGACCGTCGATGGCGTCACCCGCCTCACGCCGCTGTTCGATTTCGCCCCGATGTACCTCGACCCGGAAGGCATTACCCGTGCGGCGCGCTGGTATCACCCCGGCACGGGCAAGGAATTACAACGCTGGGAAGACGTCCTGCCGTATCTGGATTTATCGGCATCGGAACGTCGCCAACTGGTCGAGTCACTGGTGGGGTTCGCTGGAAAGCTCGCATCCCTGCCGGACTGTATGCGCGACGTCGGCGTCGACGAGGACATCGTCGGCTTCGTTACACCCGGCATTGCGGCACAACGCACCCAACTTCTGACATTGAGAGCGTCATGAGCAAACGGAAACCAATGGACAAGGCGCAGGCCCGTGAACGCCGCAACCGTCTTCTGGAATCGGCCGCCGCGGCCGAATTATCGCTCACCGAGGGTGTACGCGAAATGCGCGCGATCGCCGGGATGACGCAGGAAGAATTCGCGCGTCATCGCGATGTCAGTGCACGTGTCATCAAGGCGCTCGAGTTAGGCCAAGGCAATCCCACCGTGGCCACGTTGAATCGCATTGGTCAGTTCTTCGGCCTGGAGGTGGCATTCGTGCCGGTCGCGCGAACGCGGACAAATGACAAACGCGACATACCCACGGATACGGGAACAGGACCGGTCGGCCCTCACGTGCAAATCCCGAAAAACGACATGGACCGCCGATTAGCCAACGCAATCAAGATATTGCACGATCAGCTGGCTCTCCTCGATGACGTGCACAAGGACATGCGGGCCACGATCGACGTATCTCCCGCCAGGGACAGCGCGCCGGAAGTTGCTGGCGACACATCCACCGCGAACGATGCATCCGATTGCAGGAAAAAAAAGCGCCGGTCCTCCTGACTTGTTTTCATACGGCCGGCCACGGCCCGCCGATTGACGGTAAGCACGGCGCTACCCGTCAATGGCAAGCAACCACTCCTGACAAGAACTGTCAGGAGTCCACGTTAAGATTGTCGCCTCGTCATTCCACCGGAACGCGGCGGCGCCATCGATCTCCCCTTTCGAAAGGGCGAAGCCGGCACCACCTTGGCGGCGTTCCGCACCGAACACGAAAGGAGAACATCATGCACATCATCATCGGAGGTACCGGCCACGTCGGCTCGGCCACGGCGCGCGCGCTGTTGCGCCGGGGCGAGCCCGTCACGGTCGTCACGCGCAACGCCGGCCACGCGGCCGACCTCAGGAACGCCGGGGCGAAGATCGCCGTGGCCGACGTGCGCGACGTGCCGGCGCTGCGCGCGATCTTGCGCACGGGCACGACCGCGTTGCTGCTGAATCCGCCCGCCGCCCCGTTCACCGACACGGATGCCGTCGAGCGCGCGAATGCCGCGGCCATCGTCGACGCGGTCACGGGCTCGGGATTGCGCAAGGCCGTTGCGGTCTCGACGTTCGGCGCGCGTCCCGGCGAGCCGTGCGGCGACCTGACCGTGCTGTTCGAATTCGAAGAGAAGCTGCGGGCGCAGGCGGTTCCCGTCGCCGTCAACCGCGGTGCCTACTACATGAGCAACTGGGCCGACATGCTCGATACCGTGCGCCACCGCGGCAAGCTGCCGAGTTTCTTTCCGACCGACGTCGCCATCCCGATGGTCGCGCCGGATGACCTGGGCGAAGCCGCCGCCCGCCGGCTGATGGAACCGGCCGACCAGGCCGACATCCGCTACATCGAGGGGCCGCGGCGGTACACGCCGCGCGACGTCGCCGACGCGTTCGCGCACGCGCTCGACAGGCCGGTCGACGTCGAGGTCATCCCCCGCCACGCGTGGGAGCAGACGTTCCGGCAGCTCGGGTTTTCCACCGAAGCGGCGCGCTCCTACGCCTGCATGACGGGCACCGTGCTGGACGAGCAGGACCGCTGGCCGGACACGCCCGTGCGCGGCCCGACGACGCTCGAGGACTTCATCCACGGCGTGCTCGATCGGCGCCAAGGCAATTGAGCTCGCACAAGCCACAAGTATTAAAACTACACGCAATATGCGAATTGCATTGACATGAAAATACGTGTGGCTAACAATCCTCCCCGTCGGGCGCAAAAAACACCAGAATGACCGCCCGGTACGTAGTAAAAGTACCTAGCTGAGCCGCGGACTTTTGCACGACCTCCGTTGCCGGCCGGGACCTTACCCGTATCACATCGGAGGAGAAGCATGAAGAAGAGCACCATCGTCGCCCTGCTCGCGGCAGGCATGATGACGTCCATGGCCGCCGCCACCCAGGCGGCCACCCCCACCCAGCAGGCCGGCGGCAGCACGGCCATCGTCCTGCAGGGTTTTCACTGGAACTCGGCCAATTATGCCGGCCCGGACTGGTACAACACGCTGCTGAACAATGTCGGCGACTTAAGCAGCATGGGATTCACCCACGTGTGGTTCCCGCCGCCGTCGGATTCCGCCGCCAAGCAAGGCTATCTGCCGCGCCAGCTGAACAAGCTCGATTCCAGTTACGGCAGCGCGGCCGAACTGACGAACGTCGTCTCCGCATTCAAGAACAAGGGCGTCAAATCGATCGTCGACGTCGTCGTCAACCACCGCGTGGGCACCACGGGCTGGTCCGATTTCACGAATCCGAACTGGACCACCTATTCCATCGTCAATAACGACGAGTGCAACTGCGGCCTGGGCGCGGCCGATACGGGCCAGGGCTTTTCCGGCGGGCGCGATCTGGCGCACACGAATGTGGGCGAAGTCCAGAACGGCATCATCAACTGGCTGAACTACACGCTGAAGCCGGTGGGCTTCTCGGGCCTGCGCTTCGACTACGTGAAAGGCTTTTCCGCCAGCTACGTCGGCCAGTACGCGAACGCGTTCGCGCCCGATTTCTGCGTCGGCGAGATGTGGCCCGACTCGTTCGACCTGAACAACCTGGACGCCAACCGCCAGGCCATCATGAACTGGATTAACGGCACCGGCAACAGCTGCGGCGCGTTCGACTTCACGACCAAGGGCATCCTCAACGATGCCCTCGCCAACGGCAATTACTGGCGCCTGAAGGCGGCCGACGGCAAGCCGCAGGGCGCCATCGGCTGGTGGCCGGCGATGTCGGTGACCTTCGTCGACAACCACGACACCGGCCCGGCCGAGAGCTGCGGCACGGGCCAGAACCTGTGGCCGGTGCCGTGCGGCTCGGTGCTGGAAGGCTACGCCTACATCCTGACCCATCCGGGCATCCCGACCGTCTTCTACCCGCACATCTACAACTGGAATCTCAAGACGCAGATCGCGGCGCTGATGGCGGCCCGCAAGAATGCGGGCGTGACGTCGACGTCGGCGGTCGCCATCCAGCAGGCCACGCAGGGCCTGTACGCGGCCATCGTCACCGGCACGACGCACCAGCTGGCGATGAAGATCGGCCCGAACAGCTGGAGCCCGGGCGCCGGCTGGACGCTGCAGACCTCCGGCAACAACTACGCCGTCTGGATGAAATGAGCGGCGCCGCGGCTCAGGCGACCACCGCCTGCAGCCGCACCACCTGGCCGCGGCCCGCGAGGTCGCGGCCATGCACGCTGACGCGGTTGCGGCCGTGCTGCTTGGCGTGGTACAGCGCCTCGTCCGCGCGGCGCAGGATGTCTTCCCACTTGTGATCCTGCCCGTCCAGCGCGGCCACGCCCACGCTGATGGTCATCGTGACCTCCTGGCCGTCGACGGCCAGCGTGGCCGCGGCCACCGCCTCGCGCAGGCGTTCGGCGATGCCGCACACCGCACCGAGGTTTTCGCCGGCGACCAGCACCGCGAATTCCTCGCCGCCGATGCGGAACAGGGCGTCGTAGCCGCGCAGCACGCGCGCCGACAGCGCCGTCACATGGCGGATCGCCGTGTCGCCCACGCCGTGGCCGTGGCGGTCGTTGATGGGCTTGAAGTGGTCGATGTCGAACGTGATGAAGAACATGGCCGAGCCGGTGCGCCGGCAGCGGCGGAATTCGCGCGTGGCGATGTCGTGCAGGGCGCGCCGGTTCAGCCAGCCGGTCAGCACGTCCGTCAGCGATGCGCGGCGCAGCGCCAGCGTCTGCTGATGGGTCACGATCAGCGCGCAGCACATCGTCGCCAGCGACACGTACAGCAGCGTCGCCAGCGCGCCCGACGTGCGGACGTACTGGCCGTACATCGGGTTCGACGGGTCGCTCGCGGCCGCGGCCATGACGGCCAGCCGCACGACCTGCTGCAGCGCGGCCAACAGCTGCAACATGATCAGCGGCAGGTACGATGCGCGCACCTCGTCTTCGCCCCGGCGCCACAGCAGCCGGGCGGCGGCCAGGTCGATCGCGCAGACGATGGGCGTGAACGCCAGCAGCCGGGCCAGCGGCGCGCCCTGCATGACGGGCAGCGCGTGTACCGCCAGCACGCCCGACACGAAGGCCGCGCCCCATCCCCAGCGCGGCGCAAGGTGCAGGTGGCGCCGGATGCCGGCCAGCATGCCGAAGTGGCCGCCGATGTAGAACGCGTTGACGCAGGCGCCGACGACGATGGGGCTCGCCGCCAGGTGCAGGCCGATTGCGCCCATCATATTGCTGAACGCGAAGAGGACGGCGGCGAGCGTCCAGTCGACGAGGCAGGTCTGGCGCGCACTGGCCAGGTAGAGCAGCCCCATGCTGGCCGCCATGGTCAGCGCGGCGAGCGCGGCAGCCACGGTAAGTGTGTACGCATCCATCTTTTCCCCTTGGTCAACGATGATGTCGCCGCCCCAACTTTAATTCCATAAGTATAAAACTATTGTCCATATGTAAATCTAACCAATTATTGCAGTCACAACCTTTAAGCCAAGCGAAACCGGCGCCCGCCATGGCTGTGATATAAGAATGGCCCCATGAATGCCGCTTTCTTCGCAATCGTCGGCGCCCAGTTCTTTTCGTCGCTGGCGGACAGCGCCCTGTTCATCCTGTGCGTGTCGCTGATCGCCACACTCTCTTTTCCGCAGTGGATGACGCCGCTCCTCAAGATGGGCTTCGTCCTGTCGTACATCGTGCTGGCGCCGTTCGCCGGCGCCTTCGCCGACCGCTTTCCCAAGGGCCGCGTGATGCTGCTCACGAACACGGTCAAAATGGCCGGCTGTGCGCTGATCCTGGCCAAGGCCAATCCCCTGCTCGCCTACGGCATCGTGGGCCTCGGCGCGTCCGCCTATTCGCCGGCCAAGTACGGCATCCTGGCCGAGGTGCTGCCGCCGCGCCGGCTCGTGGCGGCGAACGGCTGGATCGAGGGGACGACCGTGCTGGCCATGATCCTCGGCACGGTGCTGGGCGGCGTCATCTCCGCCAATCCGCACGCGATCGCCTGGCTGCTGCAGCTGCGCGCCTCCCTCACCTTGCCGTGGCAGGCCACGCCGGTCGGCATGGCGGTGGCCGTGATCGTCATGACCTACCTGCTCGCGACGCTCCTGAACCTGCCCGTGATGCACGCCGGCGCGCGCCCGCCCGGCGTGCGCCGCACGCTGCCCGCGCTGCTTCCCGCCCTGCTGGCCGATTTCTATCGCTGCAACCGCTCGCTGTGGCGCGACCGCGAAGGCCGCATCTCGCTCGGCGTGACGTCGCTGTTCTGGGGCAGCGGCATGGTCCTGCAGGTGCTGCTTCTGACGTGGGCGCAGAACGTCCTCGGCCTCACGCTCGACCGCGCCGCCGCACTGCAGGGCGTATTCGCGCTCGGGGTCGCGCTGGGCGCGGCCATCGCCGGCAAGGCCGTGCCGCTCGTGCGCTCGCTGGCCGTCATGCCGCTCGGCGCCGTGATGGGCGCCGGCTTGTGCGCCATGGTCTGGGTGCATTCGGTGCGGGCGGCGCTGCCGCTGCTGCTGGCGATCGGCGTCCTGGCCGGCCTGTTCGTCGTGCCGATGAACGCGATCCTGCAGCACCGCGGCCACCGCCTGATGAGCGCCGGCCAGTCGATCGCCGTGCAGAACTTCAACGAGAACCTGGCCATCCTCGCGATGACGTCCAGCTACGCGCTGGCCCTCCAGGCGCGCCTGCGGATCGACACCGTGCTCGTGTTGCTGGGCATGCTGATCGTGCTCGTCACGGTCGGCCTGCGCGGGCTGGCGGCGCGGCGCGACGGCTGAACGGTGTCCGCGTTCGTGTCCGTTGCGTGTCCGCTGATGTGTCCGCGTGTCCGACCGTGTCGAATGCACCACGCCCAGCCGTTTGTAACAGGCTTGTTACAAATCAAACGGGCTAATGGCTGAAAGGCAAGACTAGAATATTTTCCTTCTTTCAACCATGAATGCAGGGTAAATATGATACGTTTCCCGATCGGACTGGCGGCCCTATGCCTCACCATGTCGGCAATCGCGGCGGAACCTTTCGACGACAAATTCCGCCAGCTCGACGAATTGCTGCCGACGCCCACCTCCATCCGCACCGCTTCCGGCGCCCCGGGACACGCCTACTGGCAGCAACGCGCCGACTATGCGATCCGCGCCACGCTGGACGAAGGCAAGCGCGCCATCAGCGGCACCGAGACGATCACGTATCACAACAATTCACCCGACACCCTGTCGTACCTGTGGGTCCAGCTCGACCAGAACATCTACAAGCGCGACTCCGACGCGCGCATGACGGCGACCGTGCCGTCGCGCGACGCCTGGGCCAAGGCGCGCGGGCCGGAAGACGGCTATAAATTCGACGCCCTGCGCTCGGTGCTGGAAAAACGCACGTTCGACGGCGGCTTCAGGATCGCCGGCGTGAAGGATGCGAGCGGCCATCCGCTGCACGTCGTCATCAACCGCACGATGATGCGCATCGACCTGCCGCAGCCGCTCAAGGCCGGCGCGAAGCTGGCGTTCTCGATCGACTGGAGCTACAACATCAACGAGCAGAAAGTGCTCGGCGGCCGCTCCGGCTACGAAAAATTCGACGAGGACACGAACGACCTGTTCGAGATCGCCCAGTGGTTCCCGCGCATGGCCGCGTACTACGACGTGACGGGCTGGCAGCACAAGCAATTCCTCGGCACGGGCGAATTCACGCTGGAATTCGGCGACTACGACGTGCAGCTGACCGTCCCGGCCGACCACATCGTGGCCGGCACCGGCGAGCTGCAGAACCCGGGCGACGTGCTCACGTCCGCCCAGCGCCAGCGCCTGGAGCAGGCGCGCACCGCGACCAAACCGGTCGTCATCGTCACCCAGGCGGAAGCGGAAGCGAAGGAAAAGACGCGTGCAAGCGGCACGAAGACGTGGCATTTCCGCGCGAAGAACGTGCGCGATTTCGCGTGGGCGTCGAGCCGCAAGTTCATCTGGGACGCGCAGGGCTTCAAGAAGGACGCGACCAATGTGCTGGCGCAGTCGTTCTACCCGAAGGAAGGCAACCCGCTGTGGGAAAAATACTCGACGGCCGCCGTGATCCATACGATCGCCGAGTACAACAAGTATTCGTTCGACTATCCGTACCCGGTCGCGATTTCCGTGAACGGCCCGGTGGGCGGCATGGAATACCCGATGATCTGCTTTAACGGGCCGCGTCCGACCAGGGACAAGAAGACGGGCGAGCTCACGTACTCCAGCCGCATCAAGTATGGCCTGATCAGCGTCGTGATCCACGAGGTGGGCCACAACTACTTCCCGATGATCGTCAACTCCGACGAGCGCCAGTGGACGTGGATGGACGAGGGCCTGAACAGCTTCCTGCAATACCTGGCGGAGCAAGCCTGGGAAGAGCACTACCCGCAGTCGCGCGGCGAACCGCGCGTCATCGGCGACTACATGAAGAGCACCAACCAGGTGCCGATCATGACGAACTCGGAATCCATCGCCGCCCTCGGCTACAACGCCTATGCGAAACCGACGGCCGCGCTGATCGTCCTGCGCGAGACGGTGCTGGGCCGCGAACTGTTCGACTTCGCCTTCCGCGAATACGCCCAGCGCTGGAAATTCAAGCGCCCCACGCCGGCCGATTTCTTCCGCACGATGGAAGACGCGTCCGGCACGGACCTCGACTGGTTCTGGCGCGGCTGGTTCTACACGACCGACCACGTGGACGTGAGCGTGGACGGCATCAGCGAATACACGGTCGGAACGAAAGACCCGGCGATCGAAAAGGCGTGGAAGAAGGCGCAGCACGACGCCGCGCCGATCTCGATCACGGACCAGCGCAACAAGGGCACTTTGCCGCGCCGCGTCGACGCGCATCCGGAACTGAAGGATTTCTATAACGAGCATGACGAGTACACGGTCACGAACCACGACCGCAACAAGTACAACGAAGCGCTCGAAGGCCTGGACGACTGGGAAAAGAACCTGCTGAAGGAAGGCAAGCACCTGTACCTCGTCGACTTCAGCAACCTCGGCGGCCTCGTGACGCCGCTCGTGCTGGAGATCACGCTTGCGAGCGGCAAGAAATACGTCGAACGCATCCCGGCCGAGGTGTGGCGCTACACGCCGAAGAAGATCACGAAGCTGATCATCACGGACGAGCCCATGGTCGCGCTGACGCAGGACCCGTACTGGGAAACGGCGGACACGGATACCGGCAACAACAGCTGGCCGCGCAAGGCGACCCCGTCGCGCCTGGAGCTGTTCAAGACCCAGCACGACCAGCCGGACCTGATGAAGGACTTCAACGAAAAGCTGAAGACCGGGGACGAGAAGGCCGGGGCCGAGAAAGCCGTTACCCCGAAATCCGAATAGATATCGACACCGAGATGAACGTGCGCCGCTTCCTGGCCCTGCTGTGCGCCTTCGTGTGCGTCGGCGCCTCCGCGCACCGCTTCCACGCCGGCCTCACCGACATCAGCTACAACGCGCGGACCGGCAGTACGGAGGTCGTGCACACTTACATGGTGCACGACGTCGAAGCGTTGTTGACGGAACTGTACCAGCGCCCGTTCGACCTGTCCGATCCGGACGACCAGGCCGTGCTGCGCAAGTACGTCGACAAACAGTTCTGGCTGGCCGACAAGGACGGCCGCCGCCTGCCCCTCGCCTGGGTGGGCGTGACGGTCGACACGGACAGCGTCGTCGTGTTCCAGGAAGCGGTGCGCACGCCCGTCGTCACCGTCGCGACCATCCACGACGCCGTGCTGAGCGACTTCCTGCCCGACCAGCAGAACACCGTGAACCTGACGGCACACGGCAGCCTGCGCACGTTCGGTTTTACCGGCGGCCGCGCGGAACTCGCTGTCCAATGATGCGCACCATCCCGCCGCTGCTCGCCGCGCTGTGCCTGCACGCCAGCGCGTGGGCCGACGATCCGGTGATCCAGCGCGTGCTCGTCGAGGGCGCGCGCGCGAGCCAGCTCGGCATCGCGGACTCCGCCAGCGCCGGCACCGTCAACCAGAAGGAGCTGGCGATGCGCACCGTCTACCGGCCCGGCGAATTGCTGGAGGCGGCGCCGGGCCTGATCGTCAGCCAGCACAGCGGCGAAGGCAAGGCCAACCAGTTCTTCCTGCGCGGCTTCAACCTGGACCACGGCACCGACCTGGCCACCTGGCTCGACGACATGCCCGTCAACCAGCGCAGCCACGCACACGGCCAGGGCTGGACCGATCTGAACTTCCTGATTCCCGAGCTGACCGCGCGCCTCGACTACAAGAAGGGGCCCTACTCGGCGCGCGAAGGCGATTTCGCTTCGGCCGGCAGCGCGGCCATCACCTACGCCAACCGGCTCGCGCGCAACGTCGCCACCGTGAGCGCCGGCCAGGACGGCTATGCGCGCACGGCGCTGGCCGCGTCGCGCGAGACCGGCGGCGGCGTGCTGACGTATGCGCTGGAAGCCGTGCACAACGACGGTCCCTACAAGCATCCGGACGATTACCGGAAACTGAACGGCGTGCTGCGCTACAGCCGCGGCTATGCGAACAACGGCTGGAGCGTGACGGCGATGGCGTATCACGGCCGCTGGAATGCGACGGACCAGATTCCGCGGCGGACCGTGGCGGCCGGCCTGCTCGACCGCTTCGATGCCGTCGACCCGACCGACGGCGGCGCCGCGCAGCGCCTCAGCCTCTCGGGCGTGTGGCGCCGCACGGGCCAGGACGCGGCGTCGAAGGTCAGCGGCTACATCATCCGCAACCGGCTCGACCTTTGGTCCGACTTCACCTACTTCATGAACGACCCGGTCAATGGCGACCAGTTCGCCCAGCCGGACCGGCGCGTCACGAGCGGCTTCAATGCGACGCACAGCTGGCACGTGCACCGCGGCGAGACGGCGACGTCCGACATCACCGCCGGCGTCGACGCGCAGAACGACAATATCTTCAACGGCCTGTATGAAACCAGGGCGCGCCGCCTGCTGTCCGTCACGCGCGCGGACCACGTCGCCGAGACGAGTGCCGGCGCCTTCATCGAGAACGCCACGCGCTGGAACGGCTGGTTCCGCACGACGGTGGGCGTGCGCGCCGACGCTTACCGGTTCCGCGTGCGCAGCAGCCTCGCGGCGAATTCGGGCACGACGCGCGATGCGCTGGCCAGCCCGTCGGCCAACCTCGTGTTCGGGCCATGGCGCCAGACCGAGGTCTACGTGAACTATGGCGCGGGCTTCCACAGCAACGACGCGCGCGGCACCGTCACGACGGTCGACCCGAAAACGCTGGAAGCGCTCGGCACGACGCCGGGGCTCGTGCGCTCGCGCGGCATGGAACTGGGCCTGCGCACCGAGGCGATCCCAAAAATGCAGACGGCGGTATCCCTGTACCGCCTGGACTTCGATTCCGAGCTGACCTATGTCGGCGACGCGGGCACGACCGAAGCCGGCCCGCCCAGCCGCCGCATCGGCATCGAATTCTCGAATTACTATAAACCGTATAAATGGTTGTCCGTCGACTTCGACGCCGCCTACGCGCACGCGCGCTCGCGCGGCGCCGCGCCCGGGCAGGACCGCATCCCGGAAGCGATCGAAGGCGTCAGCCAGCTCGCGCTGACGGTGACCCGGATGGGCGCATGGGACGGCGCGCTGCGGCTGCGCTGGTTCGGCCCGCGGCCGCTCGTCGCGGACGACAGCGTGCGTTCGCGCGCCAGCACGACCTTGAACGGCCGCCTCGGCTACCGCGTCAACCGCACCGTGCGCGTGGAACTGGAAGGCTTCAACCTGACGAACCGGCGCGCGTCGGCGATCGATTACTACTACGCGTCGCAGCTGCGGGGAGAGGCGGCGCCGCGCGCGGACGTGCACTTTCACCCGATCGAGCCGCGCTCGTTCCGGCTCACGCTCGTCAAGAACTGGTAATGCCCGGCGGCGGCACGACGGCCCGGAAAAAGTGCTAGGCTAACGGGATGACAACACCGCAACCACCCTACACCGATCCGGCCCGCATCGCCGACGCCCTGCGCGGCGACGGCTATGCCCTGCTGCGCCCGGCCGACGTGGCGAAGCTGACCGGCTGCACGCTCGACGAGTTGATGGCACTGGCGCCAAGCTGGGAACGCCTGGAACAGGATAACTACCTCAAGGACGGCGGCCGCTATCGGCGCCGCCGGCACTCCTGCTTCGTCGACAGCGGCGACGGCCTCACGCAAAGCCCGCACCGCGCGCACTGGCAGCCGGTCGAGTACAACGCCCTGCACGGCGGCATGCACCGGCTGTTCGTGCCCATCGAACCGGCCACCGTCAGGCAACCGGCCTGGAACCGCCTGCTGCGCGCGCTGGGCGCCGTGTGCTCGCAAGTGAAAGGCCCGCAGACCTGGTACGTCGAAGCGCACCAATTCCGCATCGACACGGCCAACGGCATCGGCCGTCCCACGCCGGAAGGCGCGCACCGCGACGGCGTCGACTTCGTCGCCGTCATCCTGATCGGCCGCGAACACATCAAGGGCGGCGAAACGCGCGTGTTCGAGGCCCACGGTCCCCGCGGCCAGCGCTTCACGATGACGGAACCGTGGACGCTGCTGCTGCTGGACGACGCCGCCGTGATCCACGAATCGACGCCGATCCAGCCCGCAGGCGACAACGGCCACCGCGACACGCTGGTGCTGACCTGGCGCGCCGGCGCCTTCCAGGGCGACGACGCCGAGACGACCGGCGCCTGAATCTCCTCCGCGCGGCCACGATGGCCGCCGCCACCTCATCCCCCTATTTCACCGAAGGTATGCGCTGTCCCCGGACACCGCATGCGGCCAGAAATGTTAGCGTCGGACAAGTACAGATAAAAAAAAGCCCGCATCCTTGTCGGTGCGGGCTGAATCCAGAGTTTCGGAGAAAAACTGGAGGAGACAGTTCCTACTATAGCCCTATATTTTGTGCACCGCAATACGGTAGAACTACTATATGTAGAGGGCTACCTCTAGAGCAGGGCTCTATGCACCGACGATACGAAATCCAGCACGTTTTTGCGGCATTGCGGGAAAGACCTGTTCGAGACGTTTATCGTCTAACATTAAATGTTCTTCAGAAATCTGCGCTAACACCGAACGAAAATCGGTCGTGACGGGCAAATCGCGGCCCTCGTTCAGTTTCGCGTCGCTGACGCCTTCCCAGTCGCCGTAAACCTTACCTCCACGCACTTTTCCGCCCATGACCCACATCACATTGCCGTGACCATGATCCGTGCCGCCGTTGCCGTTCTCATGCGCCGTGCGGCCGAATTCCGACATCACGACGACGATCGTGTCGTCAAACAGCGGACCGAGCCGCTCGGCCAGCACGGCCAGGCCCTGCCCCAACGGTGCCAAACGATTGGCCAGCTGGCCGCTGGCCGCGCCCTGGTTCGCGTGCGTGTCCCAGCCGCCCAGCGCGACGAACGCCAGCTGGATGTTCGGGTCGTTGCGCATCAGGCCCGCCAGGCGCGCGGCATCGTCGGGAAAACCGTTCGGCAGCGGCGCGCCGCGGTCGGCGGCCTGCATGTCGCGGCTCATGTCGCCCTGCTCCAGCGCGCCCATGACTTCGCGGTGCGCCGCGCGTCCGTCCGCGTACGCGCGCCCGAAGCGCGGGTGGTTCGCATACAGTTCGTCGAACGCGGCCTTCGCGGCCGGCCGGTCGAGCAGGTCGGCGCGCGCCGCACCCGCGACGTTCGGCAGGTTCACGGCGGCCGCGCGGCCGGACAGGATGCGCGGCAGCACCGGGCCGATGCCCAGCAGCCGGCTGGGCGACTGCGGGCCGGGCAGCGCGCCCACGAGGCGGTTCATCCAGCCGTCCGGCGTGCTCTTGCGGCCGGGCGTCGCGGATTCCATGTAGTCCTGCGCGTCGAAGTGGGAACGCGTCGCGTCCGGCGAACCGCTGGCATGCACGAACGCCAGCCGGTTCGCGCGCCACAACGGCTGCAGGCTGGCCAGCGCGGGATGCAGGCCGAAGTAGCCGTCCAGGGCGAGCGCCCCGCCGTCCATGCCCGGCGCCGCCAGGCCGATCGTCGGCCGCAGGCGCAGATAGTTCTCGTCGCCGACGGGGGCGACGACGTTCAGGCCGTCGACGGCGCCGCGCAGCATCACGACGACGAGTTTTTTGCCGGTCGGGTTGGCGGCCGGCGCGCTGATGGCCCAGGCGCTGCGCCCCACGGGCAGCAGGATGCCGGCGCCCAGCGCCAGCGTATTGAGGAAGTGCCTGCGTTGCATGTCGTTCTCCCGGACGGAATCAGCGCTGCATGAAATCGGGGCTGCCGAGCAGCATGGCCGCGCGCAGGTTGTCCGGATTGCGCTGGACGATGGCCTGCGTGCGTGGCGAAATCGATCCGGCCAGCGTCGCCTGCAGGCGCGCGGGATCGAGCGGCGCCGGCTTCGGACCGGCCGGCGCGGCCGGCGCCGGCGCCGGCACCGGCATGGCGTCGCCGCCGGCCATGTTCGGCGCCATCGTCGCGACGGGACGGGGGGCGGCCGGCAGCGCGGCCAGGGGCAGCCGGCCGGAGGCGAGCGCGGTGGCGAAGGCGATGCGCCGCGACAGCGCGTCCGGGTTGAGCCACGCGTCCTGCGTGTTCTTGTACCCGTCCGGCGTCTGGCAGCCGTACAGCGGCATGCCCAACTGGTTCATCGTGCTCACGAGCGGCATCACGTTCACGACCGGCGCGCCGCTGGCCCTGACCGCCGAGACCACGAACTGGTACGGCGTCTTGAACTTGGCGCCGACGGTGTCGGCGGCCATGAATTCGCGGCTCGCGAACAGCGTCGCCAGCACGGCGCGGATGTCGCCCTGCGACGCCAGCCACGTGGCCGCCATGCGGTCGACGAGGGCCGGCGGCGGATCGTCGCTGACGAAGTACTGGGCCAGCTCGCGGCTCACGTGATGGGCCGTGGCCGGGTGCATGGCCAGCACGTCCAGCGCGTATTCGCCTTCCTGGTGGCCGGCGGGCACGATCTCGTGCCCGAGCCAGGTTTTACGATCGCGGTCGTGGCGCCCGGCGTCGAAGCGGAACGTCTCGTCCGTGCGCGCCAGGCGCTTCTGGTCGAACGTCCAGCCGGTCAGCATGCGCGCCAGTTCCGTCACGTCGCGCTGCGTGTAGCCGCCGTCCGCGCCCAGCGTGTGCAGCTCCATCAGCTCGCGCGCGTAGTTCTCGTTCAGGCCGCGCTTTGCCTTTGCGCCCCCTTTGCCCTTCGCATCCGGACGCGGCGCCGACGACACGACGTTATCGAGGTAGAACAGCATCGCCGGATGCTTCGCCGTCGCGCCCAGCAGCGCGCGGAAGGAACCCAGCGCGTACGGTCGGATCGCGTCGCGCTCGTAACTCGTCACCAGCGCGCGGTCGATCCCCTTGCCGGCGAAGACGTTGAAATGGTTGTACCAGAAGTCGACCATGACTTCTTCCAGCTGGCGCGGGCTCTCGACGGCGCGCAGCAGCCGGGCCTCGGCAGCCTGGCGCGACACGCGCATCTCCACCTGGCGGCGGCGCTGCTTCGCGCCGTCGTCGTCCATGCGCACGTCGCGCCGCAGCGCCAGGAATTCGCCCAGCGACTCGCCCGTGCTGCGATTGACCGTGTCGAGTGCGCCCAGGCGCGCATTCAGGTCGGGCGGCAGCGGGATCGCCTCCGGATGCAGCTGCTCGGCTATCCAGCGCTGCACACCCATGTTCGCCACGCGCTCGACGTCGCCGGGACGCGGCCCGAACGCGAGCCGGTTCAGCACATGCAAGGCCTGCGCCTGCGCATCCGGCGCGGGCGCGGCCGCCGATGCGGCGCCGGACGCCATCAATGCAAGGGTCAGCAGGACAAGCGATGCGCGGTAGGTCATGGTCAGCACTCCTCGTTGATCGTCATTTAACCTTGAACGGATGAGCACAAATATCGATGCGACGTTTCAGTGGTAAGGATTTGTAACCGATCTCATGTAAAAGCCGCAGGTATGGAACAGGCGCGCTGGAGCGTGCTTTGCTACACTGGCGGAGTTTCACCTCCCCGTCCGCCATGTCCTGGATCGTCATCAAATACCTGATCACCGCCGCCGTCGTCGTCCTCGTGTCGGAAGCCGCCGCGCGCTCCGACCGCCTCGGCGGCCTGATCGCATCCCTGCCGCTCGTCACCGTGCTGACGCTGATCTGGCTGCACGTCGAGCGCCAGCCGCAGGAAAAAATCGCCAACCACGCCTGGTACACGCTGTGGTACGTGCTGCCCACGCTGCCCATGTTCGCCGTGTTTCCCTGGCTGCTCGACCGCTTCGGCTTCTGGCCGGCGCTCGCCGCCGGCGTCGCGATCACGCTGGGCAGCATACTCCTGTTCGCCCTCCTGCTGAAACGCTTCGGCATCCAGCTGCTCTGATCGTTCATGGTTCGAGGAGGCAGGGCGTCGTGACATAGACCATTTGCCGCCTTGCACTGCAAAGCGGCAAGCTGGCGACGCGGCGGACGGCCCCGGCCTATCCTTCGCACGAGGCCGCCGGATCGCCGGCCCGGCCATTCATCGCTTGCAAGGAATCCAATGACACGTCCATGCCTCCTGGGCGGTGCCCTGCTGCTGTGCACCGCCGTCCACGCCGCACCGTCCGCCTGGCAGTTCGAATACCGCGGCTTCTACGACTTCCACGACCCCGCCGTCCTGCGTACGGACATCGCCGTCACGGGCAGGATCGCCGGCGACGACGTCAACGGCGACGGCGTCATCGATGAATCCGAGCTCGACTCGCTGTGGATGAACATGCGGCTGTGGTCCGGCGACTTCGCGAGGTGCGGCGGCGGTTCCGTCGATCACGATTGCCAGCTCGACGCGTTTTCCTTCCGCCCCGGCACCGGCGGCAGCGACGCCCTCGACATTGCCGCAAGCTGGCGCGACGTGTACGCGACCCAGCTCGAGTACCACACGGAAGAGTTCGTGAGCGGCCTGAAGTACGCGGCCACGTCGAGTTACGGTCACGATTACCCGGTGGACGATTATTACTTCTTCGGCGCGGGGACGACGCTGACGATCACGCCGCTGTCGCCCGTCCCGGAACCGGGAGCGTGGATGATGCTGGGATGCGGCCTGCTTGCGCTCGCGGCGCGGCGGCGTCCTCGGCTTTGAAAAAAGAAAAAGCCGGCGCGAAGCCGGCTTCGATGTGTGAACGGAATACCGTTCAATAATCGCGGTTGCGGCCGCCCAGCAGCTTGGCCAGCACGAAGCCGGCGGCGGCGGCGATGGCGATGGCGGTGCCCGGTTTCTGGCGCACGTACTCGAAGCTGGCTTCGCGCCACTGGCCGTAGGCGTCGGTCAGCTGTTGCTGGCGCTGACCCAGGTTGACGGTGGCGCCGCTCAGCATGCCCTGCAGCTTGTCCACGCCGGCATGGGCGGTGGTGGCCAGGCGGTCGACCACCGGACGGGCCGCATCGGCAGCCTTGTCGACCATCGGACGGGCGGCGTCGGCGGCCTTGTCGATCGACTGGTGCAGGCCTTGGGCGCGCGCATTCACCTGGGCGCCCATGTCCTTCGAATCGCCGCCCACGCCCGAACCGGTGGCGGCGCCGGCGCTCTGGCTGTTCTGGCTGCCCGAACCCAGCGAACTGCTGTTGCTGGTGCCGATGCTGCTGTTGGTGCCGGAGGCGGTGGAGCCGGATGCGCTCATCGAGCCCATCGAGCCCATGCCCGACGACGACGACGCCGAGCCGGCATTGCTGGTGCCGCCCACGGCGCCCGTACTGGAAGCGGTGGCGCCGCCGGTGCTGCTGCCGGTCGAGCTGTGCTGGTCCTTGCCCTGGTTGTCCAAGCTGCTCTTGTTCAGGCTGCCCGAACCGGCCGTGCTCCCCAGGTTGCCCGCGCCGCTGGCGTTCGGCAGGTTGCTCGTGCTGTCCTTGCCCAGGTTGCCCGACCCCGTGGTGCTGCCTTTTGCTTCGCTCGACTTCTGATTATCCATGATGAATTCCTCTTGTAAGATTTTGACCAACGCGGAGTAGACCGATCTTCTTGACCGTGCATCCGTTCAAAAGTTCGACCGATAGGCGGTCCTTTCGCGTCGCGCCGATGCGCGATGTCGGTGCGACACCGTCAGAATGCGGTGTCTCAATAAAAAAAATATAACTTTTTGTCGGTCCCGACTGTGCGCTGCATAACAAAGACGGGGAAGGGCCTTGAAGAGTCATCCAGCAGTGCATGCGCCGGCGATAGGCGCGAATAGAAAAGCTTGGGTTTTGCCGTGACGTCAAATGACCTGCATTGGCTTGGGCGCGAGCTCGCCGTACCAGTACGCGGCGGTCACGCCACCATCCATCAGGAAGTCGCTGCCGCTGATGAATCCCCCTTCCGGCCCCATCAGCAGAGCTGCGACATTCGCCACCTCGTCGGGGGTGCCGACGCGCCCTGCCGCCGACAGCTCGATCATGCGCCGGTAACCCGAGCCACGCGGACCGGCGAACTCATCCTTCGCCAGCGGCGTAAAAATGATCCCGGGGCTGATGGTATTCACGCGTGCGCCACGCTTGCCCCAGCGGACGGCCTCGGCCATCACCCGCAGCGCATTGCCGCGCTTGGACACCTGATAGGCGTGCAGCGGGTCCGTGACCTGGTCCGGCTGCAGCATGGGCAGGGCCAGCAGGCCTTCCGCCGGCGTCAGGGCGAGCGCCTTGTTCTGCGCCTCGGTGAGCGCGGGCAGACGATGCCCCGATTGCGACGCGATCACGACCGCCGAGCCGCCCGGCGCGATCACGTTGCCGAATTCTTCCAGCACGACGGCGGTGCCGTACAGGTCGACCTTCAGGATCGTTTCCGGCGCCGCCTGCGTCGGCGAAACGCCGGCCGCATGGACCACGCCCATGACGGGGCCGAGCGAGGCGGCCAGCTCGGCCAGCGCATGGACCGACTCGCGGGACGACACGTCGACCTTCGCCGTCTTCACGTCGAAGCCCGCTTCGCTCAAGGTCTTGGCGGCGGCATCGGCATGCTCTGCGCGCACGTCGGCGAGCAGCACGAGCTTGCCCAGGCTGATACGCCGGGCAATAGCCTGGCCGATCGATCCCGGTCCGATCACGACGATGACTTCTTGCATTGCCTTCTCCTCAATCAATATTCAATTGACGCTCGCTCATCCACTTCACGATGTCCGGATCGCGGTGGGAGAAAAAACTGCTGGTGCCGTTTTCCAGCCCTGCGATGGCGTGCATATCCTCATCGCTCAGCGCAAAGTCGAAGATGGCCAGGTTCTCGGCCATCCGCTCGCGACGTACCGTCTTGGCCAGGGCAACGATATTGCGCTGGACGAGCCACCGCAGGACGACCTGCCCCACCGTCTTGCCATGCCGCGCAGCGATTGCCGTCAGCACGCCATTCCCGAACAGGTTGTTCCGCCCTTCCGCAAACGGCGCCCATGCCTCGGCCTGGACGCCCTGCGCCTGCATGAAAGCCGCCGCCTCGGGTTGCTGGTGAAAGGGATTGATTTCCACCTGATTCACGGCGGGCACGATCTCGTTGAACGCGATGATGTCCATCAGGCGGTCCGGGTGAAAATTGCTGACGCCGATGGCCCGCAGCTTGCCCGCCCGATGGGCCTCTTCCATGGCGCGCCATGACCCATGCACGTCGCCGAAAGGCTGGTGGATGAGAAACAGGTCGAGATAGTCCATGCGCAGGCGTTGCAGCGACCGGTCGATCGCGACCTTCGTGCGGTCGTAGCCCGCATCCTGAACCCAGAGCTTGCTCGTGATGAACAGCTCGCTCCGCGCCACGCCGCTGTTCCGCACGCCCTGCCCAACCGCGGCCTCGTTCATGTACGAGGCCGCTGTATCGATCAGGCGGTAGCCCGACTCGATGGCATCGATCACGGTGCGTTCGCACTCCCATGAGTCGGGAATCTGGAAAACGCCGAACCCCAGGATGGGCATCGGCAAGCCATTGTTAAGCGTTACATATTGCATCGTTGATTCCTTCGTTGGTCGATCAGGCGCCAGAAGCCACGCATCCGCTGGAGACGGCTACGATCAGCGCACGATTGCGGCGTCGAGCGCTTCCGACAGCGGCGCGCCCTTGATATCGATGGTGGCGAACGCCTTGTCGATGTCGCGCAAGTCGCTGTCGCTCAGTTGCAGCTCCGCTGCTGGCAGGTTGTCATCCAGGTGCGCAATCTGCGTGCCACCAGGGATCGGCACAATGAACGGCTTTTGCGCGAGCAGCCAAGCCAACGCGATCCGCGCGGGAGTCGCATTTTTACGCGCGGCCAGATCTTTCAAGAAGTCCACTACGGCGAAATTCGCTTCCAATGCTTCCTTGGTGAAGCGCGGGAAGGTCGAGCGCAGGTCACTTGGATCATCGAACTTCATGTCGCGCGTGATTGCCCCGGTCAGGAACCCCTGCCCCAATGGCCCCCAGGCGACGAAGCCGATACCGAGTTCTTCGCACAGGGCCAGCGCGCCATGCTCTGCTTCGCGCTGCCACAGCGAATAATGGTTCTGGATGGCGGCGATCGGCTGCACCGCATGCGCGCGGCGGATGTTCTCGATGCCGGCCTCGGACAGGCCGAAATGCTTGACCTTGCCCTCGCGGATCAGGTCCTTGACGGTGCCGGCCACGTCCTCGATCGGCACGTTCGGGTCGACGCGGTGCTGGTAAAGCAAATCGATGCGATCCGTACGCAGGCGCTTGAGCGAGGCCTCGACCACGTCGCGGATGTGTCCGGGGCGGCTGTCCAGGCCAACAATCTGCTTGTCGTCGTCGATCTTGAAACCGAACTTCGTGGCAATCAAGACTCGGTCACGCACCGGCTGCAGCGCCTCACCGACCAGTTCTTCGTTGACGAACGGGCCATAGCCCTCGGCCGTATCGAACAGCGTCACGCCGCGCTCGACGGCGCTGCGGATCACCTTGATCGCCTCGCCTTTGTCGGTGGCCGGGCCGAGGCCGAAGCTCAGGCCCATGCATCCCAGACCGATTGCCGAGACTTCCAGATTGTCGCCGAGTTGTCGTTGTTTCATGCTCTTCTCCATATTCATTAAATTTGCCGCACCTTCACTTGCCGACAAGCTTCTGTCGATCGGCCGAGTAGCGCGCACCCTGCACGGAGATGCTGGACAGCGCCTCCGTCAGGTCGCGCAGTTCGTCGGGCACCAGTTGGAGCGACGCGGCGCCGAGGTTCTCGTCGAGCCGGTGCAGTTTCGTGGTGCCGGGAATCGGCACGATCCAAGGCTTTTGCGCCAGCAGCCATGCCAGCGCGATCTGGGCGGGCGTCGCGCCCTTGTCGCCAGCGATACGGCCGAGAAGGTCGACCAGGACCTGATTCGCTGCGCGCGCTTCCTCCGCAAAGCGCGGCACGGTGTTGCGGAAGTCGGTCGGGTCAAACTGGGTAGACGCTTGAATCGCGCCGGTCAGGAAGCCCTTGCCGAGCGGGCTGAACGGGACGAAGCCGATGCCCAGCTCTTCCAGCAGCGGCAGGATCTCCGCTTCCGGTTCGCGCCACCACATCGAATATTCGCTTTGCAGGGCCGCCACGGGCTGTACAGCATGTGCACGTCGGATCGTCGCCGTCCCGGCTTCCGACAGGCCAAAATGCTTGACCTTGCCCTCGCGAACCAAGTCCCGCACCGTGCCGGCCACGTCTTCGATCGGCACGTTCGGATCGGGTCGATGCTGATAAAACAGGTCGATGCTATCGGTCCCGAGGTGCTTGAGCGATTGTTCGGCCACCGCGCGGATGCGCTCCGGCCGGCTGTCCAGGCCGGCACGAGGGTCGCCGTCGCGGAAACCGAACTTCGTGGCGATCACGACCCGGTCACGGAACGGCGCCAGCGCCTCGCCGACCAGCGCCTCGTTCGGACCATAGGCCTCGGCGGTATCGAACAAGGTCACGCCGCGTTCGACCGCCGTGCGGATCAGTTCGGTGGCCGCGCCGCGCTCGGCCGCCGGCCCATATCCATAGCTAAGTCCCATGCAGCCGAGGCCGATCGCAGAGACACGCAATCCACTTTTTCCGAGTTCACGCTGTTCCATCGTTTGCTCCCTGTAAGTCAATACGAACACTGTACCGGCGCCGCCATTACTTGATAAGCCGGTACAATCCGCATGCCTTGATTAGCGGAGCTAATGAATCATGAAAGAGAACCTCAATGACCTGAGCGCTTTCGTGCTCGTTGCGCGCGAAGGCAGTTTTACGAAAGCGGCGGCCCGGCTCGGCATATCGCAGTCGGCCTTGAGCCAGACGATCCGGGGGCTGGAAGAACGACTGGGCATACGCCTCCTGATGCGTACGACCCGAAAGGTGGCGCCGACCGATGCCGGCGAGCGCCTGCTGGGTGCCATTGGACCAAGGCTGGACGGGATCGAAGACGATCTCGCCGCGCTGGGCGAGTTGCGCGACAAGCCGGCCGGCCCGGTCCGCATCACGGCCTCGGACCACGCAGCCAGTTCGATCCTGCTGCCGAAGCTGTTGCCGCTACTGGCCCGCTATCCCGACATCCAGCTCGAAATCAATACCGACTATCGGATGATCGACATCGTCGAGCAGCGCTTCGACGCAGGCGTGCGCCTCGGCGAGCACCTGGCGAAGGACATGATCGCCGTGCGCATCGGCCCCGACGTACGGATGGCGGTCGTCGCGGCGCCGTCCTATTTCGACGTACACGCACGTCCCGAGAAGCCGCAGGACCTGACGAGCCACGACTGCATCAACGTGCGCCTGCCGACGCATGGCGGATTGCTTCCGTGGGATTTCAGCAAGGATGGACGCGCGCTGAACGTGCGGGTCGAGGGGCCGCTGATCCTGAACGGCTTTCCGCAGGTCCTGCAGTCCGCACTGGCGGGCGCCGGGCTGGCGTTCATCCTGGAAGACACGGTGCGGCACCACCTCGCCGAAGGCAGGCTCGTGCGCGTGCTCGACGACTGGTGCAACGACTTCCCCGGCTACCACCTCTACTATCCGAGCCGGCGCCAGCCCTCGTCCGCATTTGCACTCGTCGTGGAGGCCTTGCGGTACAGGCAGCGATGAAAAAACAAAGGGTCACAAGCTTTCGCTTGCAACCCTTTATCCTTACTGCTGAATTTTGGTGCCGCTGACCGGAATCGAACTGGTGACCTTCGCATTACGAATGCGCTGCTCTACCGACTGAGCTACAGCGGCTAAACCGGAACAACCGTTTAACCTGTGCCTGCACTACCTTGCCATCAGACTGCTGGCGGCCCGGAGGCCATCATGGGTGTTGCTCAATCGAATGAGCTGCACCGCAAAGGAGCCCGCATTCTAACAACAACTCCGCAAACTTGCTAGTCCGACTCGGCAATTTTATGTGGAGCGGCCGAAAATCATTCCTGGTGGTAGCTCGTCACGCGCTCCACTTCGCTCTTCGAGCCGAGGAACACGGGCACGCGCTGGTGCAGCTTCTGCGGAACGATGTCGAGGATGCGCTCGCGGCCGTCCGTCGCGGCGCCGCCGGCCTGTTCGACGATGAGGGCCATCGGGTTCGCTTCGTACATCAGGCGCAGCTTGCCCGGTTGCGACGGGTCGCGCTGGTCGGCCGGGTACATGAAGATGCCGCCGCGGTTCAGGATGCGGTGCACGTCGGCCACCATCGAGGCGATCCAGCGCATATTGAAATCCTTGCCGCGGACGCCCGTCTTACCGGCCAGCATTTCGTCGACATAGCGCGTGACGGGCGGATGCCAGTGGCGCTGGTTCGACATGTTGATCGCGAATTCCTTCGTATCTTCCGGGATCTGCATGTCCTTTTGCGTGAGGACCCAGGAACCCATCTCGCGGTCCAGCGTGAAGCAGTTGACGCCGTTGCCGGTGGTGAGCACGAGCATCGTCTGCGGGCCGTACACGGCATAGCCGGCCGCGACCTGCTTGCTGCCGGCCTGCATGAAGTCGGCCTCGGTCGGGTGCGTCATGCCGTCCGGCGCCTTCAGCACGGAAAAGATGGTGCCGATGGACACGTTGACGTCGATGTTCGACGAGCCGTCCAGCGGATCGAACAGCAGCATGTATTCGCCCATTGGGTAGCGGTTCGGGATCGGGTGGATGGATTCCATTTCTTCCGACGCCATCGCCGCCAGGTGGCCGCCCCACTCGTTGGCCTCGAGCAGGATCTCGTTGGAGATCACGTCGAGCTTCTTCTGCACTTCGCCCTGGATGTTCTCGGTGTTGGCGCTGCCGAGGATATCGCCGAGCGCCCCCTTGCCGACCGAGTGCGAGATGGTCTTGCAGGCGCGCGCCACCACCTCGATCAGGAGGCGCAGCGACGCGGGGATGTTGCTGTGGAGACGCTGTTCCTCGACGAGGTATTGCGTCAGGCTGACTCGTTTCATGGACTTCCTTCGGTTTGTGAAAATCTTTAATTGGCGAGGGCCTTGCTGACCACCTCGCGCACATCGTTCGACAGCTTCGCCTGCCCGGCCACCTGCTGCAACGCCCGCTTCATGTGGGCCTGCAGGTCCGGCGTGAAGCGGCGCCAGCGGTCCATCACGCGGGCCAGGCGGCTGGCCACCTGCGGGTTCAGCGCGTCCAGCGCGATCACCTGCTCGGCCCAGAACGCGTAGCCGCCGCCGTCCGGCGCGTGGAAGCCCACCGGATTGCCTGCACAGAACGTAGACACCAGGCTGCGCGCACGGTTCGGATTACGCAAGGTGAAGGCCGTGTGCGTCATGAGTTCGCGCACGCGGTTCACGTTCGTCGTCGGGGCGGCGGCCTGCATCGCGAACCATTTATCCACGACCAGCGCCTCGCCCTGGAATTCGTCGTAGAAGCGCTGCAGGGCGTCCGCCGCGGCGGGCGCGCGCGCATGCACGAGGGCCGCCAGCGCGGCCACGCGGTCCGTCATGTTCGTCGCCCCGTCGAATTGCTGCCGGGCCAGCGTCAGGCTGTCGTCGTCCGGCGCCGCGCACAGATAGGCCAGCGCCAGGTTTTTCAGTGCGCGCTTGCCGATCGATCCGGCGTCCGGGCTGTAGTCGCCCGGCGTCTGGTTGGCGTCGTATTGCGCCCGCAATTCGGCGCGCAGGCGGGTGCCGATGGCGGCGCGCACGAACTGGCGCGCCAGGTGGATGGCGAGCGGGTCGACGACGTCCAGCTGGTCGGCGACCATCGTTTCCGACGGCAGCAACAGGGCCTGTTCGCGGAAGGCCGGGTCCAGCGTGTCGTCCGTGAGGATCTTGCGCATGGCGTCGACGAACACGTCGTCCAGGTCCGGCCTGGCAGTCTCGATGACGTTGCCGGCGGCGGCCACCTGGCCGGCCAGCTTCAGCAAACGACTCATCGCGAGGCGCTGGCCCGCTTCCCAGCGGTTGACCGGGTCGCTGTCGTGGCTGAACAGGTGCACCAGTTCGGCGTCGTTGTAGCCGTACTTCAGGATCACGGGCGCGGAAAAATCGCGCAGGATCGACGGCGTCGGCTGTTCCGTCACGCCGGTGAAGGTGAAGGTCTGGTCGGCGTCCGTCAGCTCCAGCACGGCCGTCGTTCCGCGGTTTGTTCCCTCCACGGTGAGCGGCAGGTCGCGGCCGTCGCGGCCCAGCAGGCCGACGGCGACCGGGATGTGGAACGGCAGCTTTTCCGGCTGGCCGGGCGTCGCCGGACACGACTGGACGAGGCGCAGCGTGTACGTCTGCGCCTGCTCGTCGTAGCGGGTCTCGGCCTGCACGACCGGCGTGCCGGCCTGGCTGTACCAGCGCTCGAACAGCGTCAGGTCGCGGCCGTTGGCGTCTGCCATGGCGAGGCGGAAATCGTCGCAGGTGACGGCCTGGCCGTCATGACGCTCGAAATACAGGTCCATGCCCTTGCGGAAGCCGTCGCGGCCCAGCAGGGTCTGGTACATGCGCACGACTTCGGCGCCTTTTTCGTAGACGGTGACCGTATAAAAATTATTGATCTCGACGAAGGAGTCGGGACGGACCGGGTGCGCCATCGGGCCGGCGTCTTCCGGGAACTGGGCCTGGCGCAATGTGCGCACCTGGTCGATGCGGGTGACGGCGCGGCCCGTGTTCGTGCCGATCATGTCGGCCGAGAATTCCTGGTCGCGGAACACGGTCAGGCCTTCCTTCAGCGACAGCTGGAACCAGTCGCGGCAGGTCACGCGGTTGCCCGTCCAGTTGTGGAAGTATTCGTGGCCGACGACGGCCTCGATGCCCTGGAAGTCGACGTCCGTCGCGACGCGCGGATTGGCCAGCACGAACTTCGTATTGAAGATGTTCAGGCCCTTGTTTTCCATCGCGCCCATGTTGAAGTCGCCCACGGCGACGATCATGAAGCGGTCCAGGTCGAGCTCCAGGTCCCAGCGCTCTTCGTCCCAGCGGATGCTGTGCTTGAGCGACTGCATCGCGTAATCCGTCTTGTCGAGGTTGCCCTCTTCCACCCACACCTGCAGCAGGGCCGTGCGGCCGTCGGCCAGTTCGAAGTCCTCTTCCTGGCACACGAGGCGCGCGGCGACGAGGGCGAACAGGTACGACGGCTTCTTGAATGGGTCTTCCCACAGCGCGTAGCGGCGGCCGTCCGGCAGTTCGCCTTCCTCGACCAGGTTGCCGTTCGACAGCAGCACCGGATACTTGTCCTTGTCGGCGCGCAGCATCACGGTAAAGCGGGCCATCACGTCCGGACGATCCGGGAAATAGGTGATGCGGCGGAAACCTTCGGCCTCGCACTGCGTATAAAAACTGCCATTGGACGTGTACAGGCCGCTGAGGGTAGTATTGCTTTCTGGAATGCAGACGGTTTCGATTTCCAGCGTCGCCTCTTCCGGCGCGTTGGGGATGCGCAGCAGGTTGCCCTCGACGGTGTACTCGCCCTCGGCCAGCGCCTTGCCGTTCAGGCGCAGGGTCACCAGTTCGATGTCTTCGCCGTACAGCTCGATTTCGCGCTGGGCACTGGCGGGATTCCGGCGCATCGTCATGCGGTTGGCGACGACGGTGCGGGCGGGGTCGAGATCGAAGCCGAGTTCAACGGTATCGACCAGATAACTGGGGGCGGTGTAATCCTTCCGGTAGATCGTCTGGGGCGTATCGGTGCGCATGGTCAGGGTCCGCAAAGCCGTTGGTGGGATGCTTATTTTACCAACAGCTTCACGCCACACTCCGTCTAACCTTTCTTTTGTATCGCCATGTATAGGCAGTAACCGCGCGTAAATGTATCGACGAACATCACGCATCGGGAATAATATGGTCACCTGAACAAGACCGATTACAGGATTTGACATCCGACAGACAGGGAATACCGAATAGATGGAGCGCATCATGAAACGTACCATGATCACGGCGGTCGCCTCGCTGAGCCTGTTGCTGGGCGGCTGTGCGACGACGATCCGCAGTGACGTCACCACCTTCAACCAGTGGCCCGCCCAGCTGCCCGACAAGAGCTATGCGTTCGAGACGCCCCCGCCGCAGGACAACACGCTCGAGCTGCAGAGCTACGAAAACCTCGTGCGCACCCAGATGAGCCGCCTCGGCTTCCATGAGGTGCCGCAGTCGCCCGCCCTGAAGGTGTCGATGCGCTTCTCGACCATCGACGTGCCGACGCAGGTCATCTACCCGACCTTCACGCCGATGTACTCGCCCCGCTTCGCCTACATGGGCTGGCGCCGGCGCTACTGGGGCGGCTGGTACAGCCCGTTCTACGACCCGCTGTGGGGCCCGTACCCGGCCTATGACGTGCAGGAAGAACACCGTTACCACCGCCAGCTGCAGTTGTCGATCGCGTCGGCGACGGACGGCAAGCGCCTGTTCGACGTCACGGTCCGCAACGTCAGCAAGCAGATGTCGACCCCGGCCGTGATGCCGGCCCTCGTGCAGAGCGCGTTCGAAGGCTTTCCGGGGCCGAATGGCGGGTCGCGGGTGATCGAGTTGAAGCAGGATCCGCGGCAGAACGGTTAATCCGCGGATCCCGTCGCCCCTGTGCAGGCAGGGGCCCGATTTTTACGTGTCTCGACAACGCCAGCAAACTTGGGTCCCCGCCTCCGCGGGGACGACGTTTTCAGGCGTGGGCACCCAGTGACCACCATCGTTCAACCGAGGTACGCTTCCGACAAAAACGTAATCCCCACGATCAGCAGCACCGCCAGCATCAACACCACCAGCAAGCGCCCGAAACGCGGCGCCGTGGCCGGCTGCGGGTCGATCGGCGGTTCATTATCGTCGCTAAATTCTCTCATGGCAGCAGGATCGTTTTGCCCGTCGTGCGACGGCCTTCGAGGGCGATGTGGGCTTGCGCCGCGTCGGCGAGGGGGAAGCGCTGGTGGATCTCGATGCTCACCTGCCCGCTCGACACCATCTGGAACAGGTCGGCCGCCATCGACTCCCGCTGCGCCCGCGTGGCCGCATACGATTGCAGCGTCGGCCGCGTGATGTACAGCGAGCCGCGCGCCGCCAGCTCGTTCAGCGCGAACGGCGGCACCGGCCCCGACGAATTGCCGAAGCTGACCATCAGTCCGCGCGGCCGCAGGCAGTCCAGCGAGCGCGTGAACATGTCCTTGCCGACCGAATCGTAGACGACCGGCACCCTGGCCCCGTTCGTGATCTCCAGTACGCGCTGCACGACGTCCTCGGTGTTGTAGTTGATGACGTGGGCGGCGCCGTGCTGCTTTGCCAGCGCCGTTTTCTCGTTGGACCCCGCCGTGCCGATGAGGTTCACGTCCAATGCGCGCGCCCATTGACACGCGATCAGGCCGACGCCGCCGGCCGCGGCATGGAACAGGACCGTCTCGCCCGCCTGCACGGCATAGGTCTGCTTGAGGAGGTATTGCACGGTCAGGCCCTGCAGCAGCATCGCGGCGCCCGTCTCGAACGAGATGTCGTCCGGCAGGTGCACGAGGACGTCGGCCGGCATCACGCGCAGCTGGCTGTAGGCGCCGTTCGGGCGCGCCGCATAGGCCACGCGGTCGCCCGGCCTGACGTGCGTGACGCCCTCGCCCACCGCCTCGACGACGCCGGCCGCTTCCTGGCCGAGACCACTCGGCAGGTCGAGCGGGTACAGGCCCGCGCGGAAATACGTGTCGATGAAGTTCACGCCGATCGCGTGGTTGCGCACGCGCGCCTCGCCCGGGCCGGGGTCGCCGACCTGGACGTCGACGTATTCCAGCACCTCGGGCCCGCCCGTGCGTGCGAAGCGGATTGCTTTTGACGTCGTCATGGCCGGCCTCCCGTCGGCATCAGTTTTCCGTCGCCTGCAGCTGCGACAGCACGAGGTGGGCGCTCGCCACGTTGGTCGCGCACGGGATGTTGTGCACGTCGCAGGCGCGCACGAGCGCGTTGATGTCCGGTTCGTGCGGCTGCGGGGTCATCGGGTCGCGCAGGAAGATCACGCAGTCGATCTCGCCGTTGACCAGGTGGGCGCCGATCTGCAGGTCGCCGCCGACCGGACCGGAATGCATGCGCGTCACGTCCAGGCCCAGTTCATTGATCAGGCGTCCGCCCGTGGTGCCGGTCGCCGACAGCGTGCAGCCGCGCAGGAAGTCGACGTACTCGGCGGCGAGCGCGATCATGTCGTCTTTTTTCTTGTCGTGGGCGATCAGGGCGATGCGAGGTTTCATGTTCCGTTCCGTTCTGGCGTTCTGGTTGATCAAGTTTGTTTTTTCAGCGACAGCAGATAGATCCCGGCCAGCACCAGGCCCGTTCCGGCCAGTTGCACGGTCGTGATCGCCTCCCCCAGCATGGCCCAGCCCAGGAACAGCGTCGACACCGGGCCGATCATGCCGGCCTGGGATGCCGTCGTCGCGCCGATGCGCTGGACCGCGGCCATCGTCATGAAGACAGGGAAGATGGTACAGAATATCCCATTCACGAGCGAGAGCCCGTAAACCGGCAGCGGCTGCACGAGCAGGCTGGCGGGGCGCAGCACGAAGAACTGGGCGATGCACGCCACGCTCGAGACGCACATCGCGTATGCCACCAGGCGCAGCGAGCCGATGCGGCGCACCATCTCGCCCGTGCCCAGCAGATAGGTCGCGTAGCAGATCGCCGAACCCAGCACGAACAGCGATCCGGTCACGGTACTGCCCGCGCCGCCCTGCAGGTCGTGCGCGAACACGAGCACGATGCCGCAGTACGACAGGCCGAGCGCGATCCATTGCGCGCGGGCGATGCGGCGCTTGAGGCCCAGTGCCGTGATCAGGAGGACGAAGGTCGGCGTGAGGAACAGGATCAGGCGCTCCAGGCCCACCGAGATGTATTGCAGGCCGAGGAAATCCAGGTAGCTCGACAGGTAGTAGCCGACCAGCCCCAGCCCGACGAGACGCCAGCGGTCGCGCACGGTGAGCGGCGGCTCGGTCCGCATCTTCCACACCGCGACGGCCGCGAACACCGGAAACGAGAACAGCATCCTGAACGCGATCAATGTAACGGCATCGATGTGGTAGCGGTACAGCAGTTTGGCGACGATCGCCTTCGTGGAAAACAGGACGGCGCCCGCGATGGCGATTGCCAGGCCGCCCAGCACGGCCGGGCGTGGGGGCGACGCAACGGAAATGTCAACAGCAGATTTACTCATCCGACGATTGTACGGGGAATCCACGTCGCCGGCTGAGGACGCCTCCGAACCCGGCCGGCAGCACGCGGTCCAATTGCCATCATCGCTCAACCGTCGACTGGAGGATGTCCATGGCACACCGTTGCACCCAACCGGCCGGAGCCGGCAAGCAATGAGCCGCGCCAGCGGCGTCGGCCGCCCCGGTGCCGACCGCACCGTCGTCCTCGCCCTGCTGGCGCTGCTCGCGGCGCTGTGCTGGGCCTGCCTGCTGTTCCTGATCTTCCGGGCCGGCCGCCTGTCGCCGCCGGGATCCGGCACCGGCGGCCACATCCTGGCCACGCCGTACCACACGGCCGACCTCGCGCGCCTGCTGGCGCTGTGGATCGTCGTCATCGCGGCGATGATGCTGCCGGCCGCGGCGCCGTCCGTACTGCTGTATGCGCGCGTCAAGCGGCTCGTGCGCGAGCGCTGGGTCTACCCTTCGACCTTCCTGTTCATGCTGGGCTACCTGTTCGCCTGGACCTGTTGCGCCCTCGCCGCCACCCTGGCCGACTGGCAGCTGCACGACGCCGGCGCGCTCGACGAGACGATGGGCATCGCGCACCCGACCGTCGGCGCCCTGGCCCTCGTCGCGGCCGGCGTCTACCAGTGGACGCCCGCCAAGCACGTCTGCCTGGACAACTGCCGCGCGCCGCTGGCGTTCGTCCTCACGCACTGGCGCCGCGGCACGTGGGGCGCGTTCCGCATGGGCGTCACGGATGCCCGCTACTGCACGGGCTGCTGCTGGCTGCTGCTGGCGCTCGTGCTGCCGGCCGGCGTGCTGGACCTGCCCGTGATCGCCGGCCTGATCGCGCTGATTCTGGCCGAAAAACTGCTGCCCGGCGGCCATGTGGTGGCATGCGCGACGGGGCTCGGACTGGTCGGACTGGGCACCGCATTGTTGTTTCCCTGACAGTTTTTAGACGGGGTGCCTATGCTAAAATGTCGAGGATTATCATACCCGGGGCCTCGATCATTGCAATCCAGCGAGGTCCTCTGCCTAAGGAAGACTCGACATGGCTGGACACAGCAAATGGGCCAACATCAAGCATAAGAAAGCCGCGACGGACGCGAAGCGCGGCAAGATCTGGACCCGACTGATCAAGGAAATCACGGTTGCCGCCCGCATGGGTGGCGGCGACGTTACGACCAACCCGCGCCTGCGCCTCGCCGTCGAGAAGGCGGCCGACGCGAACATGCCGAAGGATAACGTCAACCGCGCCGTGCAGCGCGGCTCGGGCGGCCTGGAAGGCGTCAACTACGAAGAAATCCGCTACGAAGGCTATGGCATCGGCGGCGCCGCCATCATCGTCGACTGCATGACCGACAACCGCGTGCGCACCGTGGCCGAAGTCCGCCATGCGTTCAGCAAATTCGGCGGCAATATGGGCACCGAAGGTTCCGTCTCGTTCATGTTCAAGCACGTGGGCCAGTTCCTGTTCGCGCCTGGCGTCGAAGAAGACAAGCTGATGGAAGCCGCGCTGGAAGCGGGCGCCGACGACGTGATCCCGGACGACGAAGGCGGCTTCGAAGTGCTGTGCGACCCGAACGGCTTTGCCGGCGTCAAGGAAGCGCTGGAAGCGGCCGGCTTCAAGGCCGATTCCGCCGAAGTCATCATGAAGCCGGACACCGAGACGGTGTTCACCGGCGAAGACGCGCTCAAGATGCAGAAGCTGCTCGACGCCCTGGAAAACCTGGACGACGTGCAGGAAGTCTATACGAACGCGGTCATTGAAGAATAAGCTTCATTCAAGTACAAGCACAGGCATCGCCTGGCGAAAGCAATCCATGAAAATCCTGGTAGTCGGCTCTGGCGGCCGTGAACATGCCCTGGCCTGGAAACTGGCCCAATCCGAACGTGTCCAGATGGTCTATGTCGCACCGGGCAACGGCGGCACCGCGCGCGATGCGCGCCTGGTCAACATCGACATCACCGATCCGGCCGCGCTGGCCGACTTCGTCGTCGCGGAAAACGTCAACCTGACGCTCGTCGGGCCGGAACAGCCGCTGGCGGCCGGCATCGTCAACCTGTTCCGCGCGCGCGGCCTGAAGGTCTTCGGCCCGACCCGGGAAGCGGCCCAGCTGGAAAGCTCGAAGGACTTCGCCAAGGCCTTCATGCACCGCCACGGCATCCCGACGGCGCAGTACCAGACCTTCACCGACGTCCAGCAAGCCCACGCCTACATCGACGCCCAGGGCGCGCCCATCGTCATCAAGGCCGACGGCCTGGCCGCCGGCAAGGGCGTCGTCGTCGCCATGACCCTCGACGAAGCGCACCAGGCGGCCGATGACATGTTGTCGGGCAACCGCTTCGGCGACGCCGGCGCGCGCATCGTGATCGAGGAATTCCTGGCCGGCGAAGAAGCGAGCTTCATCGTCATGTGCGACGGCAAGAACGTCGTCGCCCTGGCCACGTCGCAAGACCACAAGCGCCTCAAGGACCACGACCAGGGGCCGAACACGGGCGGCATGGGCGCGTACTCCCCGGCGCCCGTCGTGACGCCGTCGATCCACGCGCGCGTGATGCGCGAGATCATCAACCCGACCATCCAGGGCATGGCCAAGGACGGCATCCCGTACAGCGGCTTCCTGTACGCGGGCCTGATGATCGATGCGGCCGGCGTGCCCAAGGTCATCGAATTCAACTGCCGCATGGGCGATCCGGAAACGCAGCCCATCATGACGCGCCTGAAGAGCGACTTCGTGACGGTGCTGGAACATGCCTGCAACAGCACGCTGGACAAGGTCGAACTGGAATGGGACCGCCGCACCGCGGTGGGCGTCGTGATGGCGGCGGCCGGTTATCCGGACGCCCCGGCCAAGGGCGACATCATCGACGGCATCCCCGCGGAAACGCCGGAATGCGTCACCTTCCACGCCGGCACGCAACTGGTCGGCGGCACGCTGCAGACGTCGGGCGGCCGCGTGCTGTGCGTCGTCGGCCTGGGCGACAGCGTCAAGATGGCGCAGAAGCAGGCGTACGAGACGGTCGAGAAGATCCACTTCAACGGCGCGCAGTACCGGCGCGACATCGGCTGGCGCGGGATCAAGCAGGCGTAAGCGCTGCTTTTGGTTGCTTCGGAGCGGGATACGGCGAGAGCGGTGTCCCGCTTTCTCTTTGGCCGCTTCGGTTACGACTTCGGTAAGGAAATTGGGTCCCTGCATGCGCAGGGACGACGGTTTTTAGGCCAACACAATAAGCACGTCGTCCCTGCGCAAGCGGAACCCCGAGTTCAAACGTCCTCCCCGCGCAGGCGGGGACCCAAGTTACGCACCTACCGACAAATTTCATCGTAGAGATCACGCCAATCGGCGTTCATACTCTGGATGAGATTAACCTTCCAGTCCCGCCGCCATTTCTTGATCCGCTTTTCACGTGTGATGGCCTGCGTGATGTCGGCATGTACCTCGTACCAGACGAGGCGTTTCGTACCGGCGTCTTTTGTGAACCCGCTTACGAATCCTTCGCGATGTTGCCAAACACGTTTGATCAGATCGGAGGTAACGCCGACGTATAACGTACCGTATGGCTTGCTAGCCAGGATGTAGACGTAGCTCGACTTGTCCATATTCGTGTCCTCGGTTCCGAAAACGGCATGGTCGGGCCGAGGACTCGCTGGGCTACTGAGAAGTCGCAAGAAGGCTAACTTCGGAAGCCAGACTTAGGTTCCCGCCTTCGCGGGAACGACGGTTTTTGACGGTGATGACGACAAAGACTCAACCGCGACGACGGCGCGCCAGCCCACCCACAGCCAGGCCGCCCAGCATCAGCGCCAGCGTGCCCGGCAGCGGTACGGCACTGGCGGCCGCTTCCACGTCGACGTTGTCGATCTGATTGAAGGCGCCGGAGCTCAGGCGCAGTGCCGTGATGCCGGTCAGCGCCGTGGTCCATGTGCCCGCGTCCTGGATCGAGCCCACCCAGGTGCCGTCGGCCGATACGTCGCTCGCGTCCGTGTAGTAATCGAAGCCTTTCAGATCGAACTTGCCGCCGTCGACGCGGCTCAGGGTCACGAACGAGCCCGCACCGTTTTCCATGCCGTCGTGCCAGTTATAGGTCTGCGGCTCGTATGTGCCGTCGCCGATGTGCGCCGCCCCGGCGTCCGCGCCCGGCGCGTTCAGGGTCACCTGGAAGCCCGATTCCACATACGTCAGGTTCGGGCCGCTATAGGTCATGCTGTCGGCCAGCGGAAAGCCGTCGCCGTACATCATCTCGGTCAGGCCGTCGAAGTTCAGGACGGTCGCGCTGGCGCTGCCTGCCGCCACCAGGGCGACGGCGGCGAGGATGGTTTTGAATTTCATGTGGTTCTCCGAAAATAATCTTGATTGATGCCGCCGGCGCCCGCGAAGGCGCCGGCGTGGACATCAATAGCTGAACACGACGCCGCGGCCCGCGCCGGCTGCATACACACGTCCCGGCACGGTCTGATCGGCCGCCAGGTTGCTGATGCCGGCGTACTGGTGCTTGTCGTCGTTGATCCGGCGCCATGCTGCGCCACCGTCGTCGGAGCGGTACACGCCCCACACGTTATTGATCACACCGACGATGTAGATCGAGGCCGAGTACGCCGCACCGGCGGGCGCCTTGCCCAGTGCAATGGAGGTCGCGCCGTACACGTCGGGGTAGAACTGGCTGCTGCCATAGATCGCTGCCGTCGCATTCAGCTTGGTCCAGGTCACGCCCGAGTCCTTGGAGTGCAGGACACTGAAGCCGTCGGCCACCCAGATATCGCCTTCGGCATTCGGATTGACGGCGATCGACGACTGGTAGAAGCTCGCCACTTGGGCGCCCGCGCTCACGAACGTCGCGCTTTCGGTGAAGGTGTGGCCGCCGTCCGTCGAGTACCAGAAGTGCGCCGTATCCGACCACTGGTTCCACCACGCGCCGCTCGAATTGAAGGCATAGACCTTGTTCGGGTTCTTGCGGTCGGCGACGACACGGTAGGCGCCACCCACCGCGGCGATGGACGGCAGGTTCGTGTACGTCCAGGTCGCGCCGTTGTCCGTCGTGTAGGCCGGGCGCGATGCCGGCGGTGCCCAGATGATGTTGCCCGGCTTGGTGACGGCGATCGTTTCCTCGTTGCCCTGGTTGTTCATTGCGTCCGGATGCTTGCTGGCGAACGCCGTCCAGGTCACGCCGGAGTCGGTCGAGTAGGCGCCGCGGGGGTTATTCTGGACCCAGCCGCCGGAGCCGACCGCCGCGATATAGGCCGGATTCGACCAGGCCATGTCGGTGGCGTGGCCGTTGCTGAACCAGCCCACCGGGCCGCGCGTCGGTTTCTTCAGGAGCTCGGTCTGCACGTGCGTGCCGATGTCACCGGAGCTTCTCAGCAGCGCGTAGCCGGCGCCCTTGGGGGGCGTCGTCAGGCTGATCGTCGCGGTTTCCTCGAGGCCGGTCACGTCCAGGTTCCAGTTGGGCGTGGCTGCCGACGCACTCTTCGTCTCCCAGATCCCGCCGCCGAACACGTGCAGGATGTGGTCGGGGTTGCTCGGATCGATCTCGACGTCGTCGACCCAGCCCGAGAAGTCCACGTCGGACGGCGTATGCGGGGTCATCGACGCGATCTCGCGCCACGTCTGGCCGGCGTCATCGGACACCTGCACGACCGGCTGGCCCTGCCAGTTACCCCAGGAGTTCGAGACGCCCAGTGCAATGCGCGTCGTCGGGCCGGAACCGGACACGGACAGGCCGCCCATGCCGAAGTTCACCCATTGCTCCGTATCGTAGCTCTTCAGCAGTGTCCAATTGGTGCCATCGAACTTGTACAACCTGCACGGACCGCCGGCGCCCGGGCCCATTTCCTTGGTGAACGCGACGTAGACAATGCCATCCTTGGCACGGACCATGTGCGGGATATAGAAGCCGGTCACCGGGGTCGTCACCCCCGCCCAGGTCGCGCCGCCGTCGGTCGACTTGTACAGGTTGTAATTCAGGCCGGCCGCATTGGCGTAATCCGGCGCCACGGACGTGTAGATGGTCTGCGTGGCCGTGCCCGTGCCCGTGGTCGACGTGTCGAACAGCACACCCTCGATGCCGCCCAAGGTGCGTCCGGGCAGGTTGCTGATCTGGTCGCCGGGATACTGGAACGACGTCAGGGACGTCACCTGGTTCCAGGTCTGGCCGTAGTCCGTGCTCTTCCACAGGCCCGACGTGCGCGAACCGTAGTACAGGACCGACGGTTTGTTCGGATCGACCATCAGCCGCTCGCCGATGGCACGGCCCGGATCGTTGGAACCGGCGCGGAACGGCAAATCAACATGCGTCCAGTTGTCGCCGCGGTCCGTGGAAATGTACAGGCGGGCATTGGTGCCAGACCAATCGTACATGCCCGTGACCAGATAGACGCGCTTGTCGTCGTTCGGGTCCAGGGCGACGCTTTCGGCGCCGTTGAAGAATTCTTCGCGGATGCCGAAGCCGTCCGTGATGGAGGTCCAGGACGAGGTCGCCGCGTCCCAACGATAGGTCCCGCCCATATCGGTACGCGCATACAGGACGTTCGGGCTGGTCGGGTGGAAGATCAGGCCCGTCACGTAGCCGCTGCCGCCGTACTTGACGCTCTGCCACCGGTTACCCGTCGTCGCGACATCGGCGCCGCCGCCGGACGCGCTGCCGACCATGGCGGCAAGGGAAGGCGACTGCGACGACGGGCTGCTGCCGCCGCCGCAGGCCGCCACCAACCCGGCCAGGGCGCAGGCAAGGGCAAGGGATTGCTTCTTCATGCTTGAACTCCAAGAAAGTGATAAATCGTGGTTGCCGGTAGGGCGGACGAGCCGCCGGATCGGCGCGCCCCGGCCGGCCCGGCGCGCGCTTGCTGCATGTGCACCGACGTGCCGGGCGCGGCCAAAGCCGGTCCGTGCGCGCGGTGCGGAGGGTTGAAACGAGGATGATTGGCGTCGTCGCCGTGCGCGGTTCGCGCTACGGCTGTGGCTGTGGCTGATGAGTGATCGTTTGCTTCATGGCGGTCTCCGGTCGATATTTATTATGGTTTTCCAGCCCAGGTCATCGAGGATCAGGGCGCCAGCCGGTGCGGTAGGCTAGGAAATCGATTTCATGAGACAAGGCTATTAGCAAAAGGTATGTATTGCTTGTAATTCCAGCCATAAAAAATAAAAATGTGCAGAAATTTCTAGGTATTTACGCAGTATTGATAGAAGCCCGGGGACGATACGGCTGGAGCTGTGGTAGCGGTTTCCTTGTAGCAACTTGCGCAATGACCGGTCGCCTGTCACGATCCCCCGCATCGGTGTACAATCCCCCGTTCATTTTTTTCTCACCCATTCCCACATGTCCACCCCGAATCCCGCCGCCGTCAAGGCCTGGCTGCTCGACCTGCAGGCGCGCATCGTGCACGCGCTGGAAGGCGTCGACGGCAAGCCCTTTTTGCGCGACACGTGGGAACGGCCCGAAGGCGGTGGCGGCGTCTCGCGCCTCATCGAGGAAGGCAATGTGATCGAACGGGGCGGCGTGAATTTCTCGCACGTGCGCGGCACGAACCTGCCGCCGTCCGCGATGGCCGCGCGGCCGGAACTCGCGGGCCGCGCGTGGGAAGCGATGGGCGTGTCGCTCGTGACCCATCCGCGCAATCCGTATGCACCCACCGTGCATATGAACGTGCGGTTTTTCGAAGCGACGGCCGAAGGCAAGGACCCCGTCTGGTGGTTCGGCGGCGGCATGGATCTCACGCCCTGTTATGGCTTTGAGGCCGATGCGCGCCACTTCCACCAGGTGTGCCACGACGCGCTGGCGCCGTTCGGGGACGACCTGCATCCGCGCTTCAAGCGCTGGTGCGACGATTATTTCTACGTGAAGCACCGCAAGGAAGCGCGCGGCGTCGGCGGCATCTTCTTCGACGACTTCAACGAACCCGGATTCGACACGGCGTACGCCATGGTGCAACGTGTTGGCAACGGCTTCCTCGACGCCTATCTGCCGATCCTGCAGCGCCGCAAGGACCTGCCCTACGGCGAACGCGAACGCGATTTCCAGGCCTACCGGCGCGGGCGCTACGTCGAATTCAACCTCGTCTGGGACCGCGGCACGCTGTTCGGCCTGCAGTCGGGCGGGCGCACGGAGGCGATCCTGATGTCGATGCCGCCGATCGTCAAATGGCGCTACGACTGGCATCCCGAACCGGGCAGCCCGGAAGCGCAACTGTATTCGGACTTCCTTCCCCACCGGGACTGGCTGGCTTCGTGACAACGTGTGCGAATTCCTGTGTAGCACTGCTGGGAGGTAGTTTCGATCCACCGCATCACGGCCACGTCGCACTGGCCGAACTGTTCGCGCGCCTGCTCCATCCGGACGAGCTGCGCGTGCTGCCGGCCGGCCAGCCGTGGCAAAAAAAGACCGGCCTGGAAGCGGGCGACGCCGAGCGCGTGGCGATGCTCGAACTGGCGTTCGCGGGCAGCAGCGCGCCCGTGACGATCGATACCCGCGAAATCGCCCGCCACGGCGCGACGTACACGGTCGAAACGCTGCGCGAAGTGCGCGCGGAACTGGGACCAAGCGTCTCCATCGTGTTCGTGATGGGCGCGGACCAGCTGCAAAAGCTGGACACCTGGCGCGACTGGCAGGACCTGTTCGCGCTGGCCAATTTTGGCGTGGCCGCCCGCCCCGGCTACGGGCTCGACGATGCCGCGCTGCCGCCCGCCGTGGCGGCGGAACTGGCACACCGGCGCGCGTCGTTCGACGATGTGCGCGCGAGCCCGGCGGGCAAAGTCTGCCTGGCGCACACGCTGGCCGTCGACATCTCGGCCACCCAGGTGCGCGCTGCGCTGCACGCGCGACCCCGTACTGACATAAGCGCGCTGGTTGCGCCGCAAGTGCTAGACTATATTCAACAACATAACTTATACAAAAGCTAATGGATATCAAGAAACTGCAAACGCTCGTCGTCGACGCCCTCGAAGACGTCAAGGGCCAGGAAATCGTCCTGTTCGACACGACGCACCTGACCAGCCTGTTCGACCGTATCGCGGTCGTGTCGGGCACGTCGAATCGCCAGACCAAGGCGCTGGCCGCCTCGGTGCGCGACAAGGTCAAGGACGCAGGCGGCGACGTGATCGGGATGGAAGGCGAAGACACGGGTGAATGGGTCCTCGTCGACCTGGGCGACATGATCGTGCACATCATGCAGCCGGCCATCCGCCAGTACTACCGCCTGGAAGAAATCTGGGGCGACAAGCCTGTGAAGCTGGGCGCCGCCAAGCGCAAGTCGACGACCGAAGGCCTGGACGCGGCCGCACCGAAAGCGAAGTCGAAGCACCTCGCCGCCAACCAGGAACAGGAAGATGCGAAGCCGGTGCGCGAGCGCAAGCCGGCGGCCAAGAAATCGGCCGCCGCCAAGCCGGCCGCCAAGAAAGCGGCCGCGAAGAAGATCCCGACCGGCGCCACCGTGAAGGTTGCCGTGTCCAAGACCGCCGCCGCGGACGCGAAGGCCGCCAAGGCTGCCAAGGCTGCCGCCGCACCGAAGCGCGCCACGAAGGCCGCGGCCGAGGGCGCCGCACCGGCCAAGAAAGTCATCCGCCGCATCAAAAAAGCCGACGAATAAGCTGCAATGCAGTTGATCATCGCTGCGGTCGGCCACAAGATGCCGGCCTGGATCGAGACCGGCTTCGCGGAATACGTCAAACGCATGCCGCCGGAACTGCGCATCGTGCTCAAGGAAATCAAGCCGGTCGAGCGTTCCGGCAGCAAGACGGCGGCGACCGCGATGGCGCTCGAGCGCGAGCGCATCGAGGCCGTGCTGCCGAAGGGCGCGCGCATCGTCGCCCTCGACGAGCGCGGCAAGGATTTGACCAGTGTCGGCCTGTCGCAGCAACTGGAGGCCTGGCAGCAGGACGGGCGCGATTGCGTCTTCCTGATCGGCGGGGCCGACGGCCTCGATCCGGAACTCAAGGCGCGGGCCGATGGCCTGATCCGCATCTCCAGCATGACACTGCCGCACGGTATCGTGCGCGTGATGCTCGCGGAACAGTTATATCGTGCCTGGACGATTACCCAGAACCATCCCTACCATCGAGTGTGACCCGATGAAACCGCTCGACAAAAAAATCTACCTCGCTTCGAAGAGCCCGCGCCGGCGCGAACTGCTGCGCCAGGTCGGCATCGACTTCGACATCCTCAGCCTCCGCTCCGACCCGGCCCGCGGCATCGACGTCAGCGAAGACACGTTCGCGGACGAGCCCGCGCTCGACTACGTGGCGCGGGTGGCGCGCGAAAAGGGCGCGTTCGCGTGGAACGTGCTGCACCTGCGCCGCATGCCGCTGCGCCCCGTGCTGTCGGCCGATACGACCGTCACCATCGACGGCGAGATCCTCGGCAAGCCGGCCAACCACAAGGAAGCCGTCGCCATGCTCGAACGCCTGTCGGGCCGCACGCACCAGGTGCTGACGTCCGTCGCGCTGCACTACACGGACGTGTTCGAGCAGGTGACGCAGGTGTCGGACGTGCGTTTCGCGAAGCTCACCCCGGCCGCGATCCAGGCGTATTGCGCCACGCCCGAACCCTACGACAAGGCCGGTGCCTACGGCATCCAGGGCCTCGCCGCCCTGTTCATCGAGCATATCGAAGGCAGCCATTCGGGCATCATGGGGTTGCCCGTGTTCGAGACCGCGCAGTTATTGCAGAAAGCGGGCGTCAGCATTTTGTAATGGCGTACGCGGCTCGTTGGCGTTACGCGTGGGCACGGAGTGCCCACCCTGCGTGTATGATGTGATCCTGGACAACAATTAAAACCTGGTCACATGACTGAAGACATCCTGATCAATATCAACCCGCAAGAAACACGGGTCGCGCTGGTGGTACAGGGTGCCGTTCAGGAGCTGCACATCGAGCGCACGCTCACCCGTGGCCTGGCGGGCAATGTCTATCTCGGCAAGGTCGTGCGCGTGCTGCCGGGGATGCAGTCGGCCTTCATCGACATCGGCCTGGAACGCGCCGCTTTCCTGCACGTGGCCGACATCTGGGAAGCCAAGCCGCACGACGGCAGCAATGGCGCCAGCAACAGTAGCAACAGCGCACCGACCCCCATCGAGAAAATCCTGTTCGACGGCCAGGTGCTGACGGTGCAGGTGATCAAGGACCCGATCGGCACCAAGGGCGCGCGCCTGTCCACGCAGATCTCGATCGCCGGCCGCATGCTCGTCTATCTCCCGCAGGACAAGCACATCGGCATCTCGCAAAAGATCGAGAAGGAATCCGAGCGCGAAGCCTTGCGCGCGCGCCTCGCGGGCCTGCTGCCGCCGGACGAGAACGGCGGCTACATCGTGCGCACGCAGGCCGAGGACGCCTCCGACGCCGACCTCGCCGCCGACATCGACTACCTGCGCAAGACGTGGGGCGCGATCACGAAAGGCGCGCGCACGCGTCCCGCGACGAGCCTCTTGTACCAGGACCTGAGCCTGGCCCAGCGCGTGCTGCGCGACTTCGTCCACGACGAGACGGCCGCGATCCTCGTCGACTCGCGCGAGAACTACCTGAAACTGGTCGAATTCGCGCAGGTGTACACGCCCAGCGTGCTGTCGCGCCTGCAGCACTACACGGGCGAGCGTCCGCTGTTCGACCTGTACGGCGTCGAGGAAGAGATCCTGCGCGCGCTGGGCCGGCGCGTCGACCTCAAGTCGGGCGGCTACCTGATCGTCGACCAGACCGAGGCCATGACGACGATCGACGTCAACACCGGCGGCTTCGTCGGCGGGCGCAATTTCGCCGACACGATCTTCAAGACGAACCTGGAAGCGGCGCACGCGATCGCGCGCCAGCTGCGGCTGCGCAACCTGGGCGGCATCATCATCCTCGACTTCATCGACATGGAGAACAACGAGCACCGCAACGCCGTGCTGGCGGAGCTCAAGAAAACGCTGTCGCGCGACCGCACCAAGGTGTCCGTGAGCGGGTTCTCGGCGCTGGGCCTGGTCGAGATGACGCGCAAGCGCACGCGCGAATCGCTGGCCCACATCCTGTGCGAGCCCTGTCCCGCCTGCGCCGGCAAGGGGCAAGTGAAAACGAGCCGGACGATCTGCTACGAAATCCTGCGCGAACTGCTGCGCGAGGCCAAGCAGTTCAACCCGCGCGAGTTCCGCATCGTCGCCTCGCAGGAAGTGGTCGACATGTTCCTCGAGGAGGAATCGCAGCACCTGGCCATGCTCGGCGATTTCATCGGCAAGAAGATCTCGTTGCAGGTCGAACGGGGCTATCATCAGGAGCAGTACGACGTCATCCTGATGTAAGAGAACAAGCTTTCAATCAATGACTTAAATCCAGCCAGGGGCACTCGCCCGCCGCGTGCAGCCGTCCGCGGCCGCCGCGCTTGGCCTCGTACAGGGCGCGGTCGGCCGCTGCCAGCAGCGCGTCGTAGACCCGCTCGAAGTACTGGCGCGGCGGCGCGGACGCGCTGCGCAAGGTTTCCGGCACTGGCAGCAGGGTCGCCATGCCGACGCTGCCGCGCACCGGCAGGCTTCGGCCCTGCCACTCGATGCCCGTGTCCTGCAGCAGGTCGAGCAGGCGTGCGGCGACTTGGGCTGCACCAATCTCGCCCGTATTCGGCAGGACGACGATGAACTCGTCACCGCCGTAGCGGCCCGCCATGTCGCCTTCGCGCACGATGGCGCGCAGCAGGCGGCCCATGGCGACCAGCGCCTGGTCGCCGGCCAGGTGGCCGCTGTCGTCGTTGATGCGCTTCAGGCCGTCCATATCCACCATCAGGAGCGTCAGCGGGCCGCCGTGGCGGCAAGCCTTGCGGATCTCGACGATCGTCCACTGTTCCACGAAGCGGCGCAAGTGCACGCCCGTGAGCGGGTCGACGGTGGCCATTTTGAACAATTGCGCGTTGCGGATTGCCACCGCGGCCTGGTTGGCGAACACGGACACCAGTTCCAGGTCCTGGTTGTCGACGATCGGCTTGTCGAGGTAGATCACGCCGATCGCCTGATCGGCCACGCACAGGGGCACGACGGTGGCGTCGGTGCCGACCTGTGGGCGGCGGCTCCGCGTGGCCTGGTCCAGCGCCCGCGCCAGGAGGCCATCGAGCTCCTGCTCGTTCAACCCGCCGGCCCCCGCGTAACGGCCGGTCGCCGCGTGCACGGTGGGACCGGCATCGTCCTCGAACACGGCGAGGAAGCAGGACGGCGCGACGCCGGGATCGTCGGTGTGGTGCTCCCGGCTGGCGACGCATGAATTGGCGACGCCGAACAGGCCGGTGACCTGGAAGATGATGTTCTGCAACAGGTTTTCCAGCGGCTGCAGCCGGTGCAGCCCGGGCGTCGCGTCGAGGATGTAGCGCAGGCCCACGCGGCTCTTGTGCAGCAGCCGGGCCGAATGGGCCGCTTTCAGTCCCACGTCCACCCACATCAGCAGCTTGTCGGGCCCCTCGCTCTTGTCGTGGTAGCCCTGGATGTCGAGGCGCCTGAGGAGCGCGCGCGGCGGCTGCTCGGACGCGTAGCCGGTCTGCAGGATCACTTGCAGCATCGGGTTCGTCTTGCGCAGTTCGCCCACCACTTCCTCGCCGGTCATGCCGTGCATGTAGAAATCGAGCAGCAGCAGGTCGACGTGGACGCTGGCCAGCAACGCCAAGGCCTCCTCGCCGTCGCGGGCGGTCAGCACACGGTGGCCTTCACGTTCGAGCAGCTTGCGGATGGCGTCGAGGTAGGTCTGGTCGTCATCGGTGAGGAGGATGACCCAATCGGTGCGGGTGGCGTGGCGGGTTTTGCGGACCATGGTCACGGATCCTTTCCGGGATGGGGGAAATGCAGGGTGATGCGGGTACCGACGCCGAGCGTGCTGGCGACGTCGATACTGCCGCCGAATTGCGCGACGACGATGTCGTGCACGATCGCCAGGCCCAGGCCCGTGCCCTGGCCGAACGGCTTCGTGGTAAACATCGGCTCGAAGATGCGGCGCAGGTCGGCCGGCGCGATGCCGGCACCGTCGTCCAGTACGGCGAGTTCGATGCCGGCCCTTGACTCGGCCGCGCGGACGATGATCGACTGGGCGCCTGCGTCGACGGCGTTGGTCAGCAGGTTGGTGACCACCTGGCCCAGCCCGGCGGGCGTGCCCGTCACCTCCAGCGAGGGGACGGGCGCATCCAGGTGCACGGTGCAGCGTTGGCGCTTGAACTGGTGGTCGAGCAGCAGGATGCTTTCTTCGAGCGCCGGCACGACGGCGAAACGCACACGCTCCTCGTTGCCCTGGTCGCGCGTGTGGTGCTTGATGCTACGGACGAACGCAGCGGCGCGCTGGGCCGAAAGCGTGGCCTGGGTGGCGCACTGGCGCATCTCGGCGACGATCTGGCGATGGTCTTCCTCCGTGACTTCGGCGTCGCCCGCCGACTCGGCGTATTCGGTGACGAGCGCGTCCAGCTCTCCCAGTGCGGCCCGGATGGTCGCCAGCGGTGTGTTCATCTCGTGTGCGATGCCGGCGGTCAGGCGGCCAAGGGCCGCCATCTTCTCGGCGATCAGGAGTTTGTCCTGGTTTTCCTTGAGCGCCTGGTGCGCCGCTTCCAGTTCCTGCTGGCGCCGCGCCAGCGCCTGCTCGGCAAGTTCGCGCTCGGTCACGTCGAGCGCGATGCCGATCATGTGCGACGGCTGGCCGTTCGGGTCGAGCAGCGGGATCTTGCGGGTCAGGACGTAGCGCATGTCGCCGCCGGCGCGCCGGACGGCGGTCACGGGCTGGTCGACGATCGTGCCGGACGCCAGCGTCTCGTGGTCGCTCAGCGTGTCCAGGTCGGCCGCCTCGGGCGGATCGACGTCGTGGACGGTGCGGCCCAGGATCCGTTCGCGCGGTATGCCCAGCCAGCGCGCGCGCTCGCGGTTCACGAATTCGAAGCGCAGGCCCGGCAAGCGCTTCACGAACAGCATGGCCGGCATGTTTTCGACCACGGCGTCGAGGAAGGCGGCCGCCTGGCGGGCCGCGCGCGCCTGGTTGACGGTTTCTTCCAGCGTGGCGATCAGCCAGGTGGCGTGCGCGATCTGGAAAGCGTCGACATTGCCGGCGTCGACCATCCCGGCGTGGAGGAGCATCCTGCCGCCGGGGGCGGCGTCCAGCGTGGCCAGCAGCGCGTCGAGCCAGACGCCCGGATCGAAAAACAATGACAGGGCGAGCCGGCCCTCGCGCAGGGCGCGCAGGCTGTCCGGCGCGGCACCGAAACCGGCCACTGCCAGCCTGGGCGCCCGTGGTCCCGCAGCCGCCAGGGCGTCCAGCACGCCCAGCGCCAGTACGTCCTCCACTGCCAGCACCACGTCGCCGTCGCCCAGCCGGCCTTCCGCGAGCAGCGCGGCCGCCTGCGCCTGGGCGTGCACGCGCATGGCGTCCGGCGCGCTGCTGGTGCAGGGGACGGCGATCGTCAGGTGCGTGACCTCGGGTGCGCGGGCGCGCAGCGCGGCGGCATCCACGCGCGCGTGCGGCGTTTCGCCCAGCAGCAGGGCGCGCACGGGGCGTCCCCTGGCCAGCAGCGAGGTCGCGCGGGCCAGTCCCTCCCCGTGGTCGGCCCGGACCTGCGCGTGGACCACCCGGGGCGGCACCCCGGTCAGGTCACCCAGCAGCAGCACCCGTGCGCCTGCCGCGTGCAGGCGTTCGACATGGGGCACCAGGGCGGGCAGGTCGCGTTCCAGCGGACGCAGTACGAGCACGTCGCCGGCGCCCAGCTCCAGCGCGGCCAGCACGTCGCACTGGTGGGTGGTCGAGCGGACTGGCACGTCCTCGAGCCGGAACCCCGCCTCCGTCACGCGTACGCGCGCCTGGACACGGAAGCGGGTCCAGTAGAACGACAGGTCAAGGTCCGGCAGGCACAGGACGAAACGCGTTACGGCTGGCATCGAGACAGATGTTTGGAGACGGTAGAGACCCTTGAGCCATTTTACGCACGAACAAAATTATCTGTGAGAAAAAGCAAGATCGTTGTGGTTTTCATGCGCCCGGACGCGGGAGGCGTCGCGGCCCGGTACGCGTTCATGAAGACGGTGCGGCTCGAATGATGGGACGTCGATGTACCGATAACGATAAAATCGATTACTCCTGATTTCGACGGCATTAAATGCTGCTGGATAATTGAAAAATATTACGACGTCATCCTGATGTGGCACCTCGATGTTAATTTAATACGCCAGTTTCGCCGCTTGCCCAGCAGGGACTTGTCATCGTGTTCAATAGCTGTTGCTCACATAGGACAATGCGTCTAAATATATAACCGGGGGCAACGCAGTGTCCCAGTTTGGACTACAATTCGAGACAATTTGTTGAAGATTTCGAGAGTTGGCGGTCGTGCGCATCCCTACCACGCTTCGGGTACGCAGCCAGCCGACCGGTTAGCGCTGCTGATCGCAGACCCTGATACACCGCTGGCGGCGTCGGACAATAACTGGCAGGCGACCCGTAAGAGACAATGAACGTACCCCTCATTCCTTCCGATCTGCTGAAGAAATCGGACAAGATCCTGTTCATCGCCCACCTGGCGTTGGGCGATTACACGTATTTGCAGAACTGCTTCCAGGCATTCGCGCGCGCCTACCCGCACCTGAAAATGCACCTGTGGGTGGACGAGGTCCGGCGCACCAGCGACGCGTCGCAGTGGCCGCACCTCAAGAAGAACGTCCTGTACGACTGGCTCGACGCCTGCGACTTCATCGAGAAGGTCTACAACCAGAACTACTCGCCCGAGCTGTTCCGGGCCTCCATCCGCGACGCGCAGCGGGAGCACTACCCGATCGTCGTCTCGCTGGGCACCTTGCGTCCCCATTTCTACGCCGACCTCGCGCGCGAGATCAGTCCGGACGGTTTCGTGTTCGGCCTCAAGAAGCCGCTCGGCCTGCTGGGCATGCATCACTGGTTCAGCTTCCGCAAGCTGGACGCCAGCCTCGATCCGGACGTGGCCGACCGCACGAGCGCCCCGCACATCAGCGACGTGCATGCCGAATGGTTCCGCCAGCTGGCCGCCGTCGACATCCCGCCGGCCGAGCGCATCCCGTTCGTGCACATCCCCGACCAATTCGTCGAGGGCGCGAAGGCGCGCCTGCACGAATGGGGCTTCGACGGCCGCCGCGGCAAGCTCGTGTTCATCAACCCGTTCGCCAAGACGCGCAAGCGCTGCTGGCCCGTCGAGCGCGTGGCCGAACTGATCACGACGATGCGCGCGCAGCCGGAATGGCGCGACGCCTGCTTCATCGTCAACGCGGTGCCGCAGGAAGTCGACAACGTGAAGGCGATGCTGGTGCGCCGCCAGCTGGACCGCACGGAGCTGTTCAGCGCCAACGAAAACTTCTTCCAGCTGCCGGCGATGCTGGCGCAGTGCGACCTGATCGTCTCGGTGGAAACGGCAGTGATGCACCTGGCGAACGCCGTCGGCGTGCCGGTGGTCGCGCTGATGCGCCAGAAGACGCCGGAATGGGCGCCGGTCGACAAGGCCAACAGCACCGTCATCACGGCGGATCAGAGAAGGGATTGGGTGAAGGCGATTCCAGTCGATGCGGTGATGCACGCATTGGCGTGAATCGCGTGATTGTGTAACGAGGGCCGCCGAATGCGGCCCTTTGTTTTTTCGACTGCCTTACGAAATTAGGCCCCTGCCTTCGCAGGGGCGACGTGCATGCAGTACTGCTAAAGCCAGCACGTCGTCCCCGCGAAGGCGGGGACCCAATTTTACTTAGCCGAAGGGAAAAACAACTGCTCCCCTTCCGGCTTGAACGACGCGATCTTCGCCTGCCCCGCCGGCGACGTGATCCACCCGATCAACGCCGTCGCGCCCTGGTAATTGATGCCCTGGTGCTTCGCCGGATTGACGGCGATGATCCCATACGGATTGAACATCCGCTTGTCGCCCTCGACCAGGATCGCCAGCCCCGTCTTGGCTTTATAGGCGCCGTATGTCGCACGGTCCGTCAGCGTGTAGGCCCCCATCTCCGCCGCCATGTTCAGCACCTCGCCCATGCCCAGGCCGGCCGACACGTAATTGGCGCCCGCGGGTTTCGTGCCCGCCTGCTGCCAGTAACCCTTTTCCATCACGTCCGTGCCGGAATTGTCGCCGCGCGAAATGAACTTCACGTTCGCCGCCGCGATCTTCCTGAACGCGGCGATCACATCATGGCTGCCCTTCACGCCCGCCGGGTCGGCCACCGGTCCCGCAATAATAAAATCGTTGTACATCACGTCGTGGCGGTCGATGCCCCAGCCCTCGGCCACGAATTTGTCTTCCAGCTTGCGGGCGTGGACGAGCGTGACGTCGACGTCGCCGTTCTTGCCCAGTTCCAGCGCCTTGCCGGTGCCGACCGAGATCACGTTGACCTTGAGGCCGGACTGCGCTTCAAAGGCCGGCAGCAGATAGCCCAGCAGGCCCGAGTTCTCGGTGCTCGTGGTGGTGGACAGGCGCAGGACGTGACCGGACTGCGCGCGTGCGCACGGCGCCGCGACGGTCAAGCAGGCGGTCAGGCAGGCGACGAAGCGGAGGATGGAACGGCGGTGCATGGTGTCTCCTTGTCGTATCAACGGTATTCGAGATGCCCGTCGCGCAGCTTCAGCCGCTGCACGCCGTGCAGGTTGATCAGGTCGCGGTCGTGGCAGGCGATGACGATGCTGCTGCCCGCGTCGACCATCGTCGGGATCAGGGCGATCACCTGTTCGCGCGCGGCGCCGTCCAGGTTGGACGTCGGTTCGTCCAGCAGCAGCAGGCGCGGTTGCAGCACCTTCGCGCGGGCCAGCGCCACGCGCTGTTTTTCGCCGCCGGAGAGCTTGGTCGGGTCGGTATCGCGCAGGTGCGCCACGCCGGCCCAGGCCATCGCTTCGTCGACGACGGGTCGCACGGCGGCGGGCGGTTCGCCGCGCAGTGCGAGGCCGTAGCCGATGTTGGCGGCGACGCTCGTCGAAAACAGGATCGGATGCTGATGCACGTAGACGATGGCCCGGCGCAGCGCGCGCGGGTACGGGTGCACGCGCAGCACGTCCTCGCCGGCGAAGCGCAGGCTGTCGATCTCGGCCCGTTCCAGGCCGCCCAGCACGCGCAGCAGGGTGCTCTTGCCGGCGCCGTTCATCCCGGTCAGCACGTAGGCGCTGTGCGTCGCGATCTCGAGCACGTCGATGTCGAACAGCAGCCGGTCGCCGTGGCGCTTGCGCAGGCCACGCACGCCCAGCAGGGCCTTGCGGCGCTCGTCGCGCTGCGGCGCGTCGGCGTTCTCGTGGACGGCCGCCGCGATCTGCGCGTGGATGCCGATGCTCATGCGCGCTCCCGCACCGTGTGGGCGTCGCCCTGCAGCAGCATCAGCGCGCCGTTCATCAGCAGCGCGATCGAGACCAGCACGATGCCGAGCGCGATGCCCTGCGCGAACTCGCCCTTGCTCGTCTCCAGCGCGATCGCGGTCGTGATCGTGCGCGTCTCGCCTTCGATGTTCCCGCCCACCATCAGCGCGCAGCCGACTTCCGAGATCACCCGGCCGAAGCCGGACAGCACGGCCGCCATCACGCCGAAGCGCGCCTCGTGCAACACGCGCACCATCACCTGCAGCGGCGACGCGCCCAGCGCGATCGCGGTCTCGGCGTAGCGCGGATCGAGTCCCTGCACGGCGGCCAGCGTGAACGCGAGCAGCACGGGCAGCGCGACGACGCACTGGCCGAACACGATGCCGGGCTGCGAGAACAGCCATTGCAGGCCGCCCAGCGGCCCGTGGCGCGACAGCAGCAGGTACAGCACGAGGCCGATCAGGACGGTCGGCAGCGACAGCGCCGCCTGCGCCAGCCAGATGACGATGCGCCGTCCGGTAAAGCGCCGCATCGCGACGACGTAGCCGATCAGGATGGCCGGCGGCGTGGCCAGCAACAGGCCGACGAGGCTCGTCTTGAGCGATACCCAAACGATGCGCCACAGGTCCGCGTCGCCCGTGAACAGCAGCGCAAAGGCGCGCAGGACGGCATCCTCGATGTCGTTCATGGGCAGACGTCAGGCCGTGCGCAAGGTGCGCGCGGTCTCGAGAGCGGCCAGCCACTCCGGTTCGAACACGAGGCGCTCTTCGCCGGACAGCAACAGGAAATGATGACCGCTGCAGCGCGCCAGCAGCGACATGCCGACCTGCGCCGCCACCGCATGCCCCATCTGCGTCGTGCCGGAGCGCGACAGCAGGAACGGGATGCCCATCTGCGCGCCCTTGATCACCATTTCGGACGTCAGCCGGCCCGTCGTATAAAACACCTTGTCGGCGCCGTCGACGCCTTCGAGCCACATCAGGCCCGCGATGGCGTCGACGGCGTTGTGGCGGCCGACGTCCTCGATGAACCACAGCAGTTCGCCCTCGCCCGTGAACAGCGCGCAGCCGTGCACGGAGCCGGCCTGCTTGTACACGGATTGCTGGGTGCGCACCGTCTCGACGATGCGGTGCACGACGGACTGTTTCAAACGCGCGTCCGGCGGCAGTACGATGCGGTCGACCTCGTCCATCAGCCCGCCGAACACGGAGCCCTGGCCGCAGCCCGTCGTGACGACCTTCTTCGCCGTGCGCGCCTCGACGTCCCGGATGCCGCCGCGCGTGACGACGGCGACCGCATCCACCGACCAGTCGACCTGCACGGACACGATGTCGTCCAGCGACCGCACGAGCCGCTGGTTGCGCAGATAACCGAGGGTCAGCGCTTCCGGCGCCGCGCCCAGCGTCATCAAGGTGACGAGCTCGCGCTTGTCGACATACACCGTCAACGGCCGCTCGGCCGGGATGTGCAGGGTCTCGCGGCGCCCGCGCTCATCGATGGCCGTGACCGGGTGCGTGAGGCCGGCGCTGGCCTGGGACAGCTGCGGACGATATGAAGATGTCATGCCTGCAATTGTGCCATGGGGTCCAGAATCTGGCAGCCACCGTAGGAACCCTGGTGCGCGACCTGCCCGCCCAGGCGCACGCGCACCGCGCAGTATTTGAATTCCGGGATCTTGCCGAACGGGTCCAGCGCGGCATTCGTCAGCCGGTTGATCGCCGCCTCGTAGTAGCAGAACGGGACGAACACGGCGCCGCGCGGCGTGCCGTCGTCGGCCCGGGCGTACAGGGCGACTTCGCCGCGGCGCGACGCGATCGTGACCACATCGCCCGGCCGGCCCCCGAGCGCCTCCAGGTCGAGCGGATGCACGAGCGCGACCGGATCCGGCTCGAGCGCGTCGAGCACGCCGGCGCGGCGCGTCATGCTGCCCGTGTGCCAGTGCTCGAGCTGGCGGCCCGTGATCAGCACGACGGGGTACGCGGTGTCGGGACGCTCGTCGGCCGGGATGATGTCGGCCGGGACGAAGCGCGCGCGGCCGCCCTCGCGCGGGAAATCCTGCGTGAAGACGACGGGCTCGCCCGGGTCGCCCTCCGCGCGGCACGGATACGTCACGGCACCGTCGCGCTCCAGCCGGTCCCACGTGATGCCGGCGATGCTGGGCATGAGTCGCCGCATCTCGTCGAACACGGCGGCCGGTCCGGCGTAATCCCACGGCAGGCCGAGGCCGCGCGCCAGCTGCTGGATGATCCACAGGTCCTGGCGCGCCTGGCCCGGCGGATCGAGCGCCTGGCGCCCCAGTTGCACCACGCGGTCCGTGTTCGTGAAGCTGCCGGTCTTTTCGGCGAACGCGGACGCCGGCAGGATCACGTCGGCCAGGTACGCCGTCTCGGTGAGGAAGATGTCCTGCACGACGAGGTGTTCCAGCGCGGCCAGCGCTTCCCGCGCGTGGTTCGCATCCGGGTCGGACATGGCCGGATTCTCGCCCATGATGTACATGCCGCGGATCCTGTCCTCGCCGCCGGCCAGGATGTCGTCCATGATCTCGACGACCGTCAGGCCCGGTTTGCCGTCCAGCGCCCTACCCCACGCGGCTTCGAACTTCGCCTGGGCTTGAACATCATCGACGCGCCGGTAGTCCGGATACATCATCGGAATGAGGCCGGCGTCCGACGCGCCCTGCACGTTGTTCTGCCCGCGCAGCGGATGCAGGCCCGTGCCGGGACGGCCGATCTGGCCCGTCATCAGCGCCAGCGCGATCAGGCAGCGCGCATTGTCGGTGCCGTGCACGTGCTGCGACACGCCCATGCCCCACAGGATCATCGAGCCCGTCGACGTGGCGTACAGCCGCGCCACGTAGCGGATCGTGTCGGCGGCGATGCCGCAGATGGGCGCCATCGCTTCCGGGCTGTAGTTCGCCACATTCGCCGCCAGCGCGTCGTAGCCGCTCGTGCGGTCGGCGATGAAGGCCGGGTCGACCAGGCCCTCCTCGACGATCGTGTGCATCATCGCGTTGAGCAGCGCGACGTCGGTGTCCGGCTTGAACTGCAGGAAGCGGTGCGCGTGGCGCGCGAGGTCGGAGCGGCGCGGGTCCATCACGATGAGTTTCACGCCGGTGCGCACGGCGTTCTTCATCCACGTGGCGGCAACGGGGTGGTTGACGGTCGGGTTGGCGCCGATGACGATCACGACTTCGGCCCGCGTCACGTCCATCACGGGATTCGACACGGCACCCGAGCCGATCCCTTCCAGCAGCGCGGCGACGGACGACGCGTGGCACAGCCGCGTGCAGTGGTCGACGTTGTTGCTGCCGAAGCCCGTGCGCACGAGCTTCTGGAACAGGTACGCTTCCTCGTTGCTGCCCTTGGCCGAGCCGAAGCCGGCCAGCGCGCGGCCCCCGTGCGCGTCGCGGATGCGCGCGAGGCCGCCGCCCGCCGCCGCCAGCGCTTCTTCCCACGTCGCTTCGCGGAACACGTCGAGCACGCGGCTCGGGTCCATCGTGAAGTCGCCGCGTTTCGGCGCGCCTGCGCGCCGGATCAGCGGCTTTGTGAGGCGCTGCGGATGGTGCGCGTAGTCGTAGCCGTAGCGGCCCTTCACGCACAGGCGGCCGTGGTTCGCGGGGCCGTCGCGGCCTTCGACGCGCACGATGCGGTTGTCCTTCACGTGGTACGTCAGCTGGCAGCCCACGCCGCAATACGGGCAGACGGAATCGACCTGCTTGTCGGGCACGGCCAACGCGGCACCGCGCGCCGGCGCCAGCGCGCCCGTCGGGCAGGCCTGCACGCATTCGCCGCAGGCCACGCACGTCGACGCGCCCATCGGGTCGCCCTGGTCGAACACGATGCGCGCGTTCTCGCCGCGGCCCGCGAGGCCGATCACGTCGTTGACCTGCTCGTCGCGGCAGGCGCGCACGCAGCGCGTGCACTGGATGCAGGCGTCGAGGTTCACTTCGATCGCAGCGTGGCTGGCGTCCGCCGGCGGCACCGCGCGCGTGGCGGGGAAGCGCGGCTTGCCCACGCCGAGTCTGTCCGCCCACTGCGCGACCTCGTCGTCGCGCGTGTACGTCGTCTCGGGCAGGTCGGACAGCAGCAGTTCCAGCACCATTTTGCGCGCGGCGACGGCGCGCGCGCTGTCCGTGCGCACCTTCATGCCGGGCGCCGGCTGGCGGCAGCACGACGGCGCCAGCGTGCGTTCGCCGTCGATCTCCACCATGCACGCGCGGCAGTTACCGGCCGGCTCCAGCCCGTCCTTGTGGCACAGGTGCGGCAGCTCGATGCCGGCGCGGGCGGCGGCATCGAACAAGGTCTCGAAAGGCCGGGCCGAGACTTCGCGGCCGTCGATCTCGAACGTCACGCCGGGCAGATTCGCGTTCATGCTCCCTCCAGCTCGTGCGGAAAATAATGGATGACGCAGTCGAACGGATTCGGCGCGGCCTGGCCGAGGCCGCAGATCGACGCGTCGCGCATCACCTGCGACAGTTCGGCCAGCAGCGCCGTGTCCCACGCGTCCCGCTCCATCAGGGCGACGGCTTTCGCCGTGCCGGCGCGGCACGGCGTGCACTGGCCGCAGGATTCGTCGCGGAAGAAGCGCAAGGTGTTCAGCGCGGCCGCGCGGGCGGAATCGCGGTCGGACAGCACGACGACCGCGGCCGAGCCGATGAAGCAGCCGTGGCGCTGCAGGGTGTCGAAGTCGAGCGGGATGTCGGCCATGCTTGCGGGCAGGATGCCGCCGGACGCGCCGCCCGGCAGGTAGGCATAGAACGCGTGGCCGTCCTGCATGCCGCCGCAGTATTCGTCGAGGAGTTCCTGCATCGTGATGCCGGCCGGCGCCAGTTTCACGCCCGGCTCGCGCACGCGGCCCGACACGGAAAACGAGCGCAGCCCGCGCCGGCCGTGGCGGCCCTGGCTCGTGAACCACTCGGCGCCGCGTTCGAGGATGTCGCGCACCCAGTGCAGCGTTTCCAGGTTGTGTTCCAGCGTCGGCCGCCCGAACAGGCCCACCTGCGCCAGGTACGGCGGCCGCAGGCGCGGCATGCCGCGCTTGCCCTCGATCGATTCGATCATCGCCGATTCCTCGCCGCAGATGTAGGCGCCGGCGCCGCGGCGCAGCACGATCTCCGGCAGGTCCGGCACGGGCGGATCGGCGCGCAGCCGGTCCAGCTCCTGCGCCAGCATGGCGCGCAGGCCGTGGTATTCGTCGCGCAGGTACAGGTAGATCGTATCGATGCCCACGGCCCACGCGGCGACGAGCGCGCCTTCGAGGAAGCGGTGCGGATCGCGTTCGAGGTAATGACGGTCCTTGAACGTGCCCGGTTCGCCTTCGTCGATGTTGACCGCCATGAGGCGCGGTCCCGGTTCGTTCCTCACGATGCGCCACTTGCGCCCGGCCGGGAAGCCCGCCCCGCCCAGGCCGCGCAGGCTCGACGCCATCATGGTCACGATCGTGGACTCGGGGTCGAGGTGCCCCTCCATGCAGGCGCGCAGCAGCCGGTAGCCGCCCGCGGCGCGGTAGGCGTCGTAATCGGCATGGCCCGTGTGCACGTCGGTGGTGGCGCCGGCGGCGGCCGCGCGCACCGTGTCGACGTTCGCCCCGGTGACGGGACGCTGGCCGACGAGCGCCGCGGGCGCCCCGTCGCAGCGGCCGATGCAGGGCGCGGCCAGCACGCGGACCTGCGTGCCGAGGATGGCCGGCAGGCGCGCCAGCAGGTCGCGCGCGCCGGCCAGTTCGCACGACAGGCCGGCGCACACGCGCACCGTCAATGCCGGCGGCGCATCGTCGCCGTCGCGCAACACGTCGAAATGGTGGTAGAAGGTGGCCACCTCGTAGACCTCGGACTGCGCCAGTTTCAGCTCTTGCGCGAGGGCGGCCAGGTGGGGCGCGGACAGGGCCCCGTAGCGGTCCTGGACCTTGTGCAGGTGCTCGATCAGCAGGTCGCGCCGGCGCGGCGCATCGCCCAGCGCGGCCTGCACGTCGGCGAGGGCCTGCGGGTCGACGCGCCGGCCTTTGGGTGCCTCGCGCTTGCGCTGGCGGCTGGGGCCTTGCGTAGCGATGGGGATGACGGGGTGGTTCATGGTCGATCCTGTCTTACGTTGGATGATCGATGTGCAGCCGTTCGCACAACCAGCGCATGCATTCACATCACTGGAACAGCACGATAGCCTTCTGCAACGTGATCCACACGCCGATCAACAACGGCACGCCGACCACCGCCCAGGCCAGCGCCGCGACCAGCGGATTGCCCGCCGCCGCCGGCACCGCCACCGCCGCGCCGCCGGCGATACCGGCCACGCCCGGTGCGCTTGCCGGCGCACGTCCCGCCGCGCCGTCGCGCTCGTGCGCCAGGCGCCGTTCGTCCGCCAGTTCCTGCTCGCTCATGAAGTGGCGCGCAGCCACCGGGCGCACCATCAGGTTGCACAGGAAGCCCAGCACCAGCAGGCCGGCCAGCACGTACATGACAGTATCATACGCCTGCGCCTTCGGCACGCCATGGGCGATCTGGTACTCGCGGATGTAGTTGATCAGGCTGGTGCCGACGACGCCCGCCGCGGACCATGCGGTCAGCAGGCGGCCGTGGATCGCGCCCACCATCTGCGTGCCGAACAGGTCGGCCAGGTAGGCCGGCACGGTCGAGAAGCCGCCGCCGTACATCGACAGGATGACGCAGAAGAACACGACGAACAGGGCCAGGTGGCCGCCGTGCGCCAGCGCCGGAATCGCCGCGTACAGCACGAAGCCGAGCACGAGGAACACGAAGTACGTGGCCTTGCGGCCGATGTAGTCGGAGCACGAGGCCCAGGCGAAGCGGCCGCCGATATTGAAGAGCGACAGCAGGCCCGTGAAGCCGGCCGCGATCGTCGCGATCTGGGCCTTCTGCCCCGTGGTCAGCTCGTTGAAGGCCGCCGTCACGCCGATCAGGCGGCCGCCGAACACTTCCTGCAGCAGTGGCGACGCCATCGCCAGGATGCCGATGCCGGCCGAGACGTTCAGGAACAGCACCAGCCACACGAGCCAGAACTGCGGCACCGAGCCGACATGCTTCACGTGCACGTGGCGGTGGGTGATCATCGCATTGGAACCCTTGGCGGCCTGCGGGGTCCAGCCTTCCGGCACCCAGCCCGTTGCCGGCACGCGGTACGACAGCGCGCCGCCCATCATGAACACGAAATAGATCGCGGCCAGCGCGAGGAAGGTCTCCCACACGCCCACCGACGTGGCGGTGGCGAAGTGCTTCATGAGACGGTCGGCCAGCGGCGCGCCGATCATCGCGCCGCCGCCGAAGCCCATGATGGCCATGCCGGTCGCCATGCCGCGCCGGTCGGGGAACCATTTGATGAGCGTGGAGACGGGCGAGATGTAGCCGAGCCCGAGGCCGATGCCACCGATGACGCCCGAGCCGAGCCACATCAGCCAGATCTGGTGGGAATAGATGCCCAGCGCGGAAATCACGAGGCCGCCGCACCAGCACAGGGCCGAGACGACGCCGGCCTTGCGCGGTCCCGCATGTTCGAGCCAGCCGCCGAACAGGGCGGTCGACAGGCCCAGGAACACGAAGAACAGCGTAAACATCCAGCCCAGCATCGAGATCTTCCAGTCGCAGGTCGTCGCCGTGATCTCGGCCAGGAAGCCCATGCCGGCCGGGCAGGCGAGCGACTCCTTGATGCCGACCGCCTTCGACAGCGGCAGCCAGAACACCGAGAACCCGTACGCCATGCCGATGCACAGGTGGATCGCGAGCGCGGCGGGCGGCACGAGCCAGCGATTGAAACCGGGCTGCGCCACGGTGTGTTCCTTGTCCAGCATATCCAGTAAAGCCATGTCCCCTCCGTGATTGTCGTTGTTCAGAGCGTATACTTATGGAAACTTTTACTGCATCGCGAGCGTATCACGAGTGCGCGCCGCGCCCAATATTTACAGTGGCTGGCGGGACCGCGCCCGCCCGGTTATCATCGCGGCCATGATCGACATCCCCGCCCTGCTCGCCGCGCTGCCCGCGCGCATCGACGCGATCGTGCGCAGCGCCGCCTCACGTACGCCGGATGCGCCGGCCCTCGTCGACGCCGGCCGCACGCTGACCTACCGCGACCTCGCCGCCCTCGTCGACCGCCGCGCCGACCAGTTGCGGGCACACGGCGTGCGGCCCGGCGACCGCGTGCTGCTGGCGAGCGAGAATTGCGCGGACCAGGTCGCGCTGATCTTCGCCGCCGCGAGCGTCGATGCATGGATCGTCAACGTCAACCCGCGCCTGACCGCGCCCGAGCTGGACGCGATCCGCACGCACTGCGGCGCGCGCATCGCGCTGTACACGGCGGCCGTATCGCCTGAAGCCGAGGCGCACGCCATGCGCGCGGGCGCCGCGTGCGACGACGGCATCATGATCGGCCCGCCGGACGACGACTGCGCGCCGGCGGACGAGGGCGACGTCGCGGCGCTCGTCTACACGACCGGCACCACGGGCCAGCCGAAAGGCGTGATGCTGAGCCACCGCAGCCTGCTGTTCGTGGCCGCCGTCTCCAGCCGCCTGCGCGGCCTCGCGCCGGCCGACCGCGCCTGGGGCGTGCTGCCCATCTCGCACGTGTACGGCCTCACCTCCGTGATGCTGGGCACGCTCAGCGCGGGCGCCTGCCTGCACCTGGCGCCCCGCTTTACGCCAGAGGGCATGCTGGCCGCGATCCGCGACGACGGCCTGTCCATCGTGCAGGGCGTGCCCGCGATGTATGCGCGGCTGCTGGAACGGGTCGGGGCGGACGCTCGGCTGCCGTCGCGCCTGCGCTTCGCGTACGCGGGCGGCTCGCCGCTCGATCCGGTATTGAAGGCATCCGTCGAGCGGGTGCTGGGCGTGGCGCTGCACAACGGCTACGGCCTGTCCGAGGCGGCGCCCACGGTCAGCCAGACGCGCCTGGACGCGCCGCGTGCCGACACGTCCGTCGGGCAGCCGATCCCGGGCGTCGAGGCGCGCGTCGTCGACCGCGACGGGCGCGACGCGGCGGACGGCGACGCGGGCGAGTTATGGGTGCGCGGGCCGAACCTGATGCGGGGTTACTACCGCGATCCGGCGGCGACGGATGCGGCGCTGCGTCCCGGCGGCTGGCTGAACACGGGCGACATGGCGCGGCGCGGCGCGGACGGCGCCTTGTTCATCGTCGGCCGCACGAAGGAATTGATCATCCGGTCGGGTTTCAATGTATTCCCGCTGGAAGTGGAGACGGTGCTGAACGCGCATCCGGGCGTGACGCAGTCGGCCGTCGTGGGCCGCACCGTGGCCGACGGCAACGAGGAAGTCATCGCCTTCGTCCACCCCGATCCGCGCCGCCCGCCTCATGACGCCGAGCTGCGCGCGTGGGTGGCGGAACGGCTCGCGCCGTACAAGCGGCCGGCGCGCATCGTCATGATGGACGCCCTGCCCGCCGCGCCGAACGGCAAGGTGCTCAAGCACGTGCTCAAGGAAAAGGCCGCCAACCTCTAACTCGTCGCCCCCGCGAAGGCGGGGGGCCAAGTTTGCCAGCGCTGTCGAGACGCGTGCAAATTGGATCCCCGCCTGCGCGGGGACGACGTTGTCATCTGCGCCGTTGTTATCGGCACCGTTGTTATCTGCACCGTTGTTATCGGCACCGTTGTTATCGGCACCGTTGTTATCCGCGCCGTTGTTATCCGCGCCGTTGTCATCTGCGCCGTTATCATCTGCACCGTTGTTATCTGCGCCTCTTCTTCCAGTCGTAACCCGGCCCCGTCACATCCACGCCCGGATGCCCGACGACGTCCGGATGCTCGGAACACATCGTCACGAAGCGCACGCCCTCGCCTTCGCGCTGGCGCCGCCGCAGGTCTTCCATGAAGCGCATCGCGGCCACCATCCCGGTGGTGTCGAACGGCTGCGCGTGCGGGGTCCGGCTCCCATCTTCCTCGATCATCCAGTACACCATGTACATGTTCGTTCCTCCTGGCCGCATCGTGTCGGTGCGCGCCGGGGCTGTCAAGACAAACCCGGCCGGCGCCATAGCTGAGACCGCGAGAACGTAGGACTTGTCCTAAATCGAGCCTATATGTTCGCCATCCCACACAAGAAGCCGGGCTCGCCGACTAGGCTTAGACCTTGGATCAACAGCAGGACACGCACATGAATCTTAACAGTCATATCCAGCCAGCAAGCTCGCCGCTCCAGCTCTGGGGCGGCCTCGAATGCACCGTCAACCGCGTACGCAATCAGTACTTCTCCCAAATGGAACGCAATGGACATGCCGAACGGCTCCAGGACCTGGAGCGCTTCGCGTCGCTCGGCATCCGCGCCATCCGCTACCCCGTCCTGTGGGAACGGATCGCCCCCGATGGCATCGAAGCTGCGGACTGGTCGTGGCCGGACGAGCGCCTGCCCGTGTTGCAGCAACTGGGCGTGACGCCCATCGTCGGCCTCGTCCACCACGGCAGCGGCCCGCGCCATACGAGCCTCGTGGCGCCGGACTTCGCAGAAAAACTGGCCGACTATGCCGGCGCCGTGGCGCGCCGCTATCCCTGGGTCGAGTACTGGACGCCCGTGAACGAGCCCTGCACCACGGCCCGCTTCTCCGGCCTCAATGGCGTATGGTATCCGCACGGCGACAGCGAGGACCTGTTCATCCGCGCCCTCATCAACCAGTGCCGCGCCGTGGTCCTGTCGATGCGCGCGATCCGCGCCGTGAATCCGGGTGCGAAGCTCGTGCAGACGGACGACTTGTCGCGCACCTACGGCACGCCGGAAATGGCGGAGATCGCGAATTTCTTCAACGAACGCCGCTGGCTGGCGTGGGACATGTTGTGCGGGAAGATCGACCCCGGTCATGCGCTGTGGGACTATCTGCTGGAAAACGGCGCGGAGGCGGACGAGCTCCTGTGGTTCAAGGAGAATACCTGCCCGCCGGACGTCATCGGCGTCAACTATTACATCACGAGCGAGCGCTGGCTCGACCACCGGGCCGAACGCTATCCGGAAAGCCATCGCAGCAATTATCGCGGCATCCCGCACGCCGACATCGAATGCCCGCGCGTGCTCGCCACGCCGACGCCGGGCATCGGCCCGCTGCTGCAGGAAACGTGGGACCGCTACGGCCTGCCCGTCGCCGTCACCGAGGCGCACATCGACGCCAACCGCGAAGACCAATTACGCTGGCTCGTGGAGATCTGGAACGCGGCCAGGAAAGTCCAGCAGGGCGGCGCCGACATCCGCGCCGTCACCGTGTGGGCGCTGCTCGGCTCGTTCGACTGGAACTGCCTCGTCACCGAATGCCGCGGCTACTACGAACCGGGCCCGTTCGACGTGCGCGGACCGCAGCCCCGTCCGACCGCGGTCGCCAACCTGATGCGCGAACTGGCCAGCGGCCGGCCGCTGTCGCATCCGGTGCTGCAGGGCCAGGGCTGGTGGCGCCGGCCGGGCCGCTTCCTGGCCAGGCCCGTGGCGACCAGCACGGCCGTGGCCGACATCGCCGAGCGCGGCGCGCTCCGCTCGACCTTCCCGCAGCCGATCCTGATCACGGGCGCGACGGGCACCCTGGGCCGCGCCTTCGCCCGCATCTGCGAACGGCGCAACCTCGCCTTCCACGTGCTCACGCGCCAGGAGATGGACATCGCCGATCCGGCCTCCGTCGAGGCGGCGATCGTGCGCTTCAAGCCATGGGCCATCATCAATGCCGGCGGCTATGTGCGCGTCGACGATGCCGAGGGCGATATCGAACGCTGCATGCGCGAGAATGCCCACGGTCCGACCGTGCTCGCCCTGGCCGCGATCCGCCACGCGCTGCGGTTCATGACCTTTTCCAGCGACCTCGTGTTCGACGGCACCCAGGACCGTCCGTACGTGGAATCCGATCCGGTCGCGCCGCTGGGCGTGTACGGCCGCAGCAAGGCCGACGCGGAACGGCGCGTGCTCGACGCCGACCCGCAGGCCCTCGTCATCCGCACCAGCGCCTTCTTCGGTCCGTGGGACGAGCACAACTTCGTGACGCATGCCCTCGACGCGCTCGATGCGGGCCGGCCGTTCGCGGCGGCATCCGACCAGGTCACGGCGCCGACCTATGTGCCGGACCTCGTCAACGCCTGCCTCGACCTGCTGATCGACCGCGAATCCGGCATCTGGCACCTGACCAACGGTGCCGCGATAAGCTGGGCCAACCTGGCGCGGCGGGCCTGCGCGGCGGCCGGCGTCGCCGACGGCCGGCTGGAAGAACGCACGACCGGCGAACTCGGCCTGCGCGCCGCCCGTCCGCGCAACAGCGCCATGAGCAGCGAGCGCGGCCTGCTGCTGCCCTCCTTCGACGATGCACTGGCGCGCTACCTGCGCGAGCGCGAGCGCATTGACGACCGGGCGAACAAGGTCGAATCGGCGCACTACGCCAGCTGATCGCCGGCCAACGGCCACGGCCGTCCGCGCCCGCGGGCGGCCGTATTACTGTTTCATTACATCGGCTGCCGCTGTATTTACTGGAGGGATTTATTTAGTTACACTACGTTACTTAGCGTTACTTTACGCAACCTGGTGTGACTGACATGTCCGACTTCCCTCGCCAGCCGCTACCCGCGGTGCCCCGTGCTGCCCCGGCCGGACGGCCAGCATGAAACTCTATCGTGAAGACCATGGCTGGACCGAGCGCCTGATCGCATCCGCCGCGCCGTCCGTCACGCTGCGCTCGGCCGTGCCGCCACACCTGGCGGGCTTCAAGTCGGTGCGCGAGTTCGCGAAGATCCGGCTGCGGGCCATCCTGCATCCGCGCCAGACGCCCCAGTGGCTGCGCCTGCTCAACGCGCACCCGGCGTTCTCGGAATACGTGCGCAACTGTCCGCGCTTCCTGTACAAGGTCTACCGCCCCTACATCAGCCACGTGCTGGACGCCGACGCGCGCCTGGAAGCGATCCGCGCGCACTACGACTTCATGTTCCGGCGCGGCCTGGGCCAGACCCTGGCGCGCGCCAGCCTCGGTCCCGTCGTGCTGGCCGAGGCCGCGGGCAAGAGCGGCCTGCCCTACCAGCTCCAGCTGCGCACCGTGAACATGTTCGACCGCGAGGGCGAACTGGTACTGCAGCTGACCCAGGCCGACCGCGTCCTGTACACGGTGGCGTTCACGGTGGCGCCGCGCGACGGCCGCCCGGCCGTCAGCATCGGCTGCGTCCAGGGCGGCAAGACGGACGATGCGCGCGAGGCGATCCGCACGGCCACGCGCGAACTGCACGGCATGCGGCCCAAGCAACTGATGGCGACCGTCGTGCGCCAGCTGGGCCACGCCTACGGGTGCGAGCGCATGGTGATGGTCTCGAACCGCAACCGCGTGATCTACAAGGCGATCCGCCACGGCCGCGTGCTGGCGGACTACGACCAGCTGTGGGAAGAACTGGGCGCGCGCAAGCGGCCCGACGGCGACTGGGAACTCGACTGCGCGCCGGTGGCGGCGCCGGACCTGGAGAGCATACCGTCGAAGAAGCGGTCGGAGGCGCGCAAGCGGCACGAGCTCGTGAGCCGGATGGCGGACGCCGTGTGCATCGCGTTGCGAGCAAGGTAATCGTACGGGGGCACCCCGTGCCGACCCGTTCAACATCCGCCGGCACGGCCGCGAATTATTCAATGTCGCGTATCACCGCGTGGGCACAGCCGCGCCCACCCTACGGTTGTCGCGGACCGGCACCAGGATCGGCGCCAACTCGCTCCACACCCGCTCCACACTCATCTTGTTCATGCAATCGTGATGCCCGAGCGGGCACTCGCGCTTGCGGCACGGCGAGCATTCGAGGCGCAGCGACACCGTGCGCGCCACTTCCGACAACGGCGGCGCGTAGTCCGGATCGGTCGAGCCGTACAAGGCCACCACCGGACGGTTCAGCGCCGACGCGATGTGCAGCAGGCCGGAATCGTTGGAGACGACGGCACTGGCCTGCGCCAGCAGGGCGATGGCGTCGTCGAGCGACGTCTGGCCCGCCAGGTTCAGCACCACGGAAGCGGCCGCGCCGGCATGTTGCTGCACCTGGGCGCACGTCTCGCGGTCGTTCGGGGAGCCGAGCAGCAGCACCTGCACGCCCGGCACGGCGTCCACGACCCGGGCCGCCAGCGCGCCGTAATGCGCGGGCGGCCAACGCTTGGCGATGCCGAATTCCGCGCCCGGCGCGAACGCGACGATGGGGCGCATGAGATCGACGTCGAGGCGTTTCCCGACCTGCTCCGTCTCTTCCCCGCCGACCACGAGGAACGGGCGCGCCAGCCTGCCCGGCAGCGGCAGCTCGGGCTCGCGCGCGAGGGCCGCGTAGAACGGCACCATCGAGCGCGGCGGCTTCTCGTCGTGGTGCATGACGTTGACCATCCCGTAGCGCATCTCGCCCTTGTAGCCCACGCGGCGCGGAATGCGCGCCAGCCACGGGATCAGCGCGTATTTCAGCGTGTTGGGCAGCACGTAGGCGTCGCTGTAGCCGCGCTCCTTGAGCAGGCGCGCGTAGCGCCAGCGTTCGCCCAGCTGCAGGGCGCGATGGCGGAACGGCGTCACCAGGATATCGTCCGCCTCCTGGATGCGGCGCCACACGGGCACCACCTGCGGCGGCGCCAGCACGTCGATGGCGCGCTCCGGGTGGGCCTGCTTGAGCAGGCGCAGCAGGGGCTGGGCCATCACGGCGTCGCCGATCCAGTTGGGCGAGATGACCAGGGTCCGCGCCCGCTCGTTGCTCTTCCCGGTCATGTTTCTTCCACCAGGGCGGAGAACTGCAGGCGGTACAGGTTGGCGTACATGCCGCCCTGCGCGAGCAGCTGGTCGTGCGTGCCCTGCTCGACGATGCGGCCGTGTTCCATCACGACGATCAGGTCGGCGCCTTCGATGGTCGACAGGCGGTGCGCGATCACGAACGTGGTGCGGCCCGCCATCAGCGTGTCGAGGGCGGCCTGCACCGCGCGTTCCGATTCGTTGTCCAGCGCCGACGTGGCCTCGTCCAGGATCAGGATCGGCGCATCCTTGTAGATGGCGCGGGCGATCGCCACGCGCTGGCGCTGGCCGCCGGACAGGCGCATGCCGTTCTCGCCGATCATCGTGTCGACGCCTTCCGGCAGGCGCGCGACGACGTCGCCCAGGTGCGCGGCGTGGATGGCCGCGTGCAGGCGCGCCTCGTCGACGTGCTCGGCGCCGTACGCGACGTTGGCGCGCAGCGTGTCGTCGAACAGCACGACGTTCTGGCTCACGAGCGCCAGCTGGGCGCGCAGCGACGCCAATGCGATGTCCTGGTACGGGATGCCGTCCAACAGGACGCGGCCGGATTCCGGTTCGTAGAAGCGCGTGACGAGGTTCACGAACGTCGACTTGCCGCCGCCCGACATGCCGACCAGCGCGACGGTCTGGCCCGGCTTCACGTCCAGCGACACGTCGTCCAGCGCGGGCGCATGCGCGTTCGGGTAGCGGAACGTCACGTGCTCGAAGCGCACATGGCCCTGCGCGCGCGCGAGGGTACGCGTGCCCGGATCGTGCTCGACAGGCGCGTCGATCAGTTCGAACACGGTCTCGGCGGCGGCGATCCCGCGCTGCATCGGGCCGTTCACCTCGGCCAGCGCCTTCAGCGGCGTCAGGAGCATCAGCATCATGGTGACGAACTGGGTGAATTCGCCGACCGTCATATCGGCCTTCAGCGCCAGCACGACGACGACGGACAGCGAGATCGACGTGGCGATCTGCGTGACGGGCGTCGTCGCCGCGAACGCGACCGTCATGCGTTGGGAAAAGCCGCGCAGCGCCTCGCTGCGCAGGAAGAACCGACGGTTTTCGTAGTGCTCGCCGGAGAACACGCGGATCACCTGGTGGCCGCGCGCCGCTTCCTCGACGACCTGGGTCATCTCGGCCGTCACGCGCTGGTTCTCCCGGTTCAGGTGGCGCAGGCGGCGGCTCGTCGTCCGCACGATCACGGCCGTCAGCGGCACGACGACGATCGCGACGAGCGTGAGCTTCCAGTTCAGCCACAGCAGCGAGCCGAGCAGGCCGATGACGACCAGCACGTCGCGCACGAACGAGATGAACACGGACTGGATCATGTCCACGACCTGGCGCACGTCGCCGACGACGGTGTTGATCACCTTGCCGGTCGACTCTTCGTGGAAGCGCGCGACCGGCAGGCGCAGCAGCCGTGCGAAGGCCTGGGCGCGCAAGTCGTTCAGTACGCGCGACAGCACCCAGTTGTTGTAGTAGGCGGTGGCGAACGTGCCGATGCCGCGCAGGACGAAGATCGACACCAGCACGCCGGGAATCCACCACAGGCTGAACGGCACCTTATGCTTGAAACCCTTGTCCATCAGCAGCTTCAGGGCCTCGCCCAGCAACGGCTGGGTGGCGGCCGTCAACGCCATCGCGAGCAGCGACAGGAAGGCGCGCCCGCGATACGGCTTCAGGATCGCCCACAGGCGCTTGATGATGACACTGTTATCCAATTTTTTCTTTCGCATTCAGGCAGAAGCCCATGAGCAGAAACACCATGAGCGCATAGAACAGACTGCCCTTCATAGACCAGAAAATCACTTCCGTCAGCCCGAAGCCGACATAGCCTAGCACCACCAGCGCCCCGCCCAGCGCGACCGCGAACTGCGGTTCGCGCGCTGCCGTCGCCCGCCCCAGGCGGCGCAGGAAAAACCGCAGGGGCGCGGCCAGGGTGGCGGCCCAGATGACGAAGCCGACCGCGCCGCCAGTCGCCAGGGCCTGCAACCCGTCATTATGCAGGTGCGGCAGCTCGAGCACCATCGGATCGAGCCGGCCGGCCTGCGCATACGCCGCCAGGCGGGCGCGGCAGGCATCGAAATCCATGCCGAACAACGGGTGTTCGCGGATCAGCATGACGGCGCCCTTCCACAATTCCAGCCGGGTCCCCACATTCGTCCACACGGTGCCGCCCTCGTACCAGGTGCGCGCGTCGTGGACGCCTTCGGCAAAGCGTTCCTGTACGCCCAGCGCCGGCGTGAACCAGGCCGCGGCCAGCACGGCCACGCCGGCCGCCAGCAGCGCACGCCCGCGCCGGCTGTCGATCCGGCCCGCATGGCGCCCCAGCACGAGCGCCGCCAGCACCAGCGCCGCCCACCCGCCGCGGGTGCCGGTCAGCACGGACGCTGCGAAGCCCGCCAGCGCCCCGGCGCCGGCCAGCAGCGCATCGCGCGGGCGGTCGCGCATGTCGATCGCGCCGGCCAGCGCCAGCAGCGCCAGCAGCATGGCGAGATCGCCGAACGTGATCGAATTGATGAAGCCCCCCGGGCGCTCGATGTGCAGGGCGAAGCGCTGCCAGGCGATGAACGGCAGCGCCGCCACCGCCCCCGCGCTCGCGCCCCACCACAGCGCCCGGCGCGGCGCGCGGCTCGCCACCACGGCGGCCAGCACGGTCAGGGACAGGAGCATGCGCACCGGTTTTTCCACCACACTCATCTTTTCGCCGCGCAACAGTGCGCAGGCCAGCACGAACAGGAGATGCAGCAGGAAGGCTAGCACGACCCAGCGCACCTCCGGCCAGTGGCGCACGAGCGCATCACGGCACGGTTTGAACAATATCAAGGCGCTGACCAGGAAGAGGAAACTTGCAAGACTCACGCCGAACGAGGTGACGAGGCTCGAAAAGGGTAACAGGAAGGCCAGGGCGCCGATCCAGACCCGCATCGGCGCCCTCGTATTCGTCGGATTACTGTTCATTGATGTTCTTGTGGGATACTCTTGCCCCTGAATACAGCAGTGTACAACGGACCTTATGCGTCACGCTCAGACAATCTCGGTCGTGATCACCACCTATAACCGGCCAGACGCGCTGGAGGCGGTGGTGCGGGCATGTTTCATGCAGAACGACAAGAATTTTGAAATCATTATCGCTGATGATGGCTCGACTGCCAACACGCGTGCCTGCGTCGAACGGCTGGCAGCCGCTTCACCGGTGCTTCTACGCCACGTCTGGCAACCCGACGTGGGGTTTCGCGCCGCCATGGCACGCAATCGCGGCATTCTCGCCGCCACCGGCGACTACATCATCTTCCTGGACGGCGACTGCATCCCGCAGCGCGATTTCATCGCCCGCCACCGCGCGCTGGCCCGGCCCGGCTGCCTCGTGTCGGGCAGCCGCATCCTGATGTCCGAGACGCTGACGCGCCGGGTGCTGGACGACGGGATCGACGTCGCCGCCACGTCCCCGCTCACGCGCCTGCGCTGGCGGCTGCGTGGCGACCTGAACAAGACGCTGCAGCCGCTGGGGCTGCGCTGGCCCGACCTGGGCCGCACGTCGCGCAAGTTTTCCTGGCGCCGCATCAAGAGCTGCAACCTGGCCGTGTGGCGCGGCGACCTGGAACGGGTGAACGGCTTCGACGAGAGTTTCACGGGCTGGGGCCACGAGGATTCCGACCTCGTCGTGCGCCTGTTCCACGCCGGCGTGATGCGCAAGGACGGCGCCTTCGCCACCGAAGTGTTCCACCTGTGGCACCGCGAGGCGCAGCGCGACCAGGAAACGAGCAACCGGAAAGTCGTCCTCGAGCGCGCTGCGAACAAGGTTACGCAGGCAACGATCGGGTTGCGCGAGCACGAGAATACGGCGGCCTGGCGGGCGCACGGCCGGCGGCCGCTTAACAAATAGTCTTGCCGTGTGCGTAATGCTGCGCGAGTTCATCCATTAGAATACCGTTTTTGCTGAATTCGGTACGGGCACATGGCGACGCAAGGCGAGTACGACTATTTCAAGAACATCGGCGCGGACGGCATGCGGCACGCCGCGCACAAACCGTGGTCGGACAGCCAGTGCGGCATGTACCTGATGGAACTCGGCGCCATGATGGGCCTGATGCCGGAAGGGGGCCGCCTGCTGGACATGGGCTGCGGGACGGGCTGGACCAGCGTGCTGTTCGCAAAGAGGGGCTACCACGTGGTCGGGCAGGACCTGGTGCCGGAAGCCATCGAGGCGGCGCGCCGGCTCAAGCACGACAACGGCCTCGAACACCTCGACTTCGTCGTGGGCGACTACGAGTCGCTGGCGTTCGAGAACGAATTCGACGTGGTCGTGTTCTTCGACTGCCTGCACCATGCGGTCGACGAAGTCGGCGCATTGAGAAGCGCCTACCGCGCGCTGAAGCCGGGCGGCATCTGCATCACGTCGGAACCGGGATTGGGCCACGAAAAACGCTCGGCCGCCGTCATGCAGGAATTCGGCGTCACGGAACGCGACATGCATCCCGCGAAAATCATCCGCGGCGCGAAGAAGGCCGGCTTCACTGGCTTTTCCGTGCACCCGCATGCACAGTACCTGTACATCGCGCTGTACCGGCGCGAACTGCGCGGCCTGCTCGGCAAGGTCATGCGCATCCCCGGCATGCGCGCGCTCGTGGGCGCGTGCACGGTGCTGTTCTCCAAGCACCAGGCGGGGATCGTCGTCCTCAGGAAGTAATCAGTATTCGACCGCGACCTCTTTCGCCCCGAGGTGCAGCTCGAGCGCGTATTTCAGTTCGTCCGACGGCGCCACGCGCCACGCGTCGCCCAACTGCAGGATGCACGGGATGCCCTGCGGCGTCACGCGCAGGCTGACCGGCAGGCCGTTCTCGTGGCGGTACGGCTGCAGGATCTCGGCCAGCTTGGCCGGCGCGATGGTGCAGGCCACGTCCATCTCCAGCTTGTGGCCGTACTGGATGCGCGCCGTCGCGATGTCGAATGCCTTTTCGGCCGTGATGCGCAGGCCGCCGTTGAAGCGGTCTTCCGACACCTTGCCGACGACGAGCAGGAATTCGTCCTCGCGGAAGATGTTCTTGTTGGCTTCGAACAGCTCGCTGTAGATCGTGACCTCGACGACGCCCGACTTGTCGTCCAGCGACACGATCAGGATCTTGCCGCGCTGCGTGAGCTGCGTGCGCACGCCCGTGATCACGCCGCACAGCATGCGCGGATCGCGCGACGGCTCCAGGTCTTTCAGCTTGGTCTTGGCGAAGCGGCGCACTTCCTGCGCGTACGAGTCGAACATGTGGCCCGACAGGTAGTAGCCCAGCGCGGTCTTTTCCTCGGCCAGCTTCTGGCGGTCGGTCCAGGGCGTCGCCTTCACGTATTCCGGCGGCGCGACGAGGTCGGAATCGTCGCCGCCGAACAGGCTGACCTGGTTGGCGGCGGCGGCGGCCTGGCCCGCCGCTTCCATCGCGAAGGCGACCGACGCGAGCAGCACGGCGCGGTCGGTGCCGAAGCAATCCATCGCGCCGGCGCGGATCAGCGATTCGATCGTGCGGCGGTTGATCTGCTTGCGGTCGACGCGCTTGCAGAAGTCGAACAGGTCCTTGAACCGGCCGCCTTCCTCGCGCGCCGCGATGATCGCCTCGATCGCACCCTGGCCCGCGCCCTTCACGCCGCCCAGGCCGTAGCGGATGTTTTTCACCTGCTTGCCCGTGACGGACGGCGGCGGGCCTTCCGGCGTGAAGCGGAACTGCGATTCGTTGACGTCCGGCGGCAGGATCGTCAGGCCGCACATGTCGATCGAGTCCTCGACGAGGATCTTGATCTTGTCCGTGTCTTCCATCGCCAGCGACATGTTGGCTGCCATGAACGCGGCGGTGTGGTGGACCTTGAGGTACGCCGTGTGATACGACAGCAGCGCGTACGCGGCCGCGTGCGACTTGTTGAAGCCGTAGCCCGCGAACTTCTCCATCAGGTCGAAGATCTCGTCGGCCTTTTCGGTCGACAGGCCGTCCTTCGCGGCGCCGGCGCGGAAGATCGCGCGGTGCTCGGCCATTTCCTCGGCCTTCTTCTTGCCCATCGCACGGCGCAGCATGTCCGCGCCGCCCAGCGAGTAGCCGCCGACGATCTGCGCCATCTGCATCACCTGCTCCTGGTAGACCATGATGCCGTAGGTCTCGGACAGGATGGACTCCGTGCGCGGGTCCGGGTAGTCGAACTTTTCGCCGTGCTTGCGCTTGCAGAAGTCGGGGATCAGGTCCATCGGGCCCGGACGGTACAGCGCCACGAGCGCGATGATGTCCTCGAAGCGGTCGGGACGCGCATCCTTCAGCATGCCCTGCATGCCGCGGCTTTCGAGCTGGAACACGGCGACGGTCTTCGCATCCGTCAGCAGTTTATAGGTCGGCCGGTCCGTCAGCGGCAGCTTGGCCAGGTCGAAATCCTTGTCGGCCGGGTCGAGCCCGCGGATGTAGTTGACGGCGCGGTCGAGGATCGTCAGCGTGGTCAGGCCCAGGAAGTCGAACTTCACCAGGCCGGCCGCCTCGACGTCGTCCTTGTCGTACTGCGACACGACGCCGGCGTCGCCGCCCTGCGTGTACAGCGGGCAGAAGTCGGTCAGCTTGCCGGGGGCGATCAAGACGCCGCCCGCGTGCATGCCGATGTTGCGGGTGATGCCTTCGACCTGCTGCGCGAGCTCGATCAACTGCTTCACCTCTTCCTCGTTCTCGAGGCGCTCCTTCAGCATCGGTTCTTCCTCGATCGCCTCGGCGATCGACACCTGCTTGCCCGGCTTGAACGGGATCAGCTTGGAGATGCCGTCGCAGAAGTTGTAGCCGAAATCGAGCACGCGGCCCACGTCGCGGATCGCGCCCTTCGCCGCCATCGTACCAAACGTGGCGATCTGCGACACGGCGTCGCGGCCGTACAGGTCCTTCACGTGCTGGATCACCAGTTCGCGCTTTTCCTGGCAGAAGTCGATGTCGAAGTCGGGCATCGAGACGCGTTCCGGGTTCAGGAAACGTTCGAACAGCAGGTTGTATTTGAGCGGATCGAGGTCGGTGATCTTGAGCGCGTACGCGACGAGCGAACCGGCACCGGAACCGCGGCCCGGGCCGATCGGCACGCCGTTGTTCTTGCCCCACTGGATGAACTCCGCCACGATGAGGAAGTAGCCCGGGAACTTCATCTTGATGATGGTGTTGTTCTCGAACTCGAGGCGCGCCTCGTAGCGCGGCCGCGCCGATTCGCGCTGCTCCTCGTTCGGGTACAGCTCGACGAGACGCTCTTCCAGGCCCTTCTTCGTTTCGGCGATAAGGAATTCGTCGATCGTCATGCCCGGCGTCGGGAAGTTCGGCAGCTGCGGCTTGCCGAGCGTCAGCGTGACGTTGCAGCGCTTGGCGATCTCCACGGAGTTGGCCAACGCGCCCGGCAAGTCCTTGAACAGCTCGGCCATCTCGGCCTGCGACTTGAAGCACATGCCTTCGTTGAAGCGGCGCACGCGCTTGGCGTTCGCCAGCATCTCGCCCTCGGCGATACAGACGCGCGCCTCGTGCGCGACGAATTCGTCCTTGCTGATGAACTGCACGGGGTGCGTCGCGACGACGGGCAGCCCGAGCCGGTTCGCCAGCGCCACCGAATGACGCACCTGCTGTTCCTGGTTCGGCTGGCCGGCGCGCTGGATCTCGACATAGAAGTGACCGGGGAAGAGCTGCGCCCAGCGGGTCGCAGCGGCCTCGGCCTTGTCCATGTCGCCGTTGTCGATGGCCTGGCCGATGTCGCCGAACTGCGCGCCCGACAGCACGATCAGGGCGTTCGATTGGGGCACGTCCGGCTCGAGCGTGGACACGCTCGTCGCCAGCGCTTCCAGCCACTCGACGCGGATCTCGGCCCGGCCCTTGTACTGGTTGGTGAGCCACGCCTTGGACAGCAGTTCGCAGATCTGCAGGTAGCCGGTCTTGTTCTTGGCCAGGATCAGCAGGCGGAACGGCTTTTCGCGGTTCTCGTCGTTCGTGATCCAGGCGTCGACCCCGACGATCGGCTTGATGCCCTTGCCGCGCGCCGCCTTATAAAAACGCACGAGACAGAACGCGTTGGCCAGGTCGGTGACCCCCACCGCCGGCTGCTGGTCCTTGGAGGCGGCAGCCACGAGGTCGTCGATGCGCACGAGGCCGTCGACGATCGAGTATTCGGTATGGACGCGGAGGTGGGTGAAGATCGGGGAAGTCATCCTGTCATTTTACCTCGGACCGCCGGATGGGAGGGTTGCATCCAGGCACGGTGACACGCTTGACAAGATGCGGCCGCGTGATCAATCCATCATTGCACGGCGACGCTCGCCTGCACCGGCTTGTCGGCACCGTAGCGGCGACGCATGCGCAGGAACGGCTCCTCGATGCTGTTGTAGCTGAGGGTCGCCAGCGTCCACGTCGCGCCATAGCTGACGGCCACCATGAGGGCGGCGTCGAGCCAGCCGCGCCCGGTCGGGTGCACGAGGCCGACGCGCTGGGCCAGCAGGTGCAGCAGCCCCATGTGCAGCAAATAGAAGGAAAAGCTGACCTTGCCGCCGTGGCACAGCACGCGCTCGACGACGTCCGGCAGGCGCGGCCGGAATCCCACCCAGGCGAGGATGAAGAAAGCCCATCCGGCCGACTCCGCCATCGACCAGAAGATCCAGAACGACGATTTCGGCGTCGCGCCGAACGGCGCCAGGCGGTGCATGGTGGCGGTGTCCCACACGACGAGCGCGGCCGCGGCCACGAGCAGCCACGGCGCATGGCGCTGCAGCGTGGGCTGGTATTGCTGGTACAGCATCGCCGCGAGCATACCGATCAGGAACTGGTCGAAGCGCCCGACGAACGTGCAGAAATACATCAGCGTGCTGTTGTCGTTGACGGTATACGCGGCGAGCTTGAAGAACGCCATCAGCACGAGCAGCTGCAGCACGTAGCGCTTGCCCCGCTCCAGCGCAAAGCGGGCGAGGAACGGGAAGACGAGGTAGAACAGGAATTCGAGGGAAATGGTCCAGGCCGCACCCGTGACCACCGTGCCCGACGTGGGCGCATGGCCGAGGTTGGTGGCGAACAGATACAGCAGGTCCTGCGGCTGGAAATTATCGCGCCCGATCGACGTCGCGACGAGGAAGATCGTCAGGAACAGGGGGAATATGCGGAGCACGCGATTGCGCACGAAATCGCGGTAGACGATGGTCTTTTGCGCCAGCGCGATCTGCATGAACAAAAAACCCGACAGCGTGAAGAACAGTCCCACCCCCGTATGCCCTTCCGTGATGAGGGCCGCCCAGTTGCTCACCAGCGGCGCTCCGCCCAGGCCGCGGTACTCCAGGTGGAAATGAAACAGGAACACGATGGTGGCGGCCAGCCAGCGCAGCTGGTCGATGCGCGGGTTGTATTGCAGGTTCAGCGATTGCATGGAAGGGCCGGAAAGCTTGCACGAAAGAAAAGCATTGTAATGCCAATTGCCGCGAATGCGACGTCTGCGGGGCTCAGCTGCCCGCATTTTCTAGCATATAATAGAAGGCTTCATTTCACGTTCCTCCGCTTTAACGATCATGCACGTCAATATCGCCGCCTACAAGTTCGTCAGCCTCGACAACCTCGAAGAGATGCGCCTGCAATACCAGGCGCTGTGCACCGAACTTGCCCTCAAGGGCACCATCCTGCTGACGCCGGAAGGCATCAATATGTTCGTGTCCGGCCCGCGCGAGGCGATCGACCAGTACCTCGCCTGGGTGCGCAGCGACGCGCGCCTGGCCGACCTGGAGTGGAAGGAAAGCGTGTCGACCGAGCAGTCGCACCGCCGCATGCTGGTCCGCATCAAGAAGGAAATCATCACGATGCGCATGCCGCTGATCAAGCCGGAACTGGGCCGTGCGCCGTCCGTGGCGCCGAAGACGCTCAAGCGCTGGCTCGACCAGGGCCACGACGACGACGGCATCCCCGTCGTCATGATGGAAACCCGCAACGCGTTCGAGGTGGACGTCGGCACGTTCGACAACACGCTCGATTACCGCATCGACAAGTTCAGCGAATTCCCGGACGTCGTCGCGCAGCACAAGGATGCGCTCCAGGGCAAGACCGTCGTGACTTTTTGCACGGGCGGCATCCGCTGCGAAAAAGCGGCGATCCACATGCAGAACATCGGCTACGACCGCGTGTATCAACTCGACGGCGGCATCCTGAAGTATTTCGAGGAAGTGGGCGGCGACCACTACACGGGCGACTGCTTCGTGTTCGACTACCGTACCGCGCTCAATCCCAAACTGGAACCGACGGAAACCGTGCAGTGTTTTGCCTGCCGCGCCGTTGTCACGCCGCGCCAGCAACTGGCGCCGGAATATGTGGTGGGGAAATCGTGTCCGCATTGTGCGGGTGGCAAGACGGCCGGCAGCACGATGGCGAACGAAGCGGGCGCCTGAGCCCGCCGCCCCGTCGTCAACCCGGCTGCACCCCGACGAGGTGCACCGGTTCTTCCATGCCTGCCGTGTAGATCACGGTGCTGATCTTCGCGATCAGCGCATCGATGTTGGCCGGATCGAGGGCATACGCCGCCGAGGCCTCGTCCTTGATCGCGGCCAGGTAATCGTAGGCCAGCGTGTTCGCGTTCGTGCCCGTGTAGGCCAGGCGCTCGTTGGCCTGGTCGAGGTGGTCCGTAAAGATGTCCGCCGTCTGGACCTTGTCCTGAAATACGACGCTGTCGAGACCCTGGGCGCCGCCGGCGACCGACGTCACGACGTCGGCGATGGAAATCACCTTGCTGTCCAGCAGGCCGGCCCAGTAATCGATGCCGGCCGTCTCCGCCGGGCGACCGAACAGGTGCTCGTACACGGTGTCGACGAGCGCGCGGTTGTCCATGCCGCCCACCATGCCCCGGTATTCCGCGGAGGTGGCGAACGCCTGGACCATCTCGGCGAACCCGCTGGGCGTGGCCGCGATCCCGGTCCAGTACTGCAATCCGAAATAATCGGCCGGACGGCCGAAATACGCGACGTACAAGTCCTGTATCTGGGTGCTGAGCCCGGCCATCGTCATCTCCTTCCGTTGCATCGAGGAGGCCGTGGACGTCGCAGCGGCCGCGCCCGCCAGCCTCGTTCACTACTGTCCCAATCGCGAATGCGATATGAAACGTCGGGCACAACGTTGATCAGGCCAGGTGGTGCTGTATGTCAGTGCCGGTCGGGGTGCCCACGATGTCGGCGATCTTGGCGTCGATCACGCCCGGGTCGATGGCATAGGCCGAGGATTGCAGATCGACGATCGTGCCGATGAAGGCCTTGGCCTTCAGGTTGGGCGCCGTGCCCGAATAGGCCGCGATTTCGGCGGATGTGTCGACGTGCTCCGTGAACGTCGTGGCAACGGCCACGCGGCCGTTGTAGACCAGCTTGTCGTTGCCCTGGGCGCCGGCGGCGATGGCGGTCACGGCGTTGTCGACGGTGATCGTGTGGTTGTTCAGCGCGTTCGTCCAGTAATCGACACCGGCCTGCTCGCCGACGCGGCCGAACAGGTTCTGGTACACGGCCAGCACGACGCCCTGGTTGTCCAGGCCTGCATATGTATCCTTGTACTCCTGCGAGCCGGCAAAGGCCGCGGAAATCTGCTGCACCCCGTTGGGATCGGTCGCCAGCACATTGTCCCAATAGGTCAGCCCGTTGGGGTCCGCCGGGCGGCTGAAGTATGCGATATACAACTGCTCGACGGTCGTTGTGTTCGTAGTTGCCATTATTACCTCCATGTCGAAATGTGAGGAAATACTACAATAGCTAAAATATAGATGGCGCCAGCAACCCAGCAGTGCGCATCCATGTTCCGCATGGATACTGTTTCTTTAGAGAAGTGGTTACTTACTGCACTCAGGCAAATTGTTAATTAGATGCAATTTACATGATGGAAATAATCAGCGGAAAAGTCGGGCCGAAAGGAAGCGGCGGCGCCGTACATGGCGCCGCCGGAGGGATGGACATTCAGTGGAAGTAGGCGGCAACTTCACGTACGGCGCCGCCGTCCAGCGTGCCGGCGGCGGCGCGCATGCGAAGCAGGCCGAGCAGGTACATATAGCGTGCCTGCGCAAGGTCGCGCTGGCTCGTGTACAGCTGCTGCTGTGCGTTCAGCAGGTCGAGATTGATGCGCACGCCGCCCTTGATGCTTTGCTCGGTGGCTTTCATGAGCTCCCGCCCGGAAGCCACGGCCTTCTCCAGGGCGTTGATCTTGGCAGTGCTGTTCTGGACGAGGTCGTACGCCTTGCGCAATTCGACCACCACCTGGTTGGCGTGGTTGTCGAAATCGGCCTGCGCACGGTTCCAGTTCGCTGCCGCCTGGCGCGTCGTCGCATTGATCGCCCCGCCCTGATAGATCGGGATATTCACCTGCACGCCGATGGTGCGGTTGACCGTGTTCTGGTTATACGTGGTCAGCGATGCGGCGTCATCCTTGCTGTAGGCGGCGATCAGGTCGACGCGCGGCGCATGCCCGGCCTTGTCGCGCAGGATTTCCAGACGCGCGTTCTCGACGGCCAGGCGTGCCGCCGCCAGTTGCGGATTGTGCGCGAGCGCGTCCACGCGCCAGTCCTCGAACGACTTTGGCGCCATGTCCTGGAAGTGGAAATTGGCCCCGAGCGGATCCAGCGTGCCCGGGTCCATGCCGATCACGCCGGCGAGCGTGTCGCGCATCGCCGTCGCGTTGTCCTGCGCCTCGACCAGCTGGGCCTCGGCCAGATCCAGGCGCGCCTGGGTTTCCAGCATGTCGGTCTTGGTGCCCTCGCCTTTCTCGAACAGGCGCCGGTTGACCTTCATCTGCTCCAGATACATGTCGCGCTGCACTTTCGACAGCGCGACCTGGTCTTCGGCGAACAAGGCGTCCGAATAGGCGCCGACGACGCGCAGGATCACCTGGGCGGTGTCGGACTCGAACTGCCTGGCGCCCTGCTCGGTCTGGACCTTGCCCTGGCGATAGCGCATCCAGCCGTCCAGGTTGAGGATCGGCTGGCGCACCTGCACGGCCGACGAGCGGCTGATGTAGCGCGGGTGCGTCAACTCGTTCCCGAGTTTCGGATTGCTCGAGATGAATTCGACGTCCGCGATGTTGCGGCTGGCCGAATAGCTCGCCGACACCTGCGGCAGCAGGTTCGAGCGCCCGAGGATGCGGTTTTCCTTGGCCGACTCGTTCTCGTAAAAATTCATCCGGTACTGCGGATCGTTCTTCAGCGCGGCCTCGTAGGCCTGCTGCAGGCTGATCGCCGCGGCGTTGCCGCCGGCGGCCAGCAGCACGGCCAGCGCCAGCGCCTTCTTTTTCATCGACACTTTCGCCATCGCGGATCATTCCTCCGACATCGACGACTTGGCGCGATCGAACACCGGCTTGAGCAGGTAGTTCATCATCGTGCGCTCGCCAGTGTTGACGAACAGTTCCACAGGCATGCCGGGGATGATGTTCAGCTTGTGGGCGGCGATCATCTTCTGGCCGGCCGGCGTCACCTTCACGCGCACCTTGTAGTACGGCGTGCCGGTGCGTTCGTCGACGCTGCGGTCGGCCGATACGGTTTCCACCTCGCCCTCGATATGCGGCGTGCGGTTGGTATTGAAGGCGGCAAAGATCAGCTCGACCTTCAGGCCGTCGTGCACCTTGTCGATCAGGTTGACCGGCAGCTGGCCTTCGATGATCAGTGGATCGTCGGACGGCACGATGTCCATCATCTTGAAGCCCGGGTTGACGACGCCGCCGTTGGTGAACACGGCCAGGCCGACCACGGTGCCGGCGACCGGCGCCTTGACCTCGACGTTGGCGAGGTCATACTTCTGCGCCTCCAGGCGCGCGCCCAGGGCTTCGGCTTCCTTCTGGGTATCGGCGAGCTGGGTGCGCACTTCCTTCTGGTAGTCCTGCGTCCGTTGCGACTTGCGCAGCGTGAGCTCGATCACCTGGCTGCGCGAGCGCCCGATGTTGCCGATGTCTTCCGAGATCGCGCCCTGCAGCTGGGCATAGGTGCGTTCCAGCTCCAGCATGCGGTTGCGGGCCACATAGCCTTCCTTGGCCAGGTCGCGCATGCCGTCCAGTTGCTCCTTCAGCAGCTTGATCTGTTCCTTCGTGCTGTCGCGCGATTCTTCCAGGCCCTTGATCTGCACCTTCAGGCCGGCGATGCTCTCGTCCATGCCGGAGAGCTCGCTCTGCAGGGAGCTGGTGCGCGACATCAGCAGCTGGCTCTGCAGGGTCATCAGCTCAGCCACGCGCGGGTCGCTCTTGCGCTGTTCGAGGTCGGGCGGGAAGGCGATCGTCTTGCGGCCGTCGCGCTCCGCTTCCAGGCGCGCCTCGGTGGCACGCGCGGTCAGGTACTGGCTGTCGGTGATCTCGAAGGCCGACTTCGCGACGACCGGGTTCATGCGCACGACGGTCTGGCCGGCCTTGACGACGTCGCCGTCCTTCACGAGGATTTCCTGAATCGTGCCGCCCTGCTGGTACTGCACGGCCTTGCGGTTCGACTCCTTGGCCACGGTGCCGGACAGCGGCACGCCCTTGTCGAGCGGCGCCGTCAGCGCCCACAACAGGAAGCCGCCGACGCCGAGCAGCACGATCAGCCAGCCGAGCCGGCTGTACGGGCGGGCATCGGTATTCACTTCGAGCGGCGTCACGTCATGCGCGATGACTTCCGTCGCTTTTGACTTGTTCTCAATGAGTTTCATTTACTTCCCTTCCTGGGCCGCGGTCGCCTGGCCGGCGGCCTGTGCCTGTTGTTGTGCCGGAGCCGGCTGGCGCGCCGCGGCCTGCTGCGCAGCCTGCTGCGCGGCCTGGGCCTGCTGCTGCAGCGCCGCCAGCACGTCAGCCGTCGGGCCGAACTTCTGCGCGGCGCCATCGCGCAGCAACAACAGCTTGTTCGTCGCGCCGATGATGCTGGTGCGATGCGTGATCAGGACGATGGTCTTGCCGCGCTGGCGCAGGTCCTGGACGGCCATCACGAGGGCTTGTTCGCCGATGTCGTCGAGGTTCGAATTCGGTTCGTCGAGCACGATCAGCGCCGGGTCGCCGTACATGGCGCGCGCCAGGCCCAGGCGCTGTTTCTGGCCGCCGGACAGGCCGGCGCCGCCATCCCCCAGGCGGGTGTCGTAGCCGTCCGGCATGTGCAGGATCATGTCGTGCACGCCGGCGCGCTTGGCCGCCTGCACGACCTTCTCCGGGTCCATGTCGCCGAAGCGGGCGATGTTTTCGCTGACGGTACCGCCGAACAGTTCGATGTCCTGCGGCAGGTAGCCGATGTGCGGTCCCAGCTCGCCCTTGTTCCAGGCATAGATATCGGCGCCGTCCAGGCGCACCTTGCCGGCGATCGCCGGCCACACGCCGACCAGCAGGCGCGCCAGCGTCGACTTGCCGGAGCCGCTCGGGCCGATCACGCCCAGCACGTCGCCCGGGGCGATCGCGAAGCTCAGGCCGCGCACGACGGCATTCCGGGAGCCCGGCGGCGCGGCGGTGACGCCTTCGACCGACAGCGCGCCCTGCGGCTTCGGCAGCGGCATGCCGGCTTCGCGCGCCGGATTCGTTTCCAGCAACGCGGTCAGGCGCTCGTAGGCGCTGCGCACGCTGCCCCAGGACTTCCACACGCCGATCAACTGCTGCACCGGCTGCAGGGCGCGGCCGACGAGGATCGACGCGGCGATCATCATGCCGGCCGTGATCTTGTTCTCGAGCACCAGCAGCGCGCCGAAGCCCAGCACCAGCGACTGCTGCGCCAGCTGCACGAACTTGGTGACGGCGGAAATCTTGCCGGCGGCCTCGCTGGCCTCGGCCTGCAGATGCAGGAATTTACCGTGCATCTTGTACCAGCGCTGCATCAGGTTGGGCAGCATGCCCATCGATTCGATCACCTCGGCGTTGCGCAGGTTGTTGGTCGCCAGGGCCGACGATGCGATCGCCATGGTGTTGGCATCCTTCAGCGGCTGGCGCGTGACGCGGTCGTTGATGACGGCCAATATGATCAGCACGATGGTGCCGCCGAGCGCGAACAGCCCCAGTTCCGGTTCGAACAGGAAGATGACGATCAGGTAGATCGGAAACCACGGCGCATCGAAGAACGCGAACAGCGCATTGCCGGTCAAGAACTGGCGCAGCGTGGTCAGGTCGGTCAGGGCCTGGCCCGCGTTGCCGCCGGCGCTCTTGAGGTTCTGCTCGAACGCTGCCGTATAGACGCGCTTGTTCAGTTGCATGTCGAGCTTGGCACCGACGCGCACGAGGACAAAGGAACGGGTCAACTCCAGGCCGGCGACGATCAGATACGCGCCCAGCATCAGCAGGGTCAGCATCAGCAGCGTGATCTCGTTGCGGCTCTGCAGCACGCGATCGTAGACCTGCAGCATGTACAAGGACGGCACGAGCATCAGGAGGTTGCTGATGGCGCTGAACGTCCCCACCGTCCAGAACGTGCTCTTGAACATGAGCAGGACCTGTCCGATTTCGTTTTTCTTGTCAAAGAGTTTGCTTTTCATTTGTTTGGGAGCACCGGGAATGCGGCGCGATCGCGCCAGGGTCACGCTTCATGCTTGAGAGTAATTAAGCTGAGCGGGCGACACATTATCGCGCAAAACCGCTGAATAATGTGACGTACATCACATTTTTATAACCGAACGTTAATCTCCCGAGCGATATTTTCCAACTGAGCGATGCGGGCGAGCAACACCACCAGTGTCATGACGGGACGTGCGGTCTTCAGGTGGCGATGCGCAGGGCTTGCAACAGCGGCAGGCGATTCGTCAGGAACGCGTCGGCTGGAGAAGCAGCTCGGCCGCCTGCTCTTCCGGTGAATCGATGCGCTTGCCGTCGCGCAGCAGCCTTTCGCTCTGCTGGGCGTACAGGCCGGCCGCAAAGCAGCTTGCGGTGGCGAGTTCCTGCGAGAAACCGGCCTGGGCCGGATTGACGTCGGTGCCGTACTACCGTGTGCCGGGGCGGCATGAATGTTGACGCTGAGACCTTGCCCGGCCCCGAGCTCGCAGGCCGTGCCCACGTCGGGAAAGGCATGGCCGGCATTCAGAAAGGCCAACTTGAGCCGCGCAGGATTCAACGCCGGATAGTAACCGAACGTGTAGCCGATTTCGGCCATATAGCCTTCGCTCCAGTCCACCATGTCAGCGCCATGCCGTCCAAATCGGCATGCTAACACCGGGAGATTGTTAAATGATGAAGGGTGCGCGTGTCGAAGTTGGACGCGTGCAAATAAAAAAGGCATGTCATCGACATGCCTTTCTTCTCAATACCGGGTCGCCCGCCATGCGCATCCCATCCGCGCTGAAACTCAGCAGGCGTGGCCCGCATTCGACAGCGCTGCAGAAACATCGTTTGGCAAACCGTCGGCCGGCACCAAATATAAGGCCAGGCGGAGCCTGGCCTTGTGCTTCCAGGCGCCGCGTACTTCCCGAAGGAAGAGACACGGGGTCCGGATGCGGGTTACTGCTTAGACGGCGTGACCCAGCGACAGGATCAGGGTGTCCAGATTCACGGTACCGGTGATCTTGACGACGGTGTCAGCCGCGTCGATCTGGTTAGGCGTACCTGCGTCGTGGAAGACGTAGGTGTCGCCGCCCAGTTGGAACACCAGGTTGTCGCCCTTGGTCGAAGCAGCCGCGTCCTTCAGTGCCAGGTCGATGTCGGTCTGGGTCGTGGTGAACTTGACTGCCACGCCGTCCAGTGCCGTCACGTGCAGGACGTCGGAAGCCGCCGTCACGTCGGTGGCATCGCTGTTGGCGACCAGCTTCAGGCCGGTCACGGTGTCCATCGCGCCGTAGGTCGAATTGCTCAGCGTGATGGTATCGACAGCGGAGCCCAGCGTGATGGTCTCGGCAGCGGCGTTGCTCGACATGTAGGTCAGGCCGTGCAGGGCTGCGCCATTGTTGGCAGCCACAGCCGACGTGCCGTTCAGGCCCGATGCGTCCACGGTCACCAGCTTGCCGCCGGCGTTGGTCACGGTTGCATCGCCCGAACCGCTCAGGGTCAGGGTAGCCAGTGCGGTGTCGGTCGACGTGTTGTCGAGGACAAAGTGAGCCACGCGGTCAGCGGTCGTGTTGCTTGCGCTGTCCACGGTGTTGGTCAGCGTGACGTGGGCGGTGCGCACGTCGCCCGACAGGGTCGCGGTCACGTCGCCAGCGGCAGCAGCCTTGACATCCAGGTTCAGGATGTCGGCCTTGACGACGACGGAGCCGGTAGCCGACTCGGACACGCCCAGCGTGCCGGCGAAAGTCTTGCCAGCGACGTAGCCAGCAGCGGTCAGGTCGACATCACCGTGGGCGGTGATTGCCTGGGTGCCCACGCCGGTGACGATGCTGCCCGATGCCAGGTCGATACCCGTGTAGGTAGCGGCCAGCTTCGAAGCGTCCAGACCGGTTTCTGCGGTCGAGAAGCTGAGGGTTTCGAAGTTGGTGACCAGCTTGTTGAACACGATGTAGTCGTCAGCGGTGCGAGCGCCTGCGCCAGCGAACGAGATCGTGTCGGTGCCGTCGCCGCCGTTGATGACGTCGGTGGTTGCCAGGACTTTGTCGATGGTGACGGTATCGTTACCTGCGCCGCCCAGGACCGTGACCGGGCCGGTGGTGGCCGACACGCTGATCTTGTCGTTGCCTGCGCCGGCGTCGACCGTGGTCATGCCGTCGCCGGTGCTGTTGACGACGATCGTGTCGTTGCCGTCGCCAGCCGTCACGGTCGCGTTGACTGCAGCGGCCGAGCTGGTGGCTGCCGAGGTCAGGGCGGCAAGGGTGATCGTGTCGTTACCGGTGCCGGTGGTGACGTTGATCAGGCTGGTGTTGCTGGTGCCGTCGATGGTCACGCCGCCGGTCGAACCCGATGCGTTGATGGTCGTGAAGGCCTTCGTCGAACCAGCGCTCTGAGCGACGGTCAGGACGCTCTTCTGGTTGGTGTTCAGGGTCAGCGACTGGACATCCTTGCCGACGGTGACATTCAGAGCCTGGGCAGCCACGGAGCCGCTGCTGTCGCTGTCGGCACGGGTACCGGACACGGTGACCGAGTTCAGGTTCGTGCCGCCGACGTTCAGAGCCGCCGTTTCAGCGACATTGGTCAGGGCAATACTTGCCGCTGCGCCCAATGCACCGACGTTGATATCACCGGCAGTGCCGGTGAAGCCAACGGTCGTTGCAGCGCCCAGGCCGGTCACGGTCGGGGTGCTGGTGGCATCGAAATTGACGTTGGTCGCGCCTTGGAAGACCGATGCATCGACAGCCGAGCTAGCGCCAGTCACGTTGATGATTTCGACGTTCTTGATAGTTGCGCCGACGATGCTGTTGTAGCCGCCCGTCAGGTCCAGGTTCAGGACGTCTTTGCCTGCGCCGCCATCAATGCTGTCGAGCGAAGTCAGGTTCGACGCGTTGAGCGCGCCCGTGGACGGCGTGATGTGCGTGGCATTGATGGTGTCATTGCCAGACGTACCGACGATGATGTCCTGGCCAATGGTCAGGGTGAACGTCTGGCCGACGTTGTGGATGTCGACGATGCCCGACACGGTAGCGTTCAGAGCAGCCGGCGCGATGGCGGCTGCCAGCGAAGCGTCATCGGTCACGCTGGAGATGAAGGTCTTGGCGGCTGCGTTTGCGGCGTCGCCGTCGTAACCCAGCACTTCAGCCGGGGTGTCCAGGGCTGCGGTGAACGCGGTTGCAGCAGCAACCTTGTTGGTGTAGGCGGTCATGTCGCTGCCCAGTGCGCCGGCGGCGATCTGGGTCACGACGTTGTCGACGGTCATCTGGCCGGCGAGCAGAGCCTGGCCCCAGAAGTTCAGACCCGGCAGGTCCGGAGCGTGGCCGAACAGGTTCTGGTACACCTGGGCGACGACGTGGTAGGCGTCCATGTTGGCGTAGGCAGCCTTGTACTCAGCCGAAGCGGCAAAAGCGGCCGACACAGCAGCGGTGCTGCCGTTGGCATTTGCAACAATGCCTTCCCAGTAGGTCAGGCCAGCGACATCGGCCGGACGGTTAAAGTAAGCAACATACAGCTGCTGTACTGCTTCGGTATAAACACCCATCTAAAGCTCCTAAAGAAATTCAATCAAGATTATTTGCAGATTCGGATGTCCCTGCAATCCAACGGTCCGAATGATGACAGAGCGAATAGTGACGTTAATGTGATGGGCATCACAAAACCCAAGATTTTTTGTCACTAACTTGTATCAGCCATCAATCGAATTGGTCGATTATTATTAACAAGTCAAACAATAAACGCAAGCAGTGAGCAAACATGCAATCACGATAACGCCCCAGTGACAAAGATGGAGTTTTGTCCGCTCCGCCTGAAATTGGCGGGCGGGACAAGATATGGGCCGCCCCGTTTTCCCATCCGGCTTTTCTTACAATCGGTAACAATTCGTGAGAATTGGCATTTACTCCAAAAGAAAAACCCCGGAAATCCGGGGTTTTTGTTTGCTCATCCATTTATATATGCATTTCAGGCGCGTCAGTGCGTCCAATAGGTGACGCCGTTTGCCGTTCTCGTATCGTCCAGGCGCGAACGGAAGATATAGCCGGCGCTGCCGCCGCCGGCATTGCTGAGGAATCCGTCCACGCTCATGTTGTTGGCCACCGGGTGCAGGCCCGGATTGTTGCCGATGCGGCCGTTCGAAGCGACGTCGCCCTGCGCGTACAGTTTATAGGTCGAGCCGCCGCCGACCAGGTCGAAGTTCGTCGTGAAGCTGCGCGTGCCGAAGTCCACGTTCAGCTGGCCGTTCTGCATCGCGCCCGCGACCGCGGCCTTGGTCGGGTCGTCGTTGGTGATATAGGCCTGCCCGTCTTTCAGCGCGAAGCTCACGCTGCCGCGCTCGGGCGCGACATAGGCGTCGCCCGCGGTGCGGAACAGCACGAAATTACCGCCCAGGATACGTTCGGCGCCGGCCGGCCCCACGAGCCCGGCGGTCGCCTGCTCGCCCAGCAGCGGCGCCCAGCGTCCCCACTGCAGGGCGCGCGGATTGGCCGGCGGGGTATCGACGTCGACCACCGGCGGCGGCGCCACCACGACCGGCGGCGCCGGCTGCTGCGCCGGCGGCGGCACGATCTGGGCCACCGATTCGCTCTTCTTGGCGTCCAGGACCGGGGCCAGCGGCTCGTCGCTGCGCGGCGGCGACACCTGGTCGGGCCCCGTCGCTCCGCTCAGCAACTGCGGCGCCGTTTCGCCCCGCTTCACCTGCAGCAGCAGGCCGCGCTGGGCCGCCGTCAGTTCGCGGCTGGCCGCGCCTTCGCAGGGGCCGCCGCCTTCCGGCCGGCAACCGCCGCCGAAGCCGCTGACGATGATGCCGCCGGTGAAGACGACGACGCGCGACGTGTCGTGCTCATGGTAGACGGTGAAATCGGTCCCGCGCACGCCGATCGCCGCGACCGGCGTATTGAAACGGAAATTCTGGCGCGCCAGCTTGACCGCGTCGCCCGACTTGCTGCGCGCCACACCGGCGAGCAGCTCGAGCTTGAAGCGGCTGTTGGCCGGATTGGCCTTGTCGATATGGTAAGCGGCGATCCGGGCCCGGGTGCTCGGACGCAGGATGAACAGGCCGTTGTCCGGCGTCTTGACGTACAGGAACCCGTCCGTGCCGGTGCTCAGCAGGTCGCCCTCCTGCACCGCCATGCCTTCCGCGCCCGCCCGCTCGGCCACCTGCGTGACGCCGGCGGTAAATATGACGCGGCCGGCCTCGGCTGCCCGGGCCTGCGCAATGCAAGCAATGGTCGTGATGGCGATGAAAGTGGCGTGGCGCAGCATGATCTTTTTCCTCATTTGCCATTATTCCGGAGCAGCAATCGCTTCTCCTGTGACGGCCATCACATTTTAGAGCAAACTCGGGCGTATTGTTCGATACGGGAGTGCTTCAACTTGTTACTTGGGGGCATACGCAACACGTTATACTTCAGAGTTATCTCCAACAACCGCCGTTTCCAGAATCCAAGGCAGCTGGTGCAATACCCCTTTATCTCCACTTCCACGCCCCGTCCGGACCGCAGCCCGCTCGTGCTGGCGCGGGTCGCTATCGCCGTCGCGGCCGTTTTCCTGACGCTGTGGTCGCAATGGGGACAATCCGCACAGATGTCGTTTTTTGGCAACGAGGTGCTTCGTGACGCGTTTATCCGCCTGCGATCGACGACCGCGCCCGACCCGCGCATCCTCATCGTCGACATCGATGAAGCCAGCCTGAACGAGCTCGGCCCGTGGCCCTGGCCGCGTGCGCGCATCGCCGATCTCGTCGAGATCCTGCTGACCCGCTACGCCGCCCGGGGCGTGGCACTCGACATCGTGATGCCGGAACCGCTCGACGCGGCCGGCGACACCCGCCTCGCCCTGCTCGCGCAACATGGCCCGCTGGTGCTGGCCCAGGCGTTCGACTTCGACTTCGCGCACCTGCGCCCGCAGGCGCTGCGCAACGGCGTGCCCGCCGGCGCCAGCACCGCGTATCGTCCCGGCGGCGGCATCGAGGCCACCGGGTATTTCGCCAACCACGCCGGCCTGGCGCGCGCGGCCCACGTCGGCAACATCGGTTTCATTCCCGATCCGGACGGCGCGCTGCGCCGGGTGCCGCTCGTCACCACGTTCGACGGCCGGCAGTATCCGGCATTGGCCCTGGCCCTGGTCGATTGCTGCAGCGGCAAGCCGCCGCTGGCACTGGACGACACCGGCCTGATGCGCCTGTCCTACAAGCGCGACTGGAACGCATGGACGGTGACCAGCGCCGCCGACATCCTCGGCGAACGCATCGATCCCGCCAGCGCCAGCGGCCGGCTCGTGCTGGTCGGTTCGTCGTCGATGGGCCTCGGCGACCGCGTCGCGACGCCGCACGCCAGCAGCCGTCCGGGACTGGGCGTGCAGGCGGCCGTGCTGTCCGACCTGCTCGACCGGCAACAGGGCACGAATCCGGCGCCATGGCCGGGACGCCTGTTCGCCTGCGCGTTCGGACTGCTGTCCGCCCTGCTGGCCATCGTCGCCTTTCCGCGCCTGCCGGCCATCGCCAGCGTGGCCCTGCTGGGCGTGCTGTCGCTGCTGTGGATCGTGGTCGCCTATTTCACCAGCCGCCACGATCCCGTGTTCGCGACCACCGGTCCGCTGGCGACCAATCTGTTCCTGCTGGCCGTGGCCGTGCCGCACCAGTGGCAGCAGGCGCAGCGCAAGTCGCGCCGCCTGCTCGACACCTTGCGCCAGTACGTGGCGCCGAAAGTCGTCGAACAACTGCTGCGTAGCGACCTGGACAACGCCCTGCAGCCGCGCCACCTGGACGTGACGACGATGGTCGCCGACATGGAAGGCTATACGAGCCAGGTCGAGAACCTGTCGCTGGAAGACGCGTCGCGCCTGACGCGCGAATTCCTCGATTGCCTGACCGGCCCCGTGATGGCGCAGCAGGGCACGCTCGACAAGTACACGGGCGACGGCCTGGTTGCGTTCTGGGGCGCGCCGCTGCCGCTCGAGCAGCATACCGACCTGGCGCTGGATGCCGCCTGCGAGATCCTCGAGCGCGTCGCGCTCCTCTCGTCCGAGCGCCAGCGCGCGGGACATCCCCCGCTGCGGGTGCGCATCGGCATCGAGAGCGGCCCGGCGATGGCGGGCGACTTCGGCACCTCGTTCCGCAGCATCTACACGGCCGTGGGCGACAGCGTCAACACGGCCGCGCGCCTGGAACAGGCCGCACGCGATTTCCCGCACGACGTGATCGTCGGCGCCGGCGCGGTCGAACGCGCCTGCCGCCACCGTTTCCTGCTGCTGGGCGAACGCCACTTGCGCGGCAAGGGCCGCCCGACCATCCTGTACACGCTGGACCGGGCCGCGCACGCCGCCGCCCCGGCCGGCACGCCCGGGCAGCCCGCATGACGCGCACGACGTTCGGCCGCGCGGCCCGGGCCGCCCTCATCGCCTGCCTGTGGGCCGCGCCCGTCCACGCCCAGGCCGGCGACGGCAGCGACCAGCCCGACCTCTACCAGCAGGCCCTGCAATCGATCTCCGAAGGCCGCCGCAACGACGCGTCGCGCGAGCTGGCGCAGCTGGTCCAGCAGGAGCCGCTGCACGCCGGCGCGTGGTTCGACCTGGCCATGACGCAGTGCGCGCTCGGCCACGGCGACGAGGCCGAGCGCATGTTCGCCACGATCGAGAGCCGCTTCCAGCCGTCGCGTGCGCTGCTGGAACTGATCGCCCAGGCCCGCGAGGAAGGCTGCGCGCACTGGCATCCGACGACGTCGCTGCTGCTCGGGCTCGGACGCGGCATCGAGTCGAACGTCAACCAGGGCGCGAGCTCGCGCACGTATGTGTTCGACGGCCCGGAAGGCCACTACGAGCAGACCCTGACCGGCGATTTCATCCCGAAGCACGACCAGTACACGTTCCTGAACGGCGACGCCACGCGCGAACTGACGCCCAACGGCGTCGTCGGCTTCGCCCAGTTCCAGCTGCGCCACTACGACACCCTGCACGCCTACGACAGCGCCTCGCTGTTCGCCGGCGTCGAGGCGCCGTGGCGGTTCCGCCGCTGGAGCCTGCGCACCAGCGGCGCCCTCGGCATGATCACGCTGGGCGGACGTCCCTACCAGCACCAGGCCCAGTTGCAGGTGCGCGTCGGGCCGCCGCTGCCGCTGCCGAACAGCACCCAGTTCAGCGTAGTCGGCAGCCTCACGTACAACCAGTATCTGGCGCTGACCAATTTCGATTCGAACGTCGCGGAGCTGCGCGCCCAGTTCACGCACCGCAACGACACGATGTATGCCAGCGCCAGCCTCGGCGCGCAGCGCGATCATGCGCTGGCCCTGCGCCCCGGCGGCGACCGTGACGGGTGGTACGCGAACCTGCTGTACCGGCGCCGCCTGGGCGAGCGCGCCAGCGCCGAGCTGGGCTATGTGCACCAGGACTGGACCGGGAAAGAAGCCTATTCTCCCGGCCTGATCGACAAGATCCGCGCGCAGTCGACCGACATCGGGCGCGCGAGCTTCACCTACGCGCTCGGCAAGAACCAGTCGCTGCAGCTGGAAGGACGCATCGTGCGCAACCACGAAAACATTTCGATTTTCCAGTACACAGACCGCCAGTTGCAGCTGAGCTGGCAATGGCAGGGTTTCTGACATGACGGCACGCACCCTCGAACAGGCCACGGCCTCGCACGACAACGGCTTCAACCTCGTCCGGCTCGTATGCGCCACGCTCGTGGTCGTCTTTCACGCCTTTCCGATGAATTCGGCGCGGCCCGGCGCGTCCGACCCCGTGAGCCCGCTGCTGGCGCCGCACACCGACCTCGGCGCGCTGGCCGTCGGCGTGTTCTTCCTGATCAGCGGCATCTTCATCAGCCAGAGCTGGGAACGCGACCCGCACCTGGGCCGCTATGCACTGCGCCGCGCGGCGCGCATCGTGCCCGGCCTGTTCGTGTGCCTGCTGTTGACGACGGCGCTCGCGGTCGGCCTGTTTTCGAGCACCGGCTGGCGCGGCATGCTGGCGCCGGCACCATGGCGCTACATCTTCGGCAACACCACGCTGCACTGGCTGCACTACATCATCCCGCCGGAAGAACTCAAGCTGCCCGGCGTCCTGGGCGGCGAGCCACTGAACGGCCCGCTGTGGACCCTGTACTGGGAAGGCCGGATGTACGTGGTGGTGGCGCTGGTCGGCCTCGCCGCCGCGCTGCCGCTGCGCACGTGGATGCGCGGTGCCGCGCTGTTCCTGCTGGCGGCGGCGAACCTGTTCCCGGACGTGATCGGCGGCTACGTGTGGGAGACGCGATTGTGGTCGCTGTTCCTGACCGGCATGCTGCTGCACACGCTGGCGCGCGACCTGCGCGTCGGCTGGCGCCACGTCGCGTGCGCGCTGGCGCTGGCCGGCCTCAATTGGACACGTTCGGCCGCCTTGACGCCGAGCCCGCTGACGTGGTTCGGCATCCTGCTCGTGGCTGGCACGCTGGCGCTGGCCGTCGGGAGCGTCCGACTGCCTTTCGCCGCCCATCTGCAGCGCCACGATTACTCTTACGGCATCTATATCTATCACTGGCCCGTGCTGCTGATGCTGCGCACCGCCTTCGCGCCGCTCGGTCACTGGCGGCTGCTGGCGCTGGGACTTCTCGTGACGGGCGTGCTGGCCGTGCTCAGCTGGCACCTGGTGGAAGCCCCGGCCCTGCGCGCGGTGCGGCGCCTGCTGCGCCGGCACGCCGGCAGTGCGGCGAGCCCAGCGGTGCCCGCGCGTCCACGCGAACGCGCCTGACCTTTTCACTCTGCTAAGCTGCGAAAATGCCGCACCGGCGCGAGAATTGCGCCCTGTTGCGACCTCGACCGTATACAATCATGGCTGGTCGGAATGAGGATAGCGGAACGGATGGTTGTGGATATGCTGTTGCTGGGCGTGGCGGGCGTCGCAGTCGCCGCCGGCTGCCTGGTGCCGAACCGCTGGCTGCCGTCCTCGCTGCCCAACGATAAATTGCTGCATTTCGCGAGCTTTGCCGGCCTGAGCCTGTTAGCCCTGCGCATCGCGCACGACCGGACCGAAGCGGCCATGTGGCTCCTTGGCCTGTTGCTCGGCGGCTGGCTGATCGAATGCCTGCAGGCGCTCGTGCCCGACCGCGGATTTTCCTGGCGCGACATCGGCGCCAATGCCGCGGGCATCGCGACGGCCGCACTGTGCGCCGAGTGCATCCACATGTTTTCCAGATGAAGCCCATGACGTCCACGACGAAGGAAATGCAACGCATGGATCCCGTCCCCGCGGCTGCGCCCCCGGCCGAGGAAAGGCAGATCCAGGTCCACCTGCGCAAGATCCCGCTGCTGGCGGAGCTGAACGACGAGGAAATCATCCGCGTCAAGCAGGACATCCGCATCCGCCAGTACAACAAGCGCGACATCGTGCTGCAGAAAGGCGGCCATGGCGACGGCCTGATGTTCCTGCTGTCCGGCCAGCTGCAGGTCATCGACGTGACGGAGGACGGCCGCGCGATCGGCCTGCGCATGCTCGCGCCGGGCGACTTCTTCGGCGAAATCGCCCTGATCAATAATTCGACGCGCTCGGCCTCGGTGGTCGCGATGACGGACGTGCTGGTCGGCTTCCTGCCGGCGCCCACGGCCATGCACCTGTTCGCCCACTCGCCGTCGGTGGCGCGGCACATGCTCACCCACCTCGCGCAAAAGATCCAGCGCGACTCCGAATTGCGCGCCCTGCTCAGCATCAACAACACGGCCAAGCGCATCTATACGTACCTGATGCAGATGCAGAAGCAGACGCAGGAGCCGGGCGCCCCGATCGTCGTCGAGAACCTGCCCACCCACCAGGACATCGCGAACATGGTCAACACCAGCCGCGAGACGGTCACGCGTGCCCTGCTCACGCTCACCCAGCTGGGCATCGCGCAAAAGGACGCGCACCGGTTGATCATCCGCGATCCGGAAGGCCTCAAGAAGCTGGCGCACGGCGTGTGAGGACGGCCCGGAACCGGTGACATCCGGACCAAACTTCGTTACAACTGTGCTAATTCGTGTGGCGGTACCGTAGAGTATAATCTCGCGCTCACTGGGCCTTGCCACTTATGAAGAACCACCCCACGTACTCTGCAAAGGCGCGGCCTGCCGGGACCGCGCCATGATGTCTCCGCTGATGCTGCGCGGCCTCTGGGCCTACCGCGGCTTCGTGCTGGGCAGCGTCAAACGCGAATTCCAGTCGAAGTACAGCAACGCGGTGCTGGGCGCCCTGTGGTCCCTGCTGTCGCCGCTCGCGATGATCGTCGTGTACACCGTGATCTTCGCGGAAGTCATGCACAGCAAGCTGCCCGGCGCGGCCGCCGGCGCGCACTACGCCTACAGCATCTGGCTGTGCGCGGGCGTCCTCACGTGGGGCCTGTTCGCCGAGATCGTCGCGCGCGCCCAGGGCATGTTCATCGAACAGGCCAACCTGATCAAGAAGGTCAGCTTTCCCCGCATCTGCCTGCCGCTGATCGTCGTGCTCTCCGCGACGCTCAACTTCGCCATCATCTTCGGCCTGTTCACCGTCTTCCTGCTCGCCTCGGGCACCTTCCCCGGCTGGATCTATTTTTCCATTCTGCCCGTGCTCGCGGTGCAGGTTCTGCTCGCGATCGGCCTCGGCATGATCGCCGGCGTGCTGAACGTGTTCTTCCGCGACGTCGGCCAGTTCGTCACGATCGCCATGCAGTTCTGGTTCTGGCTCACGCCGATCGTGTATCCGGCCACGATCCTGCCGGCCGACGTGCGTGCGCTGCTCGGCTTCAATCCGATGGCGCGCGTCATAGGCGCCTACCAGGCGGTGCTCGTGCAGGGCGCCGCGCCCGACTGGCGTGCCCTGTTCCCCGTGTTCGTGCTCGCCGTGGTGCTGTGCCTGTTCGGCCTGCGCCTGTTTCGCCGCCGCGCCGGCGAGATGGTGGATGAACTCTGATGGGCGCGATCGTCGTCAAGGGCCTGGGCAAGGCCTATAAACAGTACCCGACGCGCTGGTCGCGGCTGGCGGAATGGGTCGTCCCAGGCCGCCCGCGCCACAAACTGAAATGGGTGCTGCGCGAGATCGAATTTGCCGTCGCGCCGGGCGAAGCCGTGGGCCTCATCGGCATCAACGGCGCCGGCAAGAGCACGCTCCTGAAACTGATCACCGGTACGACGCAACCCACGACGGGCAGCGTCTACATGGAAGGCCGCGTGGCCGCGCTGCTGGAACTGGGCATGGGGTTCCATCCCGATTTCACGGGCCGCCAGAACGTCTACATGGCCGGCCAGCTGCTGGGCATGACGGTCGAAGAGATCACTGGCCTGATGCCGGACATCGAGGCCTTCGCCGAGATCGGCGACTACATGGACCAGCCCGTGCGCGTGTACTCGAGCGGCATGCAGATGCGCGTCGCGTTCTCCGTCGCGACCGCGCGCCGGCCCGACATCCTCATCGTCGACGAAGCCCTGTCCGTCGGCGACGCCTACTTCCAGCACAAGAGCTTCGACCGCATCCGCCGCTACCGCGAGCAGGGCACGACGCTGCTGCTCGTCTCGCACGACAAGCAGGCGATCCAGTCCGTGTGCGACCGCGCCCTGCTGCTGGACGGCGGCCGCCTGGCGAAGGAAGGCGCGCCCGAAGAGATCATGGACTACTACAACGCCCTGATCGCCGAGCGCGAGAACGCCACCGTGCGCCTGCAGGCGACGGACACGGGCAAGGTGCAGACCGTGTCCGGCACCGGCGAAGCGACCGTCGCCGACATCGCCCTGCTGGATGAAGCGGGCGAGCGCGTGGAAGTCGTCGACGTCGGCGCGCCCGTCACGCTGCAGGTGACGGTGAAGACGAGCGCCGCGATCCCGCGCATGGTCCTCGGCTACATGATCAAGGACCGCCTCGGCCAGCCGATGTACGGCACCAACACGCACCTGAAGGAACTGCCGCTGGACGACGTGGCGGCCTTCGAGACCGTCGTGTACCGCTTCGCCTTCCCGATGAACCTCGGGCCGGGCAGCTATTCGGTGGCGACGGCCATCGTCAGCACCGAGACCCACCTCGTCAACAACTATGAATGGCGCGACCTGGCGCTCGTGTTCACGGTCGTGAACATGCGCCGTCCGTATTTCGAAGGTTCGGCCTGGCTCGACCCGGCCGTCGACATCCAACGCACATGAGATTCATCTCCTACGCCCAGAACAACGAGGACGTGCTGCTGTGGCGCGCGCTCGGCCACGTCCGGGACGGCTTCTACATCGACGTGGGCGCCAACGATCCGGTCGAGCACTCGGTCACCAAGGCCTTCTACGACGCCGGCTGGCGCGGCATCAACATCGAACCGCTGCCGGCGCACATCGCCGCCTTCGACGCGCAGCGCCCCGGCGACGTCAACCTGGCCGTCGCCGCCGGCAGCGAGGCCGGCACGCTCACCTTGTACGACGTGCCGGCCGTGCGCGGCTGGGCCTCGCCCGAGCGGTCCGTCGCCGACCTGCACCGCGCCGAAGGCCACGCGGTGGCCGAACTGACGGTGCCCGTGCTCACCCTGGCCGACGTGTGCGCGGAACATGTGCATGGCGACGTCCACTTCCTGAAGATCGACGTCGAAGGCTTCGAAGGCGAAGTCCTGCGCGGCATGGACTTTACGCGCTGGCGGCCGTGGGTCCTCGTGATCGAGGCGACCCTGCCGAACAGCCGCGCAACCAACCACGCCAGCTGGGAACACCTGGTCACGGACCGGCGCTACCGCTACGCGTGGTTCGATGGCCTGAACCGATATTATGTCGCCGAGGAACACGCGGAACTCATGGACAGCTTCGGCATCCAGCCGAACGTCTTCGACGACTACATCTCGCACCACCTGGACAAGGCCTGGGCCGCGAACCGGGCGGCGACGACGGCCCTGCAGGAGACGCAGCAGCAGGCCGACACGACGCGCGCCGAACTGCACGACATGATGCAGTTCGCCGAAAACCTGGAGCTGGAAAAGCAGGAGGCGCTGGCCGAAGTCGCGCAGCTGCGCCACGACCTCGCCCAGGCCCACGCCAGCGGCCAGCAGGCCACGCTGTGGGCGCGCGACCTCGAGCAGCGCCTGACGGCGACCTTGAGCAGCACGTCGTGGAAGGTGACGCGGCCGCTGCGCATGGCAGGCACCCTCGTGGCCCGCCTGCGCCGGCCCGGCCTCGCGCGCCGCGTGCTCACGCGGGTGACCAAGAACCAGCGCATACGCCGCACACTGATCCCGTTCCTGCTGCGCTATCCGGCGCTGAACCGGCGCGTGTCCGGCGCACTGCAGGCCGTCAAGGGCAGCCTGCCGCATCCGGTCGTGAACATCGACGTCCCCGAAGAACTCAGGGGCCTGCCGGTCTCGGTCCGCAACGTGCTGGCCGACCTGCAGCGCGCCCGCAAGCACACAGGCGCTTGAACCATGCGTATCGTGATCGACTTCGACGACGGCCAGGACCGCATCGAGCCGGCGGCCCTGCTGCTGGCCCGGGAACTGGTCGACGGCGCCGCCGGCCATGAGATCTGGCTGGCCGCGTCGAACCGCTCGCACGTGGCGGTGGAAACGCTGCGCGCGGTATTCAAGGAGCGCCTGCGCGTGTTCGATTTTCCATCGAATCCGCGTTACGCCGCCGCGGTGCGCATCCACGCCTTCGCCGGCCTCGCGCCGGACGTCGTGCTGACACTCGCCCGCGCCGGCCGCGCCCGCGCCATGCCGGGCGCGCCGTTCGCGCACGTCGTGTCCGCGCCCGGCACCGAAAGCGCCGGCGCGCTGTGGACCCGCATCGCCGCCGGCGCGGCGGAAAGCGCGCCGCCGCCGGCACCGGAGGGCCGCCCCAAGCTGGCGTATGTGTCGCCGCTGCCGCCCGTGAAATCGGGCATCGCCGACTACAGCGCGGAACTACTGCCGGCACTGGCGCAGTACTACGACATAGCCCTCGTCGTCGACCAGGACAGCGTGACCGATCCCCGCGTGGCGGGCTTCCCGCAACGCAGCCCCGCTTGGCTGCGCGAGAACGCGCACCTGTTCGACCGCGTGCTCTACCACTTCGGCAATTCGCACGCGCACCAGCACATGTTCGAGTTGATCCGCGACGTGCCCGGCATCGTGGTGCTGCACGACTTCTTTTTCTCGGGCGTGCTGGACAACCTGGAAAACGAAGGCTACCTGCCGCAGGCGTTCCTGCATGCGCTGTACGAATCGCACGGCTTTTCCGGCCTGCTCGACCACGCGAAGAACGGCCGCAATCCCGCCATCTGGAAGTACCCCGTCAACAAGGGCGTGCTGGATGCGGCAGCCGGCGTGATCGTGCACTCGGATTTTTCGAAGACGCTCGCCCGCGACTGGTACGGCGAACAAACGGCGGCGGACTGGCGCACGATCCCGCTGCTGCGCGGCCGGCCGGAAGGCAGCATCGGTCCGGACGCCCGCGCCGCCGCGCGCGCGCGCCTCGGCCTGGCCGACGACGACTACCTCGTGTGCACGTTCGGCATGCTGGGCCGCACGAAGCTGAACGAAGAACTGCTGGACGCCTTCCTCGCATCGCCGCTCGCGCTCGACGCGCGCTGCAAACTGGTGTTCGTCGGCGAGAACGATCCGAGCCCGTACGGCGGCGAGCTGCTGCGCAAGGCCGGCGCCGGCGCGGCCAGGGAACGCATCCGCATCACGGGTTTCGTCGACGCCGCCGCGTATGCGGACTACCTGGCCGCCGCCGACTGCGCCGTGCAGCTGCGCACGTCGACGCGCGGCGAGACGTCGGCGTCCGTGCTCGACTGCCTGCTGTACGCGCTGCCGACCATCGTCAACGCACACGGCTCGACGGCCTCGATCGACGACGCCCTGCTCGTCAAGCTGCGCGACGACTTCACGGTGCCCGAACTGGCCGGGGCGCTGACCCGCCTGCACGGCGATGCCGACGCGCGTGCGCAACTGGGGCAGCGCGCCCGCGCCCACATGGACGCCGAGCACGCGCCGGCGCGCGTGGGCCGGATGGTCTTCGACGCGATCGAACACTTTACGCGCACGAGCAGCCACGCGCATTACCGCCAGGTCGTGCGTACCGCGGCGCCGGTATGCCCGGACAGCGAACTGGCGCCGCTGGCCGCCGCCATCGCGTTCAACCGCGCGCCCGTCGCGCCGCGCCAGTTGCTGGTCGACGTCTCGGCCCTCGTGCAGTCGGACCTCAAGACCGGCATCCAGCGCGTCGTGCGCAGCGTCCTGCTGGCGATGCTGAACGATCCGCCGCCGGGCTTTCGCATCGAACCCGTGTTCTCCCACGGCGGCGGCAACGCCTACCGCTACGCGCGCCAGTTCGCGCTGCGCCTGACCGGCAGCGCCGGCCTGGCGCTGGAAGATGCGCCCGTCGACCTGCGTCCCGGCGACGTGTTCCTCGGCCTCGACCTGTTCACGAACGGCACGTCGCAGAACGAGGCGCTGCTGCGCGCGATGGCCGACCGCGGGGTATATATCCACTTCGTCGTGTACGACCTGCTGCCGATGCTGCGCCCGGACGTGTTCCCGTTCGGGACCGAACAGTATTTCGGCGACTTCCTGCGCACCGTGCACGCCGTATCCGACGGCGTGATCTGCATCTCGCGCGCCGTCGCGGACGAACTCGCGGCGTGGTACGACGGCCAGGGCCTGCGCCGGCGCCTGCCGCTGCAACTGGGCTGGTTCCACCTGGGCGCCGACATCGACGCCAGCGCGCCGAGCACCGGCATGCCGCCCGACGCCCACGTCGTCCTGGACGCCCTCGCCGCGCGCCCCACGTTCCTGATGGTCGGCACGGTCGAACCGCGCAAGGGCCAGGCCCAGGCGCTGGCCGCGTTCGAGCAATTGTGGGAACGGGGCGTGGACGTCAACCTCGTCATCGTCGGCAAGGAAGGCTGGATGGTCGAGCAGCTGGCCGCGCGCATGGCCGACCATCCGGAAAAGGGCAAGCGCATGTTCTGGCTGGCCGGGATCTCGGACGAGATGCTGCTGAAACTCTACGCCGGCTCGGCGGCGCTGCTGGCCGCGTCCGAAGGCGAAGGCTTCGGCCTGCCGCTGATCGAGGCGGCGCAGCACGGCATCCCGATCGTCGCGCGCAGCCTGCCCGTGTTCCGCGAAGTCGCGGGCGAACACGCGTATTACTTCGACGGCCTGGCCCCCGCCGACCTGGCGCGCGCGATCGAGGACTGGCTCGCCCTGAACCGTGACGGCAAGGCGCCCGCCTCCACCGGCATGCCGTGGCTGACGTGGGACCGCAGCGCGCGCCAGGTGGTCGACACGGTCATCGGCGGCAAGTGGTATCGCACCCTGCCCGGCACGGACGCGTGACGCGCGACGGGGTCCGTTGACGACCTGGCGCCGAGCCGGCACCCCGCGGGCTGGCGCCGTATGCACTTCTTCGGCTGTCCCGCATTGGCCACCCTGCCGCTGCGCGTGGGGCTGGCGCTACCTGGACGGCGATCCCGTCTGCGCACCGGCGCGCTGACGCAGGCGAACCGCGTCAGTGCGGTCGCGAACAGTGCGGCGCAGGCGTGCGCCCTACAATTTGCACCATCGGGCCTCGGCGGCTGAAGCGAAAGGATCGCACGATGGTGATGGAACCGGACAAACAGGGAAACCTCCAGAAGGCGGTGGACGAACAAGGCGGCGGCCAGAGCTTCGGCGTGCCCGCGGCCGGCGAGGTCGAGGGCAATGCCTACGAGCCGATGGGCACGCCCGGCGTCAACCACTGGCAGGCCAGCTACATCAAGCGCGACGGCCTGGACGACCGCGGCAACATCTTCTTCGCCGCCGTCGCAATGACGCGCATGCCGATGACCATCACCGACCCGCGCCGGCCGGACAACCCGATCGTGTTCTGCAACGGCGCCTTCCTCGACCTCACGCACTACAAACACGAAGACGTCGTCGGTCGCAACTGCCGCTTCCTGCAGGGCCCGCAGACGGACCGCCGCACGGTGGACGAGGTGCGCAAGGCCGTCGCCGAACAGCGCGCCGTCGCCGTCGACATCCTGAATTACAAGGCCGACGGCAGCGCGTTCTGGAACGCCTTGTTCATCGGCCCCATCTTCGACCAGGACGGCCAGCTGCTGTACTTCTTCGCGTCGCAGATGGACATCTCGGAGCGCCGCCAGAGCCAGGAATCCCATCTGCAGGCGCAGAAGATGGAGGCGATCGGCCAGCTGACGGCCGGCATGGCGCACGACTTCAACAATCTGCTGCAAGTCATCAACGGCAACCTGGAAATCGCGCTGATCAGCCTGGAGAAGCCGGACATGGCGCGCAATGCGCTGGAACGGGCGCAGCGCGCGTCCATGCGTGCCGCGCGGCTCACCCAGCAGTTGCTGACGTTCGCGCGCAAGCAGCGCCTGGAACCGGTCCCCGTCGACCTCAACCACCTCGTCGTGGAATTCTCCGACATGCTCGTGCGTACGCTGGGCGACAGGGTCGACCTGCGCCTCGACCTGCGTCCCGGCCTGCCGCTGTGCCACCTCGACCCGACGCACCTCGAAATGGCCCTGCTGAACGTGCTGATCAACGCGCGCGACGCCCTCCCGGACGGCGGCGAGGTGACCGTCGCGACGGCGATCGTGCGCGGCGCGGACCGCGTCAAGGCGCATGGGCTGGACCCCGGCACGTACATCATCCTGTGCGTGATCGACCACGGCATCGGCATGCCGCCCGAGGTCCTGCGCCGTGCGACCGAGCCCTTCTTCACGACCAAGGGACCGGGCACGGGCCTCGGCCTGGCGATGGTGCACGGCTTCGTGCAGCAGTCACAAGGCCGCCTGGAAATCGACAGCCGGCCGGGCGCGGGCACCACGGTGCGCATGATCTTCCCCGTGGCCGACAATGCCCAGGACGCCGCCGGCGGCAACGGCCAGGATCACGCCGCCGCCCCGCCGGCCAGGGACGACGCGGCGGACAGCAGGCCCGGCGTGCTCGTCGTCGAAGACAACGACGACGTGCGCGAACTGGCCGAGAGCGTGCTGGGCATGGCCGGCTACACGGTGCTGGCGGCCGCCAGCGGCGAGCAGGCGCTGACCCTGCTGCGCCAGGGCGCGCGGGTCGACCTGCTGTTCACGGACGTGATCATGCCGGGCGGGATGAACGGCCTGCAGCTCGTCGACGAGGCACGCAAGCTGCGCCCGCGGCTGCCGGTGCTCGTCACGACGGGGTATATGGATGAATTGCCGGAGTGTGGCAAGGGCCGGCGGCTGAACGTCCTCGCCAAGCCGTACAAGCATGGCGATTTGCTGGCGCAGGTGAAAGCGGCGCTGGGGCGGGCAGTCTAAATAGTCGGGTGGGCACACCGTGCCCACGCGGATGTTTGCGGCATGCTGGCGTCGCGCGCAGGCGGAAGACCGCCCGCCCTACTGCTTCGGCAAGCCGCCCAGCAGCGCGGCCAGCTTGGGCTTCGGCTTGCTCGATGCGGCCGGTGCCGCGGCCGCGTCCTTGCGCGGGGCCGCGGCCGGCTCGTAGGGCTTGAGGAACCACGGATCGACCTTGTCGCGACGCGGCGCGCCCATGCTGCGCGGGCCGCGTTCCGTGCGCTCCGGACGTTCGCCGCGCGGAGCGTCCGTCTCGCGGCGTCCGCTGCGGCGGTCGGCAGTGCGATCGGGACCGCGCTCGCCGCCGCGCGACGGCGTGAAGCCGGTCAGCTCGCCGCGCGTGATGGTCTGCTTGATCAGCTTCTCGATGTCGACCAGCAGGCGCTCGTCCTTGTCCGAAAACACGGACAGCGCATCGCCGGTGGCGCCGGCGCGGCCGGTGCGGCCGATGCGGTGCACATAATCCTCGGCGTTGTACGGCAGGTCGTAGTTGATCACGCACGGCAGGTCGGTGATGTCGAGCCCGCGCGCCGCGACGTCGGTCGCGACGAGCACGTCGATCTCGCCGTTCTTGAAGGCGTCCAGCGCGGCGATGCGTTCCTGCTGGGTCTTGTCGCCGTGGATGGCGGACGCCTTGATGCCGGCCTGCTCGAGGTAGCGCGCCAGGCGCGAGGCGCCGATCTTGGTATTCGAGAACACCAGCACCTGCTTCAGGTCGCGCGCCCGGATCAGGTGCTCGACGACGTTGCGCTTCTGCTCTTCGTCGACCTTGTACAGCACCTGCGTGATGGCGGTATTGGTGGCATTGCTGCGCGCGACTTCGATCAGGAGCGGCTCGTTCAGGAAACTGGCGGCCAGCCTCTTGATCTCGGGCGAGAACGTCGCCGAGAACATCAGGTTCTGGCGCTTCTTCGGCAGCAGGTTGATGATGCGCTGCAGGTCGGGCAGGAAGCCCATGTCGAGCATGCGGTCGGCCTCGTCCATCACGAGCATCTGCACCTGGGCCAGGCTGATGTTCTTCTGCTCGACGTGGTCGAGCAGGCGGCCCGGCGTGGCGATGACGATCTCGACGCCGCGGCGCAGGATCTCGGTCTGCGGCTTCATGTCCATGCCGCCGAAGACGACGGTGGAGCGCAGCGGCGTGTGCTGGGCGTAGGCCTTGACGTTCTCGGCGACCTGGATCGCCAGTTCGCGCGTCGGCGTCAGCACCAGCGCGCGCACGGCATGGCGCGCGGGCGACATGCTCGTGTTGGCGTGCGGGAGCAGCAGCTGGATGATCGGCAGCGAGAAGCTGGCCGTCTTGCCGGTGCCGGTCTGCGCCGCGCCCATGACGTCGCGGCCCTGCAGGACGATGGGGATCGCCTGGGCCTGGATCGGGGTCGGATGGACATAGCCCTGATCCGACAGTGCGCGCTGGATCTCAGGCGCGAGGCCGAAATCGGAGAAGCGCACGGTCGGTGCGCCGCCAGCTTCAATAGTGGTCGGTGTTTCAGACATGTTTTCTTTCGGGCAATGAATCGTTGCGTTCTACGGCCGGGCTGCTGCCCTGGCAGGGCCAACGCGGGAAAACCGGGGTGACGGGACGCGCCTCGCGCGGCTTGGCCGGGAGCGGCGAATTGGCTGCCTGGTCAGCGCACACGGCGCCGCACGGACGTAGAGAGTCTAAATCGCGCACAAGGTTACCTCAAATCGTACCCCCTGTATATGAAATCCGCGTTTTTGGCGGTAGATTGCAATAATTTAATCCTGAGCTCTTTACATTCCTTTACCCGCCTTTACACCACCGGGCCTGCGCGCCGGGCCGCGCCGGGCCGATAATTCATGCAGTCAACAATTTCGCCTGGCAAAGGATTTCAACATGGTCGCAAGCATCAGCAGCAATACGGGCAGTGTGTCGAACTGGGCCGATTCCGTCTTTTCCAAGCTCGACACGAAGAACCAGGGGTATATCGAAAAGAGCGACCTGCAGAGCGCACTGTCGGCGGCGGGCGACTCGGATTCCACCCAATCGACCGACATCGACGACGCCTTCAGCGCCCTCGACGGCGACGGCGACGGCAAGGTCACGAAAAGCGAACTGACGGACGCGATGACCAAGCTGTCCGACCAGCTGAGCGCCCAGTTCGACGCGGCGCGCGTGAACCGGGGCGCCGGCATGCGGCCGGATGGTCCGCCGCCCGGCCCGCCGCCGGGCGGTTCCGGTGGCCCGGACGGCGGCACGGACAGCGCCGGCGCGACCGGCGGCACCAGCGGCACCAGCAGCACGAGCGGCACGACCGACGCGGCCGACACCAATGGCGACGGCACCGTCAGCGCGGCCGAACTGGCGGCGTACGAAACGAAGCAGGCGAGCGAATCCGGCAGCAGCAGCAGCAGCAGCAGCAGCAGCAGCAGCGGCGACGGCACGCCGAAAACCCATCACGAACACGACCCGATGCGCGAATTCGCGCATGCATTACAACTGTTGAAGGCATATGCCGATAACAGCAGCGATAGCGGCACGGCCAGCAGCGTCAGCGTCGCAGCGTAACGTAGGGTGGGCTCCCCGAGCCCACCATTGCGCTGCCGTGACGCGTACATCTGGCGGGCACGGGGTGCCCGCCCTACGCAAATCAGACATACGTAACACCGACAGGACGCGATTCAGGACGTGATGAGCCCATGCTCGTCGAGCACATCGTGCAGCAGCTCCAGCCGGATCATCGGATTGTCCAGCATCAGCATGCTCTGCTTCTGATGATTGGGCAGCGGCAGCAGCTCGCACCAGCGGTTGGCGACCCAGCCGCAGTCGTCCAGGCGGAACGGCGGCTGCACCGGCCAGCGGCTTTGCGGCACGTCGTGCAAGGACGCCAGCACCCGGTCGAGCGCGTCGGCCGCGCCCTTGAGGTCGGACGGGATGCGCACGACGTGATCGTCTTCCAGCAGTTCGGCCTCGGCCATCCACAGGCCGTTGGTGCGGCGCTCGCTGTCCAGCACGTTGAAACGCGCACCGCCGCGGCACACGACCTGCAGCAGGCCGGGCGTGGACGCCGTCGTGTCCTGCACGGACGCCAGCGTGCCCGCGGTCGCGAATTTTTCCTGGCCCTGCGGGGTGCGCACTTCCTGGCCGTGGGTCAGGAGCACGACGCCGAACGGTTCGTCCTCGGTCAGGCAATGGCTGATCATGTCGAGATAGCGCACCTCGAAAATCTGCAACGGCAGCACGCCGTCCGGGAACAGGACCGTGCTCAGCGGGAACAGGGGTAACGTGATCGTGGCCATGCGCGCATGATGACAGATTCGCCGCGCGGGACGGAGCACGATTGCTCCCGTCTCAGCCCGCCGGTCCTTCGATCGGCAACGTGCGCACGGCCTCGGCCAGGACGCGCAGGCGCCAGCCCAGCCGCCCCCAGCCGGGGTCCGGATGATTCCCCACCCGCACCGTGACGACGTGGCCGGGCGCCACGTCGCAGGCGTACGCATAATCGCCGGCCTGCTCGAACGGCAGGCGCAGCACGTGGCCCGGCAGTACGCGCACCTGGCCGAACACGTGCGGGACGGCGTCGCGGTTATGCAGCAGCAGGACGTCGCGCACGCCCAGTGTCAGGCGCACCTCGGCAGGCACGACGCCCGCGCCGGGCGGGAAGGCGAAGGTGCGCTCGCGCGTCGGATAGCGCAGCGGCGCGAGGGCGGCCCACAGCAGGAGCGCGGCCAGGGCCAGCGCGGCGCCCCAGCGCACGCGCTGCAAGAGGCTCGCGTCGGTGGAAAGATGGGAATGCATGGGCATGGCGTAAAACGCTCATTGTAGCCGCAGCACGGCCGGCGCCGCCCTGTTGTGCGCCCGTCCCGTCCAACCATGCGTATCCTGTACAGGACGGCGCGCTTGCCTTGCCGGCAACGGATCCATATCACTACCGCCTTGTCGAGTACGCGTAAAGCAGTCATGCCGCATCCAGCCCCAGCGCCCCCCAACCGCACCTCGCCGCGCAGCCCAGCCCATCTCCCCTTTCTCCTGGCCGCGCTCGCATTCCTCGCCGCGCTGATCGTGACCTATATGGTGGCCGGCAACGCGCAGCGGACGGCCGCTGGCGAACTGGCCGGCGATTTCAATTTCCGGGCGCGCGATCTCGCCGCCAACATCGACCGGCGCATGGACATCTACGAGGAAGTGCTGCTGGCCACCGGCGGCTTCCTGCGCGGCTCGGTCGACGTCGGACGCGCCGAATTCGCCGACTACTACACCCTGCTGCACCTGAACGACCGCTTCCCCGGCATCGAGGCGCTGGGCATCGCCGCCATCATCCCGCCCGGGCGCATGGACGCCCACGTCGCGGCCATGCGCGCGGAGGGATTCCGCGACTACGCGATCAAGCCGCCCGGGCCGCGCCCCGTCGTCACGTCGATCACCCGCATCGAACCCTTTTCGGGTCGCAACCTGCGCGCCTTCGGCTACGACATGTTCAGCGAACCGGTGCGGCGCGCGGCGATGGAGGCGGCGCGCGACACGGGACGGGCCGCCGCCACCGGCAAGGTCGTGCTGGTGCAGGAGGGCGGACGGGATGAACAGTTTGGCGTCCTGATGTACGTGCCCGTCTATCGGCGTGACACCGCGCGGCCTGGCCCCGTGCCCGATACGGTCGCGGCCCGCCGCGCCGCCATCGTCGGCTGGGTGTACGCGCCATTCCGCATGAACGACCTGATGAAGGGTCTCGGCGGCGAGCACGCGGGCGACCTCCAGATCGAGATCTACGACGGCATGGCGCCCACCGCCGCCGCCCTGCTCTATCGCTCCCCCGGCGCTTCGCCCCGCGGCCACCGCCCCATGCTGAGCTACCAGACGACGGTCGACAGCGCCGGCCGGCCATGGACCGTCGTCGTGCATTCGGGCCCCGGTTTCGAGGCGTCGCTCGACCGCCGCGCGACGCTCGCGATCGCGCTGACGGGCATCGGCCTCGGCCTGCTGCTGGCGCTGGTCGTGTGGCTGCTGGCCTCCGAGCGGCGCCGCGCGCTGCAGTTGGCGCAGGGGATGACGGTCGAACTGCGCGCCTCGCGCGACCGCATCGACGCCGAGCGCGAACGCGTGCGCCTGATCCTGCAGACCGCCTACGACGCCTTCATCGCCATCGCCCCCGACGGCCGCATCACGGACTGGAACCTGCAGGCCAGCCAGTTGTTCGGCTGGCGCGAAGGGGAAGCCGTCGGGCGCAACGTGCTCGAACTCTTGATACCGGCGCCGCAACGCGACGAATGGCGCGCCTGCCTGGACCATTTCGCCCGCAACGGCGCCTGCACGCGCTTGACGGGCCCCACGGAAGCGGCGGCGCTGACGCGCGCGGGCCAGGAGATCCCGGTGGAGATCGCGATCACGCCGCTGGCGACCAGGCAGGGCTACGGCGTGACGGCGTTCGTGCGCGACATCCGCCCGCGCAAGGAAGCGGCCGAACGCGAACAACAGCGCCAGGAGCGCCTGGAGGAAGCGCGCGCCTTGCTGCTGCGCTCGCAGAAGCTGGAGGCGGTCGGCAAGCTGACGGGCGGCGTGGCGCACGACTTCAACAACATCCTGCACATCATCAGCGCCAACGTCCAGCTGATGCTGCGCAGCGAAGACAATGGCCGCAAGCGCCTGCTGAACATCCTCGACGCCGTGGAGCGCGGCAAGAAGCTGGCCGCCCAGTTGCTCGCCTTCGCGCGCCGCCAGCCGCTGCACCCGAGCGTCGTCAACCTGGCCCAGCTCATCGAACGCATGGACGCCCTGCTGCACCGCGCGGCCGGCGACGGCGTCGCGATCCACATGGCGATTCCGCCCGACCTGTGGAACGTCCTCGTCGATCCGAACCAGCTGGAGAACGTGCTGCTGAACCTCGTGATCAATGCGCGCGACGCCATGGATGGCGGCGGCGGCGTTACCATCGCGCTGGCCAACATGACGATCACCGCGGCCGACCAGCTGGCGTATCCCGGCATCCGTCCCGGCGAATTCGTCACCATCGCGGTCAGCGACGCGGGCGCCGGCATGCCGCCCGAGGTGATGGAGCGCGCCTTCGAGCCGTTCTTCACGACCAAGCCGGAGGGCAAGGGCACCGGCCTTGGCTTGTCGATGGCGCACGGCTTCGTCAAGCAGAGCGGCGGCCATATCCGGCTGGCGAGCCGGCCCGGCGAAGGAACGACCGTCACGATCTACCTGCCGCGCGCCCGCCAGGACACGCCCGACCCGGCCTTCCTGCCGGTGCCGCACTGACCATGGCCGACCATCCTCGCCACACCGACGCCGTCGCCGCCGCGCCGCGCGCGCCCGGCCTCGATCTGTCCCTCGCCTTCCTCGCCGAAGGCTATGAGTTCATGCCGCGGCGCCACGCGGCCCTGGGCGGCGACATGTTCACGGCTCGCCTGATGCTGCGCCGCGCGCTGTGCGTGCGCGGCGAGGACGCGGCGCGCATGTTTTACCAGCCCGGCCGCTTCACGCGCCGCCACGCGCTGCCGGCGCCGACGCTGGCCCTGCTGCAGGATTTCGGCAGCGTGATGACGCTGGACGGCGAGGCGCACCGCAAGCGCAAGGCGATGCTGATGTCGCTGTTCGGACCGCTGGAGCGGCAACGCCTCGTGGGGCTGGCCGCGGCGGAGTGGCGCACGCAGTTCGCGCGCTGGCCTTCGTTGCCGCGCGTGGTCGTGCACGACGCCGCGCAGGACGTGCTGTGCCGCGCCGTGTGCCGCTGGGCGGGCATTCCCGTCAGTACCGAGGAAGCGGCGCGGCGCACGAAAGAATTCGCGCAGATGATCGCCGGCGCCGGATCGGCCGGCCCGCGCAACTGGCGCGCGCTGCTCGTGCGCACCCGCACCGAACAATGGGCCCGCGCCCTGGTCGACGCGGTGCGCGCCGGCCAGGTGCAGCCGCCGTTCGACAGCCCGCTGAACGTGATCGCGCGCCACCGCGACGCCGACGGGGAACTCATGAGCCGCAAGCACGCGGGCGTGGAACTCATCAACCTGCTGCGCCCGACGGTGGCCGTGGCGCGCTACATCGCGTTCGCGCTGCTGGCGCTGCACGACTACCCGCACTGCCGCGCGCGCATCGGCGCCGGCGACGACGACTACCTCGGCTGGTTCGTGCAGGAAGTGCGCCGCTTTTACCCGTTCATCCCGGCGATGGGCGGACGCGCCCTGCACGGCTTCGACTGGCACGGGCTGCATGTAAAAAAGGGGACGTGGGTGCTGTTCGACCTGTACGGCACGAACCACCACCCGGCGTTGTGGGGCGACCCGGAAATGTTCCGGCCGGAGCGTTTCGAGCGCCGGCAAAGCAGCGGCTTCGACTTCGTGCCGCACGGCGGCGGCGACCATTATTCCGGCCACCGCTGCCCGGGCGAATGCGTCACGGGCGACCTGGTGAAATCGGCGCTGCAGCTGTTCGCGGGCGAGATCGCCTACGACGTGCCGCCGCAGGACCTGACGGTCGGCCTGCGCCGCATGCCAACCTTGCCGGCCAGCGGATTCGTGATCGCGAACGTGCGCCCGGCGGATTCACCTGCGACCTGAACGACTCAGCGCACCAGGCGTCCATTCAGCACGCGCACGCGTTCCCCGTTATGGTAACGCGGTGCACCCTTCTCCGTGAAGGTGCGGTAGCCGCCGACCGCCATCTTCACGCGCACGTCCGTATAGGTTTCGGCCTTCACGTTGCGCTCGATGCGGTTGCCGGCATAGGCGCCGCCCACCGCGCCCGCCACCGTGGCAAGAGTACGGCCGCGGCCACTGCCGACCTGGTTGCCCAGCAGGCCGCCGACGACGGCACCACCCACGCCGCCCACGCCGCTGGCGCGCTCGGGTTCGCGCTTGTACGTGTGGTTCGAGACGACCGTGCCGCAGTTGCGGCATTCCGCCTGGGCGTGCGCGTGGTGGTCGGGCGCGGCCTGGGCCGCGAACGGCGCGGCGGCGAAGGCCGCGAGCAGGGCAGCACGGGCGGTCAGACGGGTCGAGATGCGTTGCATGGTATTCCCCTTTGGTATCGTTGTAACAAACATGTGTACAGAGTAACGCTCATGCATGAAGGTGGAAATAGTGAAACAGTATCAATTGCAAGCGAGTGTAACTTCCCTCTTTTAATGCATTATGGAATGATGCGTACCATACACATATAAATTTGTCTTTTCGATGCAACTTCAGGTGCTATGGGACAAAAGTTTCTCTATAGTACTGATATGTGATTATTTGAAACAATTTAATAGAGACGGGCCGTTACCGCTGGCCTTCGTCACGTCATGTCCAAACGCATTCCGCGCCGCGCCGCCAAGTCCGTCATCGTGTGCACTGTCCTGCTCTACGCCGCCCACACGGCGCGGGCAGGCACGGGCGCGTCCGCGGCGGCCGGCGACGACATCCGGGCACTGACCACCATTCCGCTCGAGGACCTGATGCAGATGCGGGTCGTGACGGCCGCGTCGAAATTCGCCCAGCCGATCAGCGATGCGCCGTCGTCGGCGGTGGTGCTCACGGCCGCGGACATCCGCGACTTCGGCTGGCGCACGCTGGCCGACGCACTGGCCACGCTGCCCGGCCTGTACGTGACGAACGACCGCAACTACGCCTACCTGGGCGCGCGCGGCTTCCTCCGTCCGGGCGACTACAACAGCCGCTTCCTGCTGCTGGTCGACGGCGTGCGCATCAACGACGCGGTGTACGACCAGGCCCTCATCGGCACCGAAGGCCTGCTCGACATGGACATGGTCAAGCGCATCGAATTCGTGCCCGGTCCCGGCTCGGCGGTGTATGGCTCGAATGCCCTGTTCGGCGTGATCAACATCGTCACGCGCGATGGCAGCGGCCTGTCCGGCCTCCAGGGCTCGTTCACCGGCGGCACCCAGGGCGAGCGCAAGGCGCGCACCAGCTACGGCTGGCACGGGCAGAACGGCGCCGACCTGCTGCTGTCCGCCAGCGCCTTCAACCGCACCGGCAGCGACCTGTATTTCCCGGAGTTCGACACGCCCGACAACAACGCCGGCGTGGCCCGGCGCCTCGACTGGGACCGCGCGCAAAATTTCCTCGTCAAGGGCAGCTTTGGCGGCGTGACGCTGTCGGCCAGCCACGTGGCCCGCACCAAGGGCGTGCCGACCGCGTCCTTCGAAGCCGTATTCGGAGCGCCGAACCGCACGCGCGACACCCAGACGAGCATCGGGCTGACATGGAACGCCCAGGTCGCGCCCGCGCTGGCCCTCGCGGCCCAGGTGCAATCGGGCCAGGCCGATTACGTGGGCACCGGCTGGTATCCGGACGACACGGGCGTGCCCGTCCTGAACATCGACGGCGCCCATGCACGCTGGTACGGCGCGAGCGTGAACGCGACGCTGACGAACCTGCCGCACCAGAAGATCGTGCTCGGCGCCGAACTGGGGCGGGATGCGCGCCGCGACCAGTACAACTACGACGTGCAGCCGTATGCGCTGCAGCTGGACGACCATCACAGCGCTTCCCGCAGCGCCGTGTTCGTGGAAGACGAGATCCGCCTGCCGGCCGGCTTCCTCGTCAATGCCGGCGTGCGCTTCGACGACCACGAGACCCCGGACACGCATCGCTTCAGCCCGCGCGTGGCCGTCGTCTACAAGGCGACGCGCGCCGACACGGTGAAGCTGATCGCGGGCAGCGCATTCCGCACGCCGAACGCCTACGAGATGTACTACGCCACGTCGGGCCCGGAAGGCCAGCTTCCCAATCCCGACCTGCAGCCGGAGCGCGTCGCGACGCGCGAACTGGTGCTGGAACACACGCTCGCGGGCGGCGGCCATGCGACGCTGTCGCTGTTCCGTTACCAGGTGGATGACCTGATCAGCCAGCAGGACGACCCGGACAGCGGCCTGCTCATCTTCCGCAACATCGACCATGCCGACGCCCGCGGCCTCGAAGCGGCGCTCGACCGCGACTTCGGCCCCGTGCGCCTGCGCGCCAGCTATTCCTGGCAGCTCGCGCGCGGCACCGGCGGGGCACCGATGATCGATTCGCCGCGCCACCTGGCCAAGGCCAACCTCACGGCACCGCTGGGCTGGCGCGGCGGCCGCATCGGCGCCGAACTGCTGTGCAGCGGCAAGCGCCTGGCCGACCAGGGCGCGGCGGGCGGCTATTGCGTGGCCAACGTCACGCTCTCCGCGCTGCAGCTGCTGCCGCGCACGGAGCTGTCGCTGAGCGCGTACAACGCCCTCGACAAACGCTATGCCGACGTGGCCGGCCCCGCCTTCGTCCAGCCGACGCTCGCGCGCGAGGGCCGGACGCTGGCCGCGAAACTGGATTGGCGGTTCTGACGATGATCCGCGTCCTTTCCGTCCTGGCGATCGTCTCCGGCCTCGGCCTCGCGGCAGGCGCGTGCCGCGCCCAGGTCGACGGCCTGGACCTGAAGGCGGCCTACATCTTCAACTTCGCCATGTTCACGACCTGGCCGGACGGGAGCGCGAAAGCGCCGCTGGTCGTCTGCGCGAGTCCCGACAACCCGCTCTGGGCCGGCCTGCACGCCCTGAACGGCAAGGCGGTCAACGGCCGGTCCTGGACCGTGACGGACCTCGCGCATCCCAACACCCCGCACTGCGACATCGCCGTGCTGGCGCGCACGGCACAGCCGCCGGCGCTGCCTGCCGCGGGGATGCTCGTCGTGCGCGACGGCGCCGGCAGCAACGCCGCCATCACCCTCGTCGAGGACGATGAGCACATCCGCTTCGACATCGACACGCAGGTGGCTGCGCGGAACGGCCTGCGCTTCAGTTCCCACCTGCTGCGCCTCGCGCGGAACGTGCTATGAAGCCGACGACCGCGCGCCGCACCGGAGAACTGAGCCGCATGTTCGGCGTGGGCCAGCTGCTGGCCGCCGCCGCCGCACTGGGCGTCGCCTGCTGCATCCTGCTCGCCTACCAGTTCGTCGCCCTGCGCCGCAATCTCACCGACGACCTCACGGTGCAGGCGGCGATCATCGCCGACAACGTGGCGGCGACGCTGATGTTCCATGACGAGGACGCGGCGCACGAGATGCTGCGCTCGTTCCGCCACTCCTCGTTCCTGGCCGCCGCCACGGTGTACGACCGCCAGGACGTCGAATTCGCGGCCTACCGCAACGGCGCCGTCGAAGAGGCGCCGTCGCTGCTGCGCGACTGGACGCTGTTCGCGCCGCTCTCGGTGGCCCGGCCGATCCGCTACCGCGGCATGGCGCTGGGCCGGGTCGTGCTCACGGCCGACACGGTCGGCATCCGCAACGACCTGCTGCGCTATGGCGCCCTGCTGGCCCTGGCCTCGCTGGGGGCGCTGGTGACGACGTCGCTGCTCACGCGCCGCACCAAGGCGCGCATGCACCGCGCCGAATCCCAGCTCAAGCACCTGGCCTACACGGATACCGTGACCCACCTGCCGAACCGCCGCTGCACCTATGAAGCACTGGAGCTGGAACTCGCCATGCACGGCGAGATGGGCGGCCGCGTGGGCCTCCTGCTGATCGACCTCGACAACTTCAAGGTCGTCAACGACACGGCCGGCCACGCCGCCGGCGACCGCCTGCTGCGCCAGGTCGCCAGCGTGCTGCGCGCGACGGCGCGCCCCAGCTACCGCATCGGCCGCATCGGCGGCGACGAATTCGCCGTCATCGTCGCGCCGCTCGACGATCCGGCCGAGCTGGAACGCGTGGGCCAGCGCATCGTCGCCGGACTGCGCCAACCGCTGCAGGTCGAAGGCCTGGAAGTGATACCCACCGCGAGCATCGGCGCCTGCATCTTCCCGGACGACGCGCACACGATGAGTGAACTGCTCAGCAACGCCGACGCCGCCCTGTACCGCGCCAAGGCCAACGGCCGCGACACCGTGGCGGTGTTCGAACGCGAGATGATCCTCGCCACGCAGCGGCGCGCGCGCCTCGACCGCGACCTGCGCCGCCACCTGGAGGCCGGCCTGCTGGAACTGTGCTACCAGCCGCAATACGCCTGCGGCTCGCGCAAGATGGTCGGCGTGGAAGCGCTGCTGCGCTGGCCGCATCCCGAGCAGGGCTATATCTCGCCGGCCGAATTCATTCCCGTCGCCGAGGAGACCGGACTGATCGTCGAAGTCGGAAAATGGGTGCTGGAACGCGCCTGCCTGGACGCCGTCGCCCTGTACCGCCAGACCGGCACCTGGCTCAGCATGGCGGTGAACGTCTCCGCACGCCAGCTGCGCGACAAGGACTTCATCCGCGTCGTCGAGCACACGCTGGCCGCGACGGGCCTGCCTCCGGAGCGCCTGGAGCTGGAGCTCACCGAGAGCATGCTGATGGAAGACCTGGACGTGGCCGTCGACTTCATGCACAACGTGCGCGCGCTGGGCGTGCGGCTGTCGATCGACGACTTCGGCACCGGCTATTCATCGCTCGCCTACCTGCAGACCTTCCCGATCAACCACCTCAAGATCGACCGCAGCTTCGTCCGCCTGCTGCCCACGTCCGGCACGACGATCGCCGGCGCCGTGATCGCCCTCGCGCACGGCTTCAACCTGACCGTGGTGGCCGAGGGCGTCGAGGAACCCGAGCAGTTCGAGTGGCTGCGCCAGGCCGGCTGCGACTACGTGCAGGGCTATCTGCTGGCGCGCCCGCTGCCGCTGGCGGCCCTGCGTGCGCGCATGCTCGAGGAACGGGTGCCGGCGGCCTGACGGCCGGTCCGGCGCGGCGCGATCGGCGCACGGCCACGCAGCGTTCCAAACGATGGTATCTTGTCGGGGCAAGTCCGGGGAACCCTTACAAGGAGAACGCGATGGCGGCGAAGAAGATCCTGTTGTTGACTGGTGATTTTGCGGAAGATTACGAGACCATGGTGCCGTTCCAGGCACTGCAGGCGGTGGGCCACACCGTGCACGCCGTCTGCCCCGGCAAGAAGAAGGGCGACAAGGTCAAGACCGCGATCCACGATTTCGAAGGCGACCAGACCTATACCGAAAAGCCCGGCCACCAGTTCGCGCTGAACGCCGATTTCGCCGAGGCGAACGCGAACGATTACGACGCGCTCGTCATCGCGGGCGGCCGCGCGCCCGAATACCTGCGCCTGGACCCGCAGGTGATCGCGCTGGTGCGGGGCTTTGCCCACGCCGACAAGCCGATCGCCGCCGTCTGCCACGGCGCCCAGCTGCTGGCGGCCGCCGACGTCATCCGCGGCAAGCGCGTGTCGGCCTACCCTGCCTGCGCGCCCGAGGTGCGCATGGCGGGCGGCGACTATGCCGACATCCCGGTCGATGCGGCCGTCACGGACGGCAACCTCGTGACCGCCCCGGCCTGGCCCGCGCATCCGCAGTGGATCGCGCAATTCCTCAAGCGGCTCGGGACCGAGATCGCCCTGTGATGCGTCAGGCCGCCTCTGCGGTAACAACCATGCCCATCGGCGTATGGGCGCACACGCGGTCGCGGCCGCCCTGCTTGGCGCGGTAGAGCTCCTCGTCGGCGTGCTTGATGACGACGCCGACCTCGTCACGCTCGTGATGCTGGGCCACGCCGAACGATGCCGTCACGCCCAGGCCCACAGGCCACGTCTGCCGGTGCAGCGCATGGCGCAGGTTTTCGGCAAGAATCTGCCCCTGGTACACATTGGTCATCGGACAGACGATCAGGAATTCCTCGCCGCCCCAGCGCACGAGCCGGTCGGACGAGCGGATGCCGGCCGCGATGACGTTGGCGAACTTGCGCAGGACGTCGTCGCCGACGTCATGGCCATGCGTATCGTTGATGCACTTGAAATGGTCGATGTCGATGAAGATCACGGCCATCGGATCGGACATCAGGTTCGACGTGCTCATCAGCGCCGCACGCAGGCCCTGCCGGTTCAGCACGCCCGTGAGCGGATCGATGTGGGCCTGCCCGGCCAGGTCGCGCGCCTCGAGCTCCAGCGCCTTGTTGACCTCGCTGAGCAGCGCGATGGCCGCCTTGCTGTCCTTGAGCTGGGTGCGCAACGACAGCGTGAGAATCGTCAGCCAGACGACAACGCACAGCACCCATGCGGCCACCAGCCCCATCAGCAAGGCGTCCCGGCTGATCACCTTGCCGTGCAAGCGCAGGCTGTGCAAAGTAAACACGTGTTCGCCTTCCTTGCCCCCGCCACTGAGCATCAGTTCGGCGCGCGCGACGTTATCGAGTCCGACGGCGGAGTGCTCCATCGTCGGCTTGACCATGTCTTTCCACCATTGCGCCACGCCAAACCATTTCATCGGCACGAGCAGACGGCCGTTCGGCGGCAGATCGAGGGCGTCGATCTGGTTGATCTTGTAGGTTTGCCACTGGTCGAGCTTGGTCAAGCCGTCCTCGGCATCGGCGAGAACCAGGCCGAATCTCGACGTTCCCGGTCCGGCATACTTCCCGTCGATGGTCAGATAATCCAGACGGGACATGTCGATGCCCCTCCCGCCCTTGGTGAGGTCGAAGGTGAGCTTGCAATAAGGCCACTCGCTCTTCCTGGCGATGCGGCAATGCACGATCAGGTCGTGGCCCTTGCGCTCCAGCGTCCCCACGGAAGCGCCGCCACCCCCGCGATCGTCCTCGATGTTCACGGGGAAATGATCACCAGTCAGCTCGACAACTTTTTCCATGCCGAAATGCTGCCAGCAGAACAATACAATGGTGACCACCAGCAAGCCGCCGAACACATGGCGGGCATGGTCGAGGAGGCGGACCAGTGGCTGGAGCGAAGATTCTGGGGTAGAGGTCGACATAATGACCTGAGTAAAGATTACTTGAGGCATAGCAAGATACCTCACCATTTCGGGGCATGCAAGACAAAGGCATGGTTCCGTTCCATGTGTTGTGTTTTGGCGTTATGCCGTAAGACAACAGGCAGATGCCGGCGTGTACTCGAGAATATGGTATTTATGCCAATACTCCCGCAGGCAAAACCCGTGCAGCGGTGCCAACCAGGCTTCATCGGGCAAATATAAATAGACGAGGATGACCTTGCGCGGCTGCGCCCGCAGCGCGGCATCGATATTGGCGAGCACCTGCTGCAATACGGCGTGTGCGAACGGATTGAAGAAATACAGGACCAGGTCCCCCGGCGGCAGGTCGAACCGCGTGGCGTCCGCATGCACCGCCGTTACCTCGCCGGCCTTTCGCCGTCGATAGCGTGCGATGTTCTGCTCGGCCCTGCAATGCAATTCCTCGCTGAATTCGACGCCGATCACCCGCCTGAACGGCAACTCCCCGGCAATCAACAGGGTTCGCCCCTTGCCGGAACCAAAGTCGACGAAGGAAAAATCGGCATGGCGGATTCCCAGCCGCCTGAGCACCTGGCGCAGCGAATGCACGGGCGACGGCTGATAACGCTCGCCATGCCGTTTATTCTCGCTGGCGATGGCCAATCCGGCGAGATCGGCAAATGTGCTCGTGTCCGTGCCGTGCCGGGCATCGAAAAAATGGATGGTGAATTTTTCGAGGAGCTGGCTGGGCAGGAAGCGCCACCAGGACGCGCGTGCGAAGGTCGGCATCGAATCTCCTCAAGTCCGGGAAAATCACAGTATGTCCAAGCTGGCGAACGAGGTTATGCGCGTTATCGCCGGATTCTTGTCTTGTGCGACACAGAACGGAAGCCGGCATGCGAACCGCTTATGCTGGGCGCTTCATTGGGTGATGATGCCAGAGGTGACTCATGGAAAAGCGTCCATTCGATATCGGTATCGCCCTCGAACGCATCGAGGACGCGGTCGCCCCCTGGCCCAAGGCGGCGCTCTTTCAATTGGCCGACGAAGGCTATACCGCCACGTTCGAGCAACTCCTGGCCTGCATCATTTCGATCCGCACCTACGACGAAGTGACGCTGCCGGTGTCGCGCAAGCTGTTCGCCATCGCGCGCACGCCGGCGGCCGTCGGCCGGCTATCCTGGGAAGAACTGGATGCCCTGATCAGCCCCAGTACGTTTCATGAACGCAAAGCCAATCAGATCCTGGCCATCGCACGCGACGTGGAAGAACGGTTCGGCACCACGCTGCCCTGCGACCGCGACGTGCTGCTGTCGTTCGCCGGCGTCGGTCCCAAGTGCGCGAATCTGGTGCTGGGCGTCGCGTGCGGAACGCCCGTCATCAGTGTCGACATCCACGTGCATCGGGTGACCGGGCGCTGGGGTTATGTGCAGGCGCCGACGCCCGAGAAAACGCTGGCCGCGCTCGAAGCGACGCTGCCGCAGCGGTATTGGATCGATATCAATCGCTTGCTGGTGCCGTTCGGGAAGCACATTTGTACGGGGAATCGGCCGAGGTGTTCGGGTTGTCCGGTGGTGGATATGTGCGAGCAGGTGGGGGTGGGGGAACATCGCTGAGGTCCAGTAAGAAAAGGCGATTAGCGCGCTGCTAATCGCCTGATCTTTATCCCGTATTTGGTAGGCCTCCCCGGAGTCGAACCGGGCACCAACGGATTATGAGTTTGCCAGCAAAACCAGGTCCGTAGGTAAATCGAGGTCAGGTAAGCGCAGGTTGGTGAAGGCAATAGTATACAACGAATCAATGAGTTAGCGAAATTTAGATAAATCGACAGATCGTTACGAGTGTACTGTAGCTGTACCGAACCACCGACGAAGCATGGTTGCTCAAGCGTATACATCTGTCGCAAGCACCTAATTCAAGCTACCGCTGAGCTGGAAGCAGTATTTAGGCGAAGGACCACCACCAATTTGAACGATAGATCTTCATGTCACTCATTGGCGTCCAGAATCTCTCTTCCCACATGGGCTTGCCGTTTGATATCCGGAGCGACGAAGACAAGCCATCGTATAAGGCCTTAGTGATCCGTGTGGGATAGTCACTGGACAACGTAGTGAGTTTGGCAGCGTAGTTTGCCGCTCGCCCCACCCACACAAGGTCATTGTCCCCGCGCACACCGGTTCGAACCGCTCGGAGATCGCTTATGTCGATGCCTACGGTATGCTTGATACGAAACTCCGAGTTTTTGTACACCACCTTCATCTGCGGCTCTATTATTTGAAGTTCCGCCCAGCGCAGCTTAAGGGCAGCCCTAGCAGCACGGTCTTGCTTGTTCTCGCCAATAAATATTGCCATGATTCTGTCGCCGTCATACGCAGTAATATCGCCGTTTTCTGATTTTATTATTCGAGCAGCACATAGCAAGAAGGTCTTATAAATCTCCGCGGCAGCCTGCCACTTCATTGTATCTACCATGCTGGTAGAGCCATCCAGATCCGCGTAGAGGACTACCGCCTGCTCAAGCAATGTCCCTTTATTGCCCAATCCAACATCTGATGGAACGGGCACGACACGGCCCTTTGTCTCGCTCCAACTATTCTTGAAAATCGCCCCTATTTGTGATGTGAGATCGTCTTTAAGCGCCATTGATTTTTACCTACTGCGGGCCAAGTGAGTTGATATGGTTACGAAGCGCGTTCACAGCAGGTGCGATATGCGAAGCTTCATCCTTGCCTGGCACATACCGATATGCGATAGTTGTGACCCCAGCCATGTCGCTGGGCAGCTTAACTTTTTCATCACGTGGTTCCATGAGAATCGCACGCTTCCTTCCCAAGCGCCCCATAAACAAGCCTAATTCGAAGATCACATTATCACGAGGGGTCGGCCACTCTGTTCCACGCACTTCCGTGATGTCGTCGCCGTGCGCAACGGCTATCGCGAAGTCAGACTGGTCAACCTCATCCTCAAGCGTTTGCAGCGTGTAGTTCGTAACCTTAAAAACACCTTCGCTCCATAAGATTACGTCAAATTTATCGTATTGAAGTCCGTTATGAATTAGGCGTGCCACTGGCAAGGCTTCTGCTGAGCAGATTATGAACACACGGATTTTCTCGTGCGTAGCCTTAACGAGATTATTCCGCTGCAACAGGCGCCGAGCTAATTCTTTGGCCACTGTCTTGTACATCACTGGGTGTACCTGTCCCAGAGCGTCGAATTCTGCCTCACTAATACGAGCAACCAAGGAATCATGTGTAGCTGAGATCGTGGCAGCACGTCGCTGGGATGGTTCGATCGCGCCCATCTCGCCCACATGATCGCCCGCTGTGCGGTTCGCCACTTCCCGTCCGTTGACACAGACACTGAAACGACCAACCAAGATGAAGAAAACATCATTTGTTTGGTCATCCTGTTTGATGATGGATGTACCAGGCGGAACAGCTATAAGTTCGACGATGTCGGCAAGCCTCTCAGCAAGCTGATTATCGCCGGCTACCAATTTTTGTGCCTTTAACGCCTCAATTCGAAGTCGGCGTCCACTATCGCCGGAAAATCTTTCGAGCATAAATTTCTTTTCAATCCCTAGTAGTTGCAAGCACTTAAACGGGCCAATACAAACGTTTTAAGGGAATGATCCGCTTTGTCTCAGCATCAGTCGCGTGATAGTGCTCGATCAAGGCTCGAACAAGATGATCCAGTGTCCACATAGCGAGAGGTATTGATGCTCGATCGGCCTCATATTGAGCATCTTTTGAACCCCCCCCGGTGCTGACGTATAACCCCCTGTCATCTTTATGACGACCTCCTAAAAAACTGCGGATTTCTTGGCTCCCCATCTGCCCTTTTCGATGCTTTACTTCCACCACAATTCGGGGATGTTCAAAACCAAAACCGTCAGGTGAGGCGACGATGTCTTTCCCGCGATCCGAGCCCGGCGGCGAGACCTGAGTTTTGTAGCCCATAGCACGGAGAATCCCAGCAACTAACTGCTGCATCTCATCCCAATCGAGCTCATTGACGCGATCTTTGATTCGTTCAAGGGCCTGAGCATCAATGTCCGCCAACGAATCAAGAACGGACTCTTCCGCCTCCTCTTTTACCGATGTTGAGGGCGTTCCTTTCAGCGCTTCTATCACCTCAGCCGCCGCAATTGAGGGGACTTCGAATACGGTAAGCGTGGATCCTAGGCTGTTCTTGCTGCCTGTGCTAAGGCTATCCCGTGGCAACTCGTGCGCCTGCCATAGAACCATGCGCGCAAGCGACAGGCCTTGTTCAGCCCACTCAGGATGGTGTTCAGCCTGACCGCGAACCCTACCGATTGAATATAAGCGGTTGGCGGGGGAGTAGGTTACGATCCAATCACCATCTTGGATTTCGTTCACGAAGCGCCAGACCTGGGATGCCCCTGAGACGACAGTTCCAATTTTCGCTTCTGGCTCAGCGGACTGATACAGTGCGATTAGCTGTTTGCGCCCAATGCCGGGCTTGGCGTGCGCGGCGAGCTTACTCCAACCAATCGCCGCGACACCACGATCCCGAAACGAGTCATAAAGACTGCCTCCTTCGCCTCGCACCATCCACATTCTCTCCTTCACTCACCACTCCCATGTCGACTCAATTTAGCTTTCGAGAAAACACGACCCTGTAGTACGGGCCCAATACCGAGCTATGCCTTTACAAGCTTTGCAGAGGCAGGATCGTAGATATAGCCGGTGATGCTGCCATCCTTGATACGCGCAACCGCCTCGTCTATGACGAATAACGGCACAAGAAACCACTCCTCGGGTTGCACGGGACGCCCGAAGCGATCGTTGATAGTGATGTTTAACCGCGCCGAGGCGAACAACCTGTGGAACAGGTTTTCCATCCGGGTACGATTGATCCCTGCGAGCTTGTAGGTCGCAACGACCTCGACCTTTGCGAGAAGATAGGTCGCTTCGTTTTCGGCGTTGGCGACGCGCGTTTCAACCCTCCCGCCGGTCACGCCCACCTTGTGGATAATGTCGCGGTGCTGCGCGACATACGGATTATCGGACAAGGAGCGCAGGACGTAGATCGTTCCGCTCTCGACATCATCGGCCTCAAACTCGCCGCCGAAGGAAAGTTGTCCGCTCTCGGGCGAAGTAAGCCGCCGTGCGGCGGGGTCGTCGTAGAATGCGCGCTGAAGCGAGCGTAGAAGCAGATTGCTCTCAGTACCATTGGAGAAGATGAGGCGCAGGCGACGGTCCACTTCCCCGGCGGTAGTTTTCAACGGCTCGCCGACCTCGGCAACGTAGAGAGTAAGACCATCGAGAACGAAAAAGTCTCCCGCTTCAATTGCACGGCGGCCCGCTTCGATGGGCTGGGACTGACGCAGACCGGATTTGACTTCCACTTGTACGCGCTCGAACAAGAGCCGGAAGGTCTCGAAGTCCTCGCAGGGCTTGCGATCCGCGACCTCATCGGCAGCACGCTTCTCCGCGCTAGTACGGACATGGCGCAAAACCGTGATGTCGTCCGCGCCGACAACATCTGCTAGTTCGGCAGCCAGATCGTCGATATCGATAGTTTCGTTTATCGAAGAGTCAATGATCGGTGCCCCAGCAAGCAAACCCTGATGGTCCAGTGGCTCAAGCAGGGTGCGGCAATCCGGGAGTGCGCGTAGACGGTCGAGTCGCACTGCATATAGGCGCTCAAATATCTCGCGGTCTTCGCCATGCTGCGGCGGACACCCATGCTGCTCCGTGAAACGTTGGATTTCCTCGAAGCCAGAAATCACACGCTCTTCAATGGCCGGGCGGCCCTCTTTCTTCTCCGGCGGAGCGAACTCGGCCAGCTCTGCCGCAAGGTCGTCGAGATCAGAGTTACTCATAGCGTCCCTCCGCCCTGAACCGCATAAAGGCTGCCGCACCTTCAGCAAGATGCTTTTCCCAGGCATCCTGTGAGGTAACCGATGGAGCCCGCCCACGCTCGCGTTTGAACTCAACCGCACGCTTGGCGATCACTTTGGCATCTTCAGGCGTAATAGAGGTGCGTTTGGCCGAGATGGCCGCCGCGACCTGCTTCAAGCTTTCCTCGCTCATTGTCTTAGCGAGGATGGCATAGGCTTCGCCAAAGGGGTTGATGCGGTCGATAAGGTCAATGTCCAGCTCGCGCACGTCCATCACAAAGCGGCGAACGCCGTCGATTAGGGCGGTGTTGGGCGAGCCGTTACTCTCGCCTTCTATGACAAGCCGCTTGGCCTGCTGCGTGAGGTTGAGGGCGGCGATGGCATGCTGGCGAACTGCCTCCTGATCTTCGGCATCCAGCTCAGGATACTTGTCCTTGATGATCTTGCCCAGGCGAACCTGGGTCAGCTCCTCGGGCACCAATTCCTCATCGAACAGGCCGCGCTCGATGGTGGACTTGTCTTGAACAAAGGCCGCGATGACTTCGTTCAGGTCTTCCTGACAAATTCGCGCTGCCTCCCTGCTCTTGGGCTCGGCAAGGCCCTTGATCTCGATCTGGTAGGCCCCTGTCTGCTGATTGACACCGATGTTGCAGCGGTCCGGGTCATAGTCGCCCTCGCCATAGTTAAAGCCTGGCGTCGAACCGCTATCAGGATTCTTGGACTTGAACTCGAAACGCGGGGCAAGAACCTGCTCCATCAACAGGCTCGCCGCGATGGCTTTCAACGTGTCGTTGACGGCCTCGGTGACAGCTGCCTCGGTCGCATTCGGCTCGGCGATCAGATTGGTGAACCTTGCGCGCTTTTTGCCCGGCGCGTCACGGGTAGCACGGCCGATGATTTGAACGATCTCGGTCAAACTGGCTCGGTAGCCCACGGTCAGCGCGTGCTCGCACCAAATCCAATCGAAGCCTTCCTTCGCCATGCCCAGCGCGATGATAATGTCTACATGGTCGCGGTTGTTCTTCTGCGCCGGGTCTTTGAGAGAGGCGGACACGCGGTCGCGCTTGGCGGCATCGTCATCGACGAGATCGGCGATCCGCAGTACGCGGCCATCAGGGCACTTGACACGTTGGAAGCCGGTAACAGAGTCGATGCCCTGCCACTCGCCTAACGCCTCGATGATGTGCTCCACTTCCCGCATTTTGTCCTTCGTACTCTCACGCGAATTGACATTCGGGATGTGAATGATGGTCTTCGCGGCGGGATCAAGAACATTGAGGATGTCATCGACATAAGACCCACTGTAGAAGAAGTATCCGATGTCGAGCTGCTTGAGGTACTCGTAGCCGTTGAGCTGTTCGTAGTAGGTGTAGGTGACGGTATCGAACTTCGATTCGTCTTGCGGAGCGAGCACGGCCTCCGCATCGCCCCGGAAGTAGGAGCCAGTCATGGCAACGATGTGCGTCTTGCCACGCGCGATGAAGTGCCCTAAGTGCAGGCCGAGCTTGTTGTCCGGATTGGCTGAAACGTGGTGGAACTCATCGACTGCGATCAGGCGGTCATCGAACGCCTCTACCCCATAGGCATCGACCGCGAAACGGAAGGTGGCGTGGGTGCAGACAAGCACCTTGTCGTCGCCTTGGAGGAACGCGCCCAGTGACTTGACCTTGCCGCCGCCGTCATTGCCCGGCGCGTTGCACAGGTTCCACTTGGGTTCGACATGCCAGTCAGACCAGAAGCCGTACTTCGACAGCGGCTCGTCGTTGAAACTGGCACCGATTGACTTTTCCGGCACGACAATAATCGCTTGCTTCACGCCCTGATTCGTCAGCTTGTCGAGTGCCACGAACATTAGGGCACGGCTCTTACCCGATGCGGGCGGCGACTTAATAAGCAAGTACTGCTCACCCCGCTTTTCGTAGACGCTCTCCTGCATTGGGCGCATACCAAGAGCGTTAGCCTTCGTCGAGCTGCCATTTCGGGCATAGGAGACTGAGACGGACGGAATAAACACCATGATTAGATCAGCCCCCCGAAACGTCTACCACCAGACATTTTCTGTACATTCAAGATCCTATGACCATAGACAAGCTCGAAATCCTCAAGCTCCATAGCGGTCAACATAAAGTCCTTACCATCTTGTTTAAAGACCAATACCTTGCCGTCGTAGACACCAAATCCATGTTCTTCGGGCATTGGAAGTGTCATCTTTTCCATTCCGTTGTCATTCTCGCGATAGTTCTTTGTGACCTTCGGCCCTACTTCGGTTGTGAAGGTGATCGCCCCAATATTGGTTGAGGAGCCCTTGCTCTTCTTAAGACCAAAGAATTTCCGGAACCCATTAGGGGCAAAGATCTGATTCCCGGGTTTATCAGGTCCGCGATTCTTTGTAACGTAGCCTGCCTCAATCCAGAAGCCTTTCGTTGAGGCTGCCGCCTTAGTCGGTCTGGCCGTATCGCGCTCACCTATTAGATCCGCCAGTCGTTCTTCATAGCTCGCTGCAACTGCGTCTAACGGAGAAGCACTCTTCCACAGCTCATCAAACACAGAACGTACAGATTTAATGTGCTGATCAATATCGGCTTTATTCTTAGCAATTATTGACGAGCCTGCCTCAATACTCCGTCGAAGTCCATTGTTCGAAAAGTTGCCGGAGCCGAGCACAATCCCTTGAACTTTTGTCTTCGAATTCAACAACATCGTGACCTTCGCATGGAAATCGCGACGCGGAGCAAATCCAGGACGAGCCACAACAAACGTTCCGTCGAAAATCTTCACTTCCGTATTGGGACGTTCCGCAATTTCTCGAAGTGCCCGTGGATCAGTCCGACCGTAGTCAATACCGAACAGCCAGCGCGACTTGGTTGTTGTCCAAAACTCTTTCCCAACGCTTAGTTCAAATGCGCGGAAGCCCGACTGAGTCGCATAAGCGAAGCATCCAAAGAGGTCGTCTGCCAAGATCGCCTGCCTTAGCCGCGATATCTCAGAGAGTGTTGTTGTACCAGCGGAATTACTGTGTACGAAGCAAGTCATTTGGCGACCACCTTACGATACAAACTGAACAAACTTTCCAACCTATCCGTATCATTCTTCATCCGCCTCCCGAAATAGATTCTTTCGACCAGTTCGTCATTTTTCCGATGCACTTCGCGCAAGTCGTCGGGCATGGTTTTCTGGTCGTAAAGCTCAGCAATAGTACAAGGGAAATATCTTTCGCGCGCAAGAAGTATGTTTTCAGAGGATCGAATAAGATCACTTTCGTTCTTCTCCGTTAGAAATGGCACTGGAAAAGTGTTCCATCCCAACGTATTCGAGTACGAGAAGTCAGTGCGCATACGGACACAAACGGTGCCGATCCATACCCAATGAAGGCGGGAAGCAATTAGCGCCAAGTTCCAGAGGGGCGCATCATAAAGGGCAAAGTTCCTATCACCAATAATGCAATCCGCAGAAACTAAGTCGACCGGCAGATAATCGCGATTTTCAGAGGATACCCGGGGTACTACAATCGCTGATCTCTTTGCAGTGCCCGCGATTTGAACGAAGCGATGGGGTAAGTCCGCAAATGCGCGCGTTGATTCCGCGGGAGACCGACTCCTGTTATCGGCGACAAGGACTAGCCGGTCGGCTATGAGTGCGTCTTTCTTGGCTCGCTCAACTTCTTCGTCTTCTATCCACAAACAGAATCGAAGCTTGCCGTTGATCAGTTCATCCGAGCCAAGAAATCGGCGAACATAGCTTCCAGCAGTAGATTTCTGTCGGAGCTCACGTGCTTCCTCAGTTGTAAGGAACAGGTGCCCTCCGTCCCTGGGCATGTTACCAAACAGCATAATGGACTGTGGCCCTAACGGCCGGTTCGCTTTGGTCACCGCATCCGGCATATTTGGCACGAGATACGGCCCAATAACTTCACACTCGCGCACTAGACCATCGTCTCCAAACAAGCATTTCGATGACGATGACCTCGGCCCTAGGCCAATGATGATTACAGTGACACCAGCATTATGAACCGCAAGGTTCTTCCACGTGAACGGCGTGTGAGCGAATCGCAGCTCTCTACCCTGGTGTGTGACAACCGGCCATATTTCGGATGCCTGCTGCCCCTGACATATGCTGTTAGTAGTGACAAAGGCCGCCATCGCTTCTGGTACTGCTTTGGCGTATTTCAGGTACGCAGCGATCCAACCCGACACGAAATCGGTTGTCTTAGCAAGGTGTGGATGCTCAGACCAAGCGTGGGCGAGATCTGACTTCTGCTCTTGGTCCTGCCATTTACTCCCTCTATATGGGGGATTTCCACAGATATATGTCTCTCCACCCTCGTTCTCGAAATCAATCTGCATCTGTTCGAGTGGGGTCTGGAACAAGTCATCGCTGAGGACCTTAACTGCACTGCCGGTTGGGGGGCAAATGGTTAGCCAGTCCAAGCGAAGCGCGTTACCGCACGTAATCCAGTTCTCATGGCGCAGCGGCAAAAATTCTAAGAGGGCCAACTTTTGGCCTCGATACAACACATCGCACTGGTACTCAGCAATGATCAACGCGAGGCGTGCAATTTCAGCCGGGAAGTCACGCAGCTCGATTCCGCGGAAGTTCGTCAATGGAATCTCAGTTGCCCGATCGGGCTCACCGCGTCGCTTATTAATTTCCGACTCAATGGCGCGCATTTCCTTGTAGGCAATGACAAGGAAGTTGCCAGAACCGCATGCAGGATCAAATACTCGAATCCTTGCCATGCGCTTTCGCAGATTTAGCAGTGTGCGTTGGTTTTCTCCGGCTTCTTTTAGCTTTGCACGTAAGTCGTCAAGGAACAACGGGTTCAGCACTTTGAGGATGTTGGGAACGCTCGTGTAGTGCATTCCTAATTCACCACGTTCTTCGTCGTCGGCGACGGCCTGAATCATCGAGCCGAAGATGTCGGGATTAATCTTGGTCCAATCCAATCCGCCGACGTGAAGTAGGTACGACCTGGCGATCTTGCTAAACCGGGGCACGGTATCGCTACCAGTGAACAGTTGGCCGTTCACGTAGGGGAACGCTTCTGCCCAACGGGGTATGTTGGCAGCATCGCGTTTCTGTCCTGCAGTGTCCATCGCGCGGAAAAGCGTGGAAATTACCTCATGCGTGTTCGAAGAATCCCTTTCCGTCATCGTTGCCACGGTTTCCGTGAAGCGGGCCTTATCATTGAAGATGTCCGTGTCTTCAGCAAAGAAGCAGAAGATTAGCCTTGCCATGAAGTGATTCATGTCGTGGCGGCGCTCCGGACTTCCCCATTCAGGATTGTCTTTCAACAGTTCGACGTATAGGCGATTCAGGCGGCTGGTGGCCCGGATGTCGAAAGCGTTTTCGCTGATCTGGCGGACGATACTGATGCCCGCCAGCGGCAGGAAGAAGCCGAAATGGTCCGGAAAATCTTTGAAGGCGCAGACCACTGTCTCGCCGTTGGTCAGGTCTTCGGCTTCGAAGTCCACGCCGTCGGTGGCGAGCACGAACTTGGCCTTGCCCTTGACAGTGGCCGGGCTTTCCTTGAGGGCCTTGAGCGTCGTCGTGACCTGGCCCACACTGCAGGGCAGGATGTGAATGTTGCTGGTCTGTAGAACGCCACCCAGATCGGACTTATTCGATGCACCAGCGCGCAGGCGCTTGATGGTAGTCGCCTTGTTGCCAAAGGCTTCAAGGAAGGCATAAGGGAACTCTGCGGGGTTAAAGGGCTGTTCCGCAAGGTCTGTGACGGCTTGTTCAATTTCTACTGCATTCATTCGACTTCTTGCCTTTGTGACTTTTTCCCGTTTGCGTCCGACTGAGCCTCACTAGCCGGTACAGCGCTGCGAGGAGCCACCTTGTAAATGGTTGTCCGTGAGACTTTATAGCGTTGAGCAATCTGACTGACCGGGATGGTCAGGTCAGACATCAGCCGTTTGATCTCTCTAATTTGTTGCTTATCTAGCTTTGGCCTTCGACCACCAACCCGGCCTCGTGCACGTGCTGCGGCCAAACCTGCCTGCGTGCGTTCCCGAATCAAGTTACGCTCGAACTCAGCAAGAGCGGCGAAGACGTGAAAGACCAACTTGCCAGCCGCGCTCTGCGTCTCGATCCTCTCCGTCAGGCTCTCGAAGCTGACCCCCTTCTGCTCTAAGTCACTGACGATACGCACGAGATCCGGCAGGCTTCGACCCAGGCGATCTAGCCGCCACACGACGAGAGTATCGCTTTCACGCAGCGCCTTGAAGCACGCTGCCAACTCCTTGCGCTCTGCCTCCTTGCCGCTCGCTTTGTCCGCGTAGAGACGGTCGTAGGAAATGCCAGCCTTGTACAACGCGTCGAGCTGCAAATCGAGGTTCTGGTCGTCCGTCGAGACTCTGGCGTACCCGATGCGCTGTCCCATTGGCCGATCTCCGCGTTCCAGACACAAAAATGTCCAACAAACGTGCGTTTGCTGGACTTTGATAACTTGACAGTTATTTTAACGGCCGAGGAAGACTTTGAATAGGCAAAACCGCCCTAGGCAGCGATCGCCCAACAAACGGCCGTTTTCCGAACATCAAGCGCATTGTGAGACCATAGGTGGGTAGCCTGGACGCGGCGTACCGGACACATCTGGAGGGCTGCGGTTTCTCAAATCGAGGAATAAGCAGCTGCGCTCCCAAGGGGAGAGGCTGGGCAGCCAGGCGCCGAGCTGAGCGAGGCACGTGGTTTTACCCACATTAGTCAGCTACTCAAAATTGGGAACCGGCGCGGCGCCGGCGCTGGTCAGCAGCTACTGAAATCGAGGAATAAATAGCTGTGCTCCTAGGGGAAGAGGTAGGCCAGCGGTGCGCAAGATTGGGGCCAGGCACGCGGTTTTATCCACGCTAGGCAGCTACTCAAAATTGGGAACCTGAACAGCGCGGGCGCTGGCCGGCAGCTACTCAAATCGAAGAATAAACAGCTGTGTCCCCGAAGGGAAGAGGTCGGCCTACGGGGCTACAATCTGGGGCCTCGGCTCGCGGTTTTACCCACGCCAGACGCCTACACCAGCTACTCATAATGAGGAACCGGCAACGCGCCGGCGCGGGCCGGCAGCTGCTCAAATCGAGCAATAACAGCTGTGTCCCCGATGGGAAGAGGTAGGCCTACGGGGCTTCAATCTGGGGCCTCAGCTCGCGGTTTTATTCAAGCCAGACGCCTACGCCAGGTACTCATAATGAGGAACCGGCACGCGCCGGCGCAGGCCGGCAGCTACTCAAATCGAGCAATAAACCGCTGTTGCCCCGAAGGGAAGAGGTAGGCCTATGTGTTTAGTTTCGTGTGATCATGTGCCTCGGCGCAGCTGGCCTTTGTTCCGTGCAAAAGCTATGCTGAGCGAGTTGATTGCTGGGTTCAGCAGTCCCGGCATTCAAACGCACCAGGAGCAGTTGGCAGCATGAGTTCACGCATTCACCCGCAGGCCCGTACCACCCCGAAAATTCGCCAGGAGATCAAGGATTCCGGCCTCTCTTCCAGGGAAGCGGCCAGGGTCTTCAACGTCACACGGGCAACGGCCCAGAAGTGGCTGGGGCGCGATGATGTACAGGATCGCTCCCACCGTGCGCACACGCTGCATACGACCTTGAGTGCGGCCCAGGAAGCCATCGTCCTGGCACTGCGCCAGTCGCTCTATCTGCCGCTCGACGATCTGCTGTTCATCACAAAGCAGTACATCAATGCCGACGTTTCCCGCTCTGGCATCGCCCGTCTTCTCAAGCGCGAAGGCATGGCGCGGCTGGAGGATGTGATCCCGAGGGCCGAGGGCGAAACGATCGCGCCAAAGAAGACCTTCAAGGACTACGAACCAAACTTCATTCACATCGACATCAAGTATCTGCCGCAGATGCCGGACGAGACCTCACGCCGCTATCTGTTCGTCGCCATCGACCGCGCGACGCGCTGGGTCTTCATGCACATCTACGGCGACATGACCGAGACCAGCAGCGTCGATTTCCTGCGTCGACTCAAGCTGGCTTCGCCCATCAAGATCAGCAAGATCCTCACCGACAACGGCTCGCAATTTACCGACCGCTTCACTACCAAAGACAAGAAACCCAGCGGCAAGCACGCCTTCGACGTGGCTTGCGCGGCGCTTCCTGCCGAGCATCGCCTGGCACCGCCGCGCCACCCGCAAACCAACGGCATGGTCGAGCGCTTCAATGGTCGTATCAATGAGCTACTGCAGCAAACCCGTTTCGATAGCCGGGCCGACCTGCAAGCCACTTTGCAGAACTATCTAAAGCTGTACAACCACCATATCCCGCAACGCGCCATCGGCAGCAAAACGCCCATCCTCGCGCTTAAGGAGTGGCAGCAGAAGCGACCTGAATTATTCGTCAAACGCGTTTATGATCAAACGGGACTGGACA
>NZ_JAXOFN010000014.1:0-163945 GCF_034420155.1 Massilia luteola
TGTTAGGGCAAAGTTGTAATGTCCGCATTTAGCAAAGTTGAAATGTCCGCTTTTGCTAGATAGCTCATGCTGTCGATTCCGAACGGTTTGGAGTCGAGCGTGGGAAAAATCGGGAGCATTACGATGGAGGAGTTGGAACGCGCCGGGGTCATCGGCGCCAGTATCAAGGGCGAGATCACGGCGGTCATTGCGGCCAGGCGGCTGGGGATAACGACGCGTCAAATACGCCGTCTTCAAAAACGCTTTGAACAAGAAGGCCAGAGCGGGATGATATCCAGGCAGCGGGGCAAGCCGAGCAACAATCGGCTTGCGCCTGAGGTGGCGCAGAAGGCGCTGGGACTGCTACGTGATCACTATGCCGACTTTGGGCCGACGCTGGCTTGCGAGCAACTACGCGAGCGGCATGGCTTGAAACTGTCGAAGGAAACCCTGCGCAACTTGATGATCAAGGCCGGGCTATGGGTCACGAAATCTGCCCACAAGAGCCGTCTTTATCAGCCGCGAGAACGACGTCGGTGCATCGGAGAGTTGGTCCAGATAGACGGCAGTCGTCATCACTGGTTCGAGAAACGTGGCGACGCTTGCACCTTGCTAGTGTATATCGACGATGCGACGGGCAGGATTCAGCATCTGCACTTTGCCGAGACAGAAACGACGGCCAGCTATTTTGAGGCGACTCGACGATACATCGAGCAGCACGGCAGACCGCAAGCGTTCTATGCCGACCGTGCAGCGGTCTTTCGCTCACCATCAGCAACGAACCAGACGAAGACCCAGTTCCAGCGTGCGCTCGATGAACTTGGCATCGAGCTAATCTGTGCCAACTCTCCTCAAGCGAAGGGCCGCGTGGAGCGGGCTAACCGTACGTTGCAAGACCGTCTGGTTAAAACCTTGCGACTGGACGGCATCAACGACATCGAGACCGCAAACGCCTGGTGCGGTGATTTCATCCAGAACTACAACGCACGCTTTTCAGTCGAGCCGGGCAATCCGCTTGACCTGCATGTCGCCCTTAACTCAACTTACAACCTGGATCTGATCCTGGCCATTTGCGACAGCCGAAAACTCAGCGCCAAACTCACCTTGCATCACGGCGGCGTACCGTATCGGTTTGACGATAAGCCTGAGCTTCGCAAGCTGATCGGTCAGTCCATCAACATCCATACCTATGCTGATGGTCGAGTTGAAATGCGCGCTAACGGCAACGTGCTCGCCTATATCCGTATGGAGCAACCGCTGCGGGCGAAGGATGTCGACGTGGATAGCAAAACGCTGCACGCAACTCTCGACAAGAAGAAACGCAATCGCAACTACCGCGAAGATCGAGTTGCCGCCGCCGTCGTGCAGGGGGTGATGACGGCAAGGAAAACGTCCGCTCAGAAGCGCATTTGAAATGTCACATGACGGACATTTCAACTTTGCTCAAAGCGGACATTTTAACTTTGCCTTTACAGGGTGGGCACCCCGTGCCCACCCTACGGTTTGACGCGCCGTGAATTGGCCGCGATTACGATCCCCGATAAGGACAGGACGCCCAGCGCCACCGCGATATTCGTATGCGCCGCGATCGACCCGATCAACGGCGGCGCCATCAGCAATCCCGCGTAACCCAGCGTGGCGACGGTCGCCAGGCCCCCGCCGGCCGACATCCCCGGCATGCGCGCGGCCGCCGCGAAGATCAGCGGCACGACGTTGGCGGCCGACAGGCCGATCAGCGCGAAGCCCAGCGCCGACAGCACGAAATGCGTGCTGACCACGGCCAGCATCAGGCCCGCGAACATGCCGAGGCCACCGACCGTCATCACGCGCAGCGGCCCGAAACGCAGCACGAGCCGGTCGCCGGCGAAGCGGCACGCGGCCATCGCCACCGAGAATGCCGAGTAGCCGAACGCCGCCGACGCCGCATCGACCCGGGTCCGCTCCGTCAGCAGCAGCGCGCTCCAGTCGACGAGGGCGCCCTCCACCGCGAAGCACAGCAACCCGAGCAGGCCGAGGAACAACGCCGGCCCGCGCGGCAGGGCGAAGTGGCTCGCGTGCGGCGCCGGCGGCACCGCGAGCAGCCGCCTCGCGCACAATGCCACGACGATGGCGATGGCAACGCTCATCATCAGCGCGCCGCGGCCGTCGCCCAGACCGGCGCCGATCAACAGGCCGCCGAGCGCCGCCCCGATGAGGCCACCGAGGCTGTAGAAGCCGTGGAACGAGGACATCGTCGGGATGCCGCGCGCCGCCTCGACCTCGCTGGCGTTGGCGTTCATCGCCACGTCCAGCACGCCGTTGCTGGCGCCGAACGCAAACGCCGCGAGGAACAGCGGCACGAGGCCGCCCGCGTTCATCAACAGGCCGCTCGTGAGCGCGAACAGGAAAGCGCTGCCGATGACGACGGCGCGCGTGCCCCAGCGCCCGGCCATCCAGCCGGACAGCGGCATCGCGGAGATCGCGCCGCCGGCGATGGTGAGCAGCAGGAAGCCGAGCACGCCGGTGTCGATGCCGGCGCGCGCCTGCACGAGCGGCACGTGCGCGGCCCACACGCCGATGCCGGCGCCGTTGAGGAGAAAAATCGTCGACACCGACCAGCGCGCGGCATGCAGCCCGGCCGCGGGTGCGCGTTCCAGCGCGTGCGCGTCGTCGATGCGGCTCATGCGCGCCCCCGCGCAGGCACCGGGGCCGCCAGCACGACCTCGGGCGCGCGCTCGCCCTCGCGCAGGCGCGCCAGCACGTCGGGCGCCGCATCCGCTTCCAGCACGAGGCGGTCGATCTCGTAAAGCGGTGCGATCGGAAACGGCGCCGGCACCTCCAGGCGTTCGTTCAGCGCGGCGACGACGCGCCGGCTGCCCGCGGCCAGGATGGCCTGCTTGAGGATGGCTTCCTCGGCGTCGCTCGCGCCCAGGCCGCGCTCGGCCTCGACACTGCACACGCCCACCACGGCCAGGTCCACACGCAGGCGCTGGATCTCGGCCAGCGTCTGCGCGCCCAGCACGGCGCCGACGTGGGCCGAATAAACCCCGCCGAGCAGCACGACGCGCGTGCTGCGCAGGTGGCCGAGACCCAGCGCGATCTGCGGACTGTTGGTGACGATGGTGGCCGCCAGGCCGTCTTCCAGCTGGCGCGCGAACGCGAGGTTGGTCGTGCCGGCATCGACGAGCACCGTGTCGCCCGGCCGCACGCTCTCGGCCAGCGCGCGCGCCAGCATCTCCTTGCGCGCGGCATCGGCATCGACCCGCTGGCCAAAGCTCGGCACGGCCTGCGTGCGCCGCATCGCGCCGCCATGCACGCGCCGCAGCAGGCCGGCCGCGTCCAGGTCGCGCAAATCGCGCCGGATCGTGTCTTCCGATGTATTGAACCGCTGCGCCAGTTCGGCCGCCAGCACCTTGCCCTGCCGCTCGACCGTGTCGACGATGTGCTGCCGTCGTTCTTCCGCCAGTTGCATATAGCCTCCTTTGAGGCGCCCACTGTACACATGTGCGCACAAACGTGCAACAATCAATACGAACATGCACGATCATGCATGACGACAGTCTGGTATGGGTTGGCAATACATTCGTTGTGGCACCGGGCCCCGGCAGCCTGCACGTCGTAATCGACAACGAGGGCGAGGTGCCGCTGACCATGCGCGGACGCTTCTTCGACAAGTACGCCACGGCCGGCAAGGCCGACGGCACGGGCCTGGGCACGTATTCGATCCGCCTCATGGCCGCGGTCCCGGGCGGCGACGCCGCTATCGCGACGGGCGACGGCCACACGCGGCTGACCATCACGCTGCCGTGCGTGTGAGCCGTTCCGGCCCGCGGCGGATACGTAGGGTGGGCGGCCTCCGCCCACGCGCGCAACCGGCGCGTGCACGGTTACAACGCATCCATTCACGCGCCGGTTGAACGCGTGGGCACGGGGTGCCCACCCTACCTGAAGCCAACGTTACACGATCAAACGAGGAGCATCAAATGCTCCCGCTCCCACGAACTGATCACGCGCGAAAACGTCGCGAACTCCAGCTCCTTCACTTCGCAGAACGCCTGCACGAACAATGGCCCCAGCATGTGCGCCAGCGCCGGACAGCCGCGCAGCTGCTGGATCGCATCCTCGAGATTGCGCGGCAGGTCGCCGTGGATGTGCTCCGCGCTTTCCGGCGTCGGCGCGGACGGCTCCAGAGCCTCGACCATGCCGAGAAAACCGCAGGCCAGCGTGGCCGCCATCGCAAGATACGGGTTCACGTCCACGCCCGGCACGCGGTTTTCCACGCGCCGGCTGGACGGCGCGGAATTCGGGATGCGGATGCCGCACGTGCGGTTGTCGTAGCCCCAGTGCACGTTCATCGGGGCCGACTGGAAGCGCGACAGGCGGCGGTAGGAATTCACGTGCGGCGCGAACAGCAGCGTGGCCGGCGGCACGTATTTTTCCAGGCCGCCGATGAAGTGCCGGAACAGCACGCTTTCCGAGCCGTCCTCGTTGGAAAAGATGTTGCGGCCTTCGCCGTCGACGATGCTCTGGTGGACGTGCATGGCGCTGCCCGGCTCCGTCTCCATCGGCTTGGCCATGAACGTGGCAAAGATGCCGTGGCGCAGCGCCGTCTCGCGCACGGCGCGCTTGAACAGGAACACGCGGTCGGCCAGTTCGAGCGCGTCCCCATGCGTAAAATTGATTTCCATCTGGCCCGCGCCGGCCTCGTGGATCAGCGTCTCGACGCCCAGCTCGTGCTGCTTGCAGAACGCCGACAGCTCCAGGAAGAACGGATCGAAATCGTTGACGGCATCGATCGAATACGATTGCCGGCCCTGCTCCGTGAAGCCGCTGCGTCCCGTCGGCGGGATCAGGGGCTCGTGCGGATTCGTCGTGCGCGCGACGAGATAAAACTCCATTTCCGGCGCCACGACGGGCGTCCAGCCCCGCTCGGCGTACCGGGCGAGCACGTGGCGCAGCACGGAGCGCGGGGCCAGGCCGACCCGGGTGCCGTCGAAATTCATGCAATCGTGGATCACGAGCGCGACCCGTTCGGTGGCCCAGGGCACGACGCGGATCGTGGCCGGATCGGGCACGCAGACCATGTCGGGATCGATGGACCCGACGTACGGGGTGTTGTTCGGTTGTTCGCCGTGGACCGTGTTCAACAGCACACTCTTCGGCAACCGCATGTGTTCGCCAGCCAGGAACAGGTCTTTCGGAAGAATCTTGCCGCGGGCTATGCCCGTCATGTCGGCAATGACGCACTCGACTTCGTGGATGTTATGTTCGCGCAGAAAATCGCGCATCGGATCATGCGCTTCGGAATCCATCACACTCCTCGCTTCATTCGATGCGACCCAATATAGCATCGGCGATGTTTGTGCCGCGCGCGGGTCGGACGCGCCTTTTTCCTCAATTCGTTGCCCCGTTACCGCACTTCGCGTCATGGGCATTCCGCCGGAGGCCGTCCTGCGTCATACTTTCTGAATGGAACAGCTGACGATCCCGACGACGACGATGCCGACCAGCCGCATGTGGCGCAACTACGCCGGCGGCTGGATCGCGTACATGCTGCTGCTCTCGGTCGCGCTGCACCTGGACGACATCAACCGCAACAGCTTCAACTGGCGCGGCCTGGTCCCGATGCTGTGGGTCGTGCCGCAGGCGCTCATCCTGGCCCTGCACTGGCCGCTCGGCGGCTGGCTGGAGCGCCGGCACGCCTCGGCCACGACGATGTGCCTGGTCCACGCCGTGGGCGGCCCCGCGTACGGCCTGCTGTCGTACGCGCTCCCGGCCATGCTGTACGGTGCGACGCAGCCGCTGTCGTTCTACGTGTGGCCCGTGCTGTATTCGATCATGAGCTACGGTGTCATCGCCATCACGTTCCACATGGTGCGCGCCAATGCGATGCGGCGCCGCCAGGAGGTGGCCATGCAGCAGGCCCACGCGCTGCTCGTGGCATCGGAGCTGAACGCGCTGCGCAGCAAGCTCAATCCGCACTTCCTGTTCAACACGCTGCACTCCATCATCGCCCTCACCCGCAAGGACCCGAACGCCGCCGAGACGGCGCTGTTCCAGTTCTCCGACATGCTGCGCTACGTGCTGGACACGGAAAAGACCGGCAACGACCGCGTCACGCTGGACGACGAACTGCGCTTCGTGCGCGACTACCTGGAGCTCGAGAGCCTGCGCCTCGGCCCGCGCCTCAGGATCGACTGGGAGCTCGACGACAATGCCGGCGGCCACGTGCTGCCCGCGCTGTCGCTGCAGCCGCTCGTCGAGAACAGCATCAAGCACGCGTTCAATCCGCATAGCCGGCCGGGCCGCCTGCTGATCCGCACGCGCGTCGACGAACACGCGCACACACTCGTGCTGTCCGTCGGCGACGACGGTCCGGGCGCCGACATCGTCCGCGTGCGCGCATCGAACGGGCTGGGCCTGCGCACCGTCGAGCGCCGCCTGCAGCTCGAATACGGCACGATGGATGCCCTCGCGATCGACACGACGCCGGGTGCCGGCTTCGTCGTCACGATGGCGATCCCGCTCCCCGCCAACGACAAGGATTTTGCATGAATGCCAGGACCGTATTCATCGCCGAGGACGAACCGCTCGCGCGCGACGTCCTGCGCGACTTCATCTACGCCCACGCCGGCCTGCGCCTCGTGGGCGAAGCGGCCGACGGCGCCAGCGCGCTCGCACAGATCGACCGCATCCGTCCCGACATCGTCTTCATGGACATCCAGATGCCCGAGATGACGGGCCTGGAAGTGCTGCGCCGGCTGGAGGTCGTGCCGGACATCGTGTTCACGACCGCATACGACCAGTACGCGGTGACGGCGTTCGAACTGAACGCCGTCGACTACCTGCTGAAACCTTTTACGCGCGCCCGCTTCGACGCGGCCGTCGTGCGCCTGCTGGAAACGCCCGGCGTGGCCGTCCCGGCACGCGACGTCGTCGATGGTGCCCTCGCGCAGGCCGTGCAGCACGCGCCGGCGCGCCTCGAGCGCATCCTCGTGCGCGACCGCGGGCGCATCTTCCCGCTGTCCGTGAACGAGATCGCCTATATGATGGCGGACGCCAAGTACACGGCGATCGCCGCGCGCGGCCAGACCTTCCTCGTGCGCATCGGGATCACCCAGCTGGAAGCCCAGCTGGACCCGGGCCGCTTCATGCGCATCCACCGCTCGGCGCTCGTCAACCTCGACTTCGTCGATTCGATGCGGGCGGACGACCAGTCGCAGCTCGAGATCACGATGCGCGACGGGGCGGTGCTGACGGCGAGCCGGGAGGCGTCGAAGGTGCTGCGCGAGATGGCGATTTAATCAGCCGCGCAACTAAAACACCGTCGTTCCCGCGCAGGCGGGAATCCAATTTTACGTGCATGGCTGCGCAATGAACTTGGGCCCCCGCCTCCGCGGGGGTGACGGGCTTGCATGTGCAGGTCTTGCGTGTGCAGGTCTTGCGTGTACAGGTCTCACGTGTGCAGAGTGTCGCGTGCACCGGTCAAACCCGAATCCACGTCGTCTTGAGCTCCGTGTACTTGTCGAACGCGTGCAACGATTTATCGCGTCCATTCCCCGACTGTTTATAGCCCCCGAACGGCACCGTGATGTCGTCGTTGTCGTACTGGTTCACGTGCACGGTCCCGGCCCGCAGCTTGCGCGACGTGCGGATCGCACGGCTGATGTCGGACGTCCACACGGCCGCCGCGAGGCCGTACGGGGTCGCGTTCGCCTGGCGGACCGCCTCGTCGAGGTCCGTGAACGACAGCACCGACAGCACCGGCCCGAAGATTTCCTCGCGCGCGATGCGCATCGCGGGGTCCACGCCGTCGAACAGCGTCGGCTCGATGTACAGGCCGCCCGTCGCCGCGCGCGCCGCGCTGCCGCCCGCGAGCAGGCGCGCGCCGGCCGCCTTGCCGTCCTCGATATAGCCCAGCACCGTCTTCATCTGGACCGCGTCGACGATCGCGCCCATCACCGTCGCCTCGTCGAGCGGATCGCCCGGCGCGTACTGCGGCAGCAGCGCGAGGGCCTTGTCGAGGAACGCCGTGCGGATCGATTCCTCGACGAACAGGCGCGACGGCGCGTTGCAGCTTTCGCCCTGGTTGAAATAGATAGCCCCGATGGCGCCCGCGACGGCCGCGTCCAGGTCGGGACAGTCCGCACACACGATGTTGGCGGATTTGCCGCCCAGTTCCGTCCACGCGCGCTTGAGGTTCGACTGGCCCGCCATCTGCAGGATCTGCCTGCCCACGCGCGTGGAGCCCGTGAAACCGATGCAATCGACGTCCATGTGCAGCGCGAGCGCGCGGCCCGCCTCGTCGCCATAGCCGGGCAGCACGTTGAACACGCCTTCGGGCACGCCGGCCTCGAGCGCCAGCTCGGCCAGCCGCAGCGAGGTCAAGGGCGCCTTTTCCGACGGCTTCAGCACGACGCTGTTGCCGCTTGCCAGGGCCGGGCCGATCTTCCAGGCGGCCATCAGCATCGGATAATTCCACGGGATGATGGCGGCGACGACGCCGACCGGTTCGCGCGTGATCAGCGCGAGGCTGTCCTGCGGGCTCGGCGCGACCTGGTCGTAGAGCTTGTCGATCGCCTCGCCGTACCAGCGGATGCAGTTCTGGGCCAGGCTCACGTCCACGCTCTTGCTGTAGCGGATGGGCTTGCCCATGTCGAGGGTTTCCAGCAGGGCGAGTTCGTCCTCGTGGGCGAGCATCAGGTCGGCGAAGCGGACCAGGATACGTTTGCGCTCCGCGGGCGCCTTGCCGGCCCAGCGGCCGTCGTCGAACGCGGCGCGGGCGCCGGCGACCGCCGCATCGACGTCGGCCGCGTCGCAGCGGGCAACCTGGCCCAGCAGGCGGCCGTCGATGGGAGAAACGCAGTCGAAACGGGCGCCGGACACGGCGTCGACGCGCCTGCCCTGGATGACGGCGCGGCCGTCGATGCGCACCAATTTGGAACGTTCATGCCAGCTTTGCGTGGCCATAATGTCTCCTTCCGGATGCATTGATGTTGTCGAGCCGATACTAGCAAACAAAATCGATCCAAACGCCGATTTCTGCCGCTATAATCGCGAATTTTTCCCACCCGCATTTCTTATTTCCGCCGCCGCACGGAGCACACACTGCCATGAACCCCATCCTGATTTCATCCGTCGTGGTCTACCTGCTCGGCACACTCGGCCTGGGCGTCTGGGCCGGGACGCGGATCAAGGACACGTCCGACTTCGCCGTGGCCGGCCGCAGCCTGCCGCTGATCATGGTCGTGACGACGACGTTCGCCACCTGGTTCGGCGCCGAGACCGTGATGGGCATCCCGGCCAAGTTCGTGCAGGGCGGCCTGGGTGCGCTCGTGGAAGACCCGTTCGGCGCCGGCACCTGCCTGATCCTCGTCGGCCTGTTCTTCGCCGCCCGCCTGTACAAGCTGAACCTGCTCACCATTGGCGACTACTACCGCGCCCGCTACGGCAAGGGCATCGAAGTGTTCTGCTCGGCCGCCATCATCCTGTCCTACCTCGGCTGGGTCGCGGCGCAGATCACGGCGCTGGGCCTCGTGTTCTCGGTGCTGACGGGCGGCGCGATGTCGGAGACGGCCGGCATGATCGTCGGCACGCTCGCCGTGCTGATCTACGTCGTGATCGGCGGCTTCCTGGCCGTCGCCATCACCGACTTCATCCAGATGATCGTGTTGGTGATCGGCCTGTCCATCATCGCGATGTTCTCTGCGAAACTGGCCGGCGGCACGGGCGCCGTCCTCGACATGGCCCACAACGCCAACCTGTGGCACTTCCTGCCGCAAGCGAAGTTCACCGACATCGCCTTCTTCGTCGGCTCGGCCGTGACGATGATGCTCGGTTCGATTCCGCAGCAGGACGTGTACCAGCGCGTGATGTCGGCCAAGAACGCGCCCACCGCCCGCGCCGGCGCCGTGATCGGCGGCGCCAGCTACATCGTCTTCGCCTTCGTGCCGATGTTCGTCGTGGCATGCGCCGTGATCGTGATGGGCAATGATGCGATGGAAATGGCCAAGAGCGATTACCAGCGCGTGCTCCCCACGTTCGTGATGACGAGGATGCCGCTGGTCATGCAGATCCTGTTCTTCGGCGCGCTGCTGTCCGCGATCAAGAGCACGTCGTCGGCCACCTTGCTGGCGCCGTCGACGAGTTTTACCGAAAACATCCTCAAGAATCTGCGCCCCGGCATGAGCGACCGCCAGCAACTGCTCGCGATGCGCGTCACCATCGTCGTGTTCGCCTGCCTCGTGCTGGCGTACGCGATCGCGATGAAGGGCACGTCGATCTACGACCTCGTGTCGTCCGCCTACCAGGTGACGCTCGTCGGCGCGTTCGTGCCGCTCGTCATGGGCCTGTACTGGAAGCGCGCGACGACGCAGGGCGCGATCCTGTCGCTGGCGGCGGGCATCGCCACGTGGATCGTGTTCTTCCCGCAGCTCTCGTCGCTGGGCGAGGTCTTCCCGGGCCAGCTGGCGGGCCTGGTGGCGGCGTTCGGCGGCATGGTCGCGGGGTCGCTGGCGCCGCAGGTGCTCAAGAACCGGCATGAGCCGCACAAGACGGCGCTGAGCGTGTAAATGAAAAGGCCCCGATGCATGTTCGGGGCCTTCTGTTTTGCGGCTTCGGATAGGAAATTGGGTCCCTGCCTGCGCAGGGACGACGTGCTGGTGATAACGCAAGAATAGCGTTGGCACCGTTCCTGCGTTGGCCTCAAAACCGTCGTCCCCGCGAAGGCGGGGACCCAAGTTCAGCATCCAGATTCAGCCCATCCACCCGCGCCCAACCACATCCTTCAGCGTCAGGTCGAGACACACCCGGATCCGCTCCACCATCTCGTCGATCTGCGCGCAACTCATGACGAGCGGCGGCGCCACGATCATCCGGTCGCCGACCGCGCGCATGATGACGCCGTTGTCGAACATGTGCTGCCGGCACACCATCCCCGCCCCCAGCGCGCGTGCGAACGGTTCGCAGTCGTGCACGGTCGCGCCCTTGCGCCGCACGAGGTTCAGGCCGGCCGTCATGCCGATGCTTTCCGCGTGCCCGACGAGCGGGTGGTCCGCCAGGCGCGCGAACGCGGCCTTCAGGTGTGGGCCCGTCTCGCGCGCGACCTTGTCGACCAGTTTCTCGTCCTCAATGATGCGCAGGTTTTCCAGCGCCGCCGCGCAGGCGACCGGGTGGCCGGAATACGTGAAACCGTGGTTGAAGTCGCCGCCGCGCTCGATCAGCGCGCGCGCCACCCGCTCGCCGACCAGCACGCCGCCCAGCGGCACATAGCCCGACGTGACGCCCTTCGCGAACGGGATCAGGTCCGGCCGCATGCCCATGCGCTCGCTGCCGAACCACGTGCCGAGACGGCCGAAGCCGCAGATGACCTCGTCCGACACGAGCAGGATGCCGTACTTGTCGCAGATGCGCTGGATTTGCGGCCAGTAGGTCTGCGGCGGAATGATGACGCCGCCTGCGCCCTGCACGGGTTCGCCGATGAAGGCGGCGACGCGCTCCGGGCCCAGTTCCAGGATCTTTTGTTCGAGCCAGTCGGCCGCGAGCAGCCCGAATTCTGTTTCGGACAGGCCGCGCCCGTGCTCGGCGAAGTTCGGCTGTTCGATGTGATGGATGCCGGGAATCGGCAGCGCGCCCTGTGCGTGCATGCCGGCCATGCCGCCCAGCGACGCCCCGGCGATCGTGCTGCCGTGGTAGGCGTTGCGGCGGCTGATGACGACGTGCCGCTCCGGCTGGCCCATCAGCTGCCAGTAGCGCCAGACCATGCGCAGCGCCGTGTCGTTGGCTTCCGAGCCGGAGCTGGTGAAGAACACGTGCTCGAAGCCGGGCGGTGCCAGGGCCGCCAGCTTTTCCGCCAGCTTCACGGCCGGCACGTTCGTCGTGTTGAAGAAGGTGTTGTAGAACGGCAGAACGTCCATCTGGCGCGCCACGGCCTGCGTGATGGACGTGCGGCCATAGCCCACGTTCACGCACCACAGGCCGGACATGCCGTCGATGGTTTTATTGCCGTCCGAATCCCACAGGTAGATGCCCTCCCCGCGCACCATCACGCGCGCGCCGCGGGTGCTCAGGGCGCCGTGGTCGGTGAACGGGTGCAGGAAGTGGGCGCTGTCGAGCTGTTGCAATGCGCGGGTGTCCAGGCGCGTGTCAACCTCGTCCCGGGCCGGCGCGCACAGGCCTGCCTCGAATGCCATGGTGTCGATAGTCATGATGATCTCCTCGTCGTCGTCGCATGGTCACACGTGCAGTAACAGATGTTCCCGTTCCCACGGGCTGATGACTGTCATAAATTCCTGGTGCTCCAGTTCCTTGACCGCGGAATAGACGTCGATGAAGCGTTCACCGAGGATGTCGCGCAGGCGGTCGTCGCCGCGCAGCACGGTCAGCGCTTCGGACAGGCCCTGCGGCAGCTCGACCTTCATCTTGTAGGCGCTGCCCTCGACCATGGCCGTCGGTTCCAGGTGCTCCTGGATGCCGAGGTAGCCGCACGCGAGCGTGACGGCCAGCGCGAGATACGGATTGGCGTCGGCGCCGATCACGCGGTTTTCCACGCGCCGGTCCTGCGAGCCGGACACGGGCACGCGGAAGCCGACGGTGCGGTTGTCCACGCCCCATTGCAGGTTGATCGGGGCGGCCGTGTGGCGCACGATGCGGCGGTACGAGTTCACGTACGGCGCGACGATCGCCATCGCCGACGGCATGTATTTCTGCAGACCGGCGATGTAGTGGCGGAACAGGTCGGACGGCGAGCCGTCCTCGTTGCTGAAGATGTTGCGGCCGGTCTCTTCGTCGACGACGCTCTGGTGCACGTGCATCGCCGAGCCGGGCTCGCCAGCCATCGGCTTGGCCATGAAGGTGGCGTACATATCGTGTTTCAGCGCCGCTTCGCGCAGGGTGCGCTTGAAATAAAACACCTTGTCGGCCAGGCCCAGCGGTTCTCCGTGCTGGAAATTGATTTCCATCTGGCCGGCGCCGATCTCGTGGATCAGCGTGTCGACGTCGAGGCCCATCATGTCGCAGTAATCGTAGATGTCCTCGAACAGCGGATCGAACTCGTTGACGGCGTCGATGCTGTAGACCTGGCGGCTCGTCTCCGAGCGCCCGCTGCGGCCGATCGGCGCGGCCAGCGGCAGGTCGGGGTCGATGTTCTTGGCCGTGAGATAGAACTCCAGCTCGGGCGCGACGAGCGGCTTCCAGCCCTTTTGCGCATACAGTTTCAGCACGCGGCGCAGCACGCTGCGCGGGGCGAAGTCGACCAGCTTGCCGTCGGAAAAATAGCAGTCGTGGATCACCTGCGCGGTCGGGTCGACGGCCCACGGCACCATCGTGATCGTGCCGGGGTCGGCCTTCAGGATCATGTCGCGGTCGGTCGTCGAGATGGCGCGGTCGAAGGCATCGTCGTCGGACGGCGAATTGCCCGTCACGGTCATGCCCAGCACGATTTCCGGCAGGCGCATGCCGCGGTCTTCGGTGAATTTGACACGTGGAAGGATTTTTCCACGCGCGACGCCGGTCAGGTCGGGGACCAGGCATTCGATTTCGGTGACCCGTTTGCCGTTGAGCCACTCGTCCATGTCGTTGTACGAAAAATTGTCGCGGATAGCCATGATGTTTCCTCTGTCCATTGAATGAATGCAGCCACGCGCAGGCGCGCCGCCCGCGGGCCGCGTGGGAGTCGAGCAGGAATCAGGGAAGCTATGGGACGGGCGTGACCGCCCATGTCGCGTCGGGGGTCATGATGGTGTCCTGGACGTTGCCGGTCTGGTCGAGCGGTAGGCGCGGCACGCGTTGCCGAACGCGCCGAACATTTTCATGGAATGCGGATTGTGGGCGATGCGCCATTCCGGGTGCCATTGCACGGCCAAGGTGAAGCCGGGCGCGCCGCTCACCGAGAAGGCTTCCACGAGCCCATCCTCGGCCGTCGCCTCGACGACGAGGCCGCGCGCCAGTTCGTTCACGCCTTGTCCGTGCAGGGAATTCACGGGAATTTCGGGCAGGCCAATGATCTGATGCAGCATGCCACCTTGCACGAGCTGGATCTTGTGGGCGTCGCCATATTGCTCGTCCATGCCGAGTTCCGGATTCTCGCGGTGGTCGAAGTGCCCGGGGACCGCCTGCACGGCCTGGTGCAGGCTGCCGCCCAGCGCCACGTTCATTTCCTGGAAACCGCGGCAGATCGCGATGATCGGAATGCCGCGTTTCACGGCTGCGCGGATCAGCGGCAAGGTGGTCTGGTCGCGTGCCGGGTCTTGCGGCAGCGACGGGTCGAGCAGCTCCTGGGAATAATAGCTGGGGTGAACGTTCGAGGCCGAGCCCGTCAGCATGATCCCGTCGCACAGCGCGAGCATCGTCTCCAGGTCGAGCGCCTCCCCCAGCGACGGCAGGATCAGCGGCGCGCAGTCGGCGCCGATGACGACGGCGTCGACATACTTGTGCTGGGCCGCGTGGTAAGGGTGTTCACCGAAATCGCGGGTGCAAGCGGGGACGAAAACGATCGGGCGCATGGTCTCTACCTTGTCGTGAGCGCACAGGAACCATCATACGTACAAAGCGGTCCGAATGCGAGTGGCCGTTGTTTCAGATCAAGGAAACCGCATTCCAAGTCGATGCTTCCCTGGAATCTGCTAGTTGGGTGGGTTCGTTGCGTGTAACCCATAGCAAAAGCTTAACGTCAACTGAGGAACGATGCCAACACAAACGGACCGGAGGGTCCGGCGCGACGTGGTATCGTAGTTTGCACGTCCGAACGAGATGACGAGGTGCTTATGCTGAAGCTCAACGATCCCGCCCTCCTGCGCCAGCAGGCATATATCGACGGCACCTGGTGCGGCGCCGACGACGGCAAGACGATCAACGTCGTCAATCCCGCCACCGGCACAACGCTGGGCACCGTGCCGCACATGGGGGCCCGCGAAACCCGGCGCGCCATCGAGGCGGCGCAGGCCGCCTGGCCGGCCTGGCGCAAGAAGACGGCGCGCGAACGCGCCCTCATCCTGCGCAGGTGGAACGACCTGATGCTTGACAATGCCGACGACCTGGCCGCCATCATGACGGCGGAACAGGGCAAGCCGCTGGCCGAATCGAAGGGAGAAATTGCCTACGCGGCCTCGTTCTTCGAGTGGTTCGGCGAACAGGGCAAGCGCATCGAAGGCGACGTGCTGGAATCGCCCGCGCGCGACCGTCGCATCGTCGTCACGAAGGAACCGATCGGCGTGTGCGCCGCGATCACGCCGTGGAATTTCCCGGCCGCGATGATCGCCCGCAAGGTCGCGCCCGCGCTGGCGGCCGGCTGCCCGATCGTGCTCAAACCGGCCGGGCTGACGCCGTATTCCGCCCTCGCCCTGGCCCTCCTGGCGGAGCGCGCCGGCGTGCCGCCAGGCGTGTTTTCCATCGTGATCGGCGATTCGACCGCGATCGGCGCCGAGATGTGCGCGAACCCGATCGTGCGCAAGCTCAGTTTTACGGGCTCCACGCAAGTCGGCCGCGTACTGATGGAACAGTGCGCGCCGACGATCAAGAAACTGTCGCTGGAACTGGGCGGCAACGCATCGTTCATCGTGTTCGACGACGCCGACCTGGACGCGGCGGTCGAGGGCGCCATGGCGTCGAAATACCGCAACATGGGGCAGACCTGCGTGTGCGCGAACCGCATCTACGTGCAGGACGGCGTCTACGATGCGTTCGCCGCCAAACTGACGGCGGCCGTCGCGAAACTCAAGGTCGGCAACGGCATGGATGCGGGCGTGAACCAGGGCCCGCTGATCGAAGAAAAGGCTGTCGAGAAAGTCGAGCACCACATCGCGGACGCGCTGGGCAAGGGGGCGCGCCTGCTGTTGGGCGGCAAGCGCCATCCGCTGGGCCAAACGTTCTTCGAACCGACCGTCCTCGCCGACGTCACGCCGCAGATGCTCATGTCGGACGAGGAAACCTTCGGCCCCGTGGCCCCGCTGTTCCGCTTCAAGACCGAGGCCGACGTGATCGCCCTCGCGAATGCGACGGAATACGGCCTGGCATCGTATTTCTACGCGCGCGACATCGGCCGCGTGTGGCGCGTGGCCGAGCGGATCGAGTCGGGCATGGTGGGCGTGAACACGGGCCTGATCTCGAACGAAGTCGCGCCGTTCGGCGGCGTCAAGCAGTCCGGCCTGGGCCGCGAAGGGTCGAAGTACGGCATGGACGATTATCTCGTCATCAAGTACATCTGCCTGGGCGGGATGTGACGCCTGCGGCGGTATTTGGGCGACGATACTCGTTGTCAATTTTCCACATGACAACTTTTTGATTGCCATGTAGGACAAGTCCTACTAAAATTATTCCGCTCGGCAATATCTACTACGGCGCCCTATCCCCGCGCACACGTTGTCCCCCCTTGCCGCGCCCCCCTTGTATCGCCATGCCCTTCAGCTTCACACGCAGGCCACGTGCCGCCCACCTGTGAAGTGAGCATCCGCACGCCCTGAAACGACACTCAACACATTCGGAAAAATGAAGCTGAACAATCTCAAGATCGGCCAACGCCTCGCGCTGGGCTTCGGCATGATATTGGCCCTGCTGGTGCTGGTCACCGCTGCCGGGCTGAGCAACATGAACACCCTCAACGACACGGTCGACAATATCGTCAACGGCAACAACCTGAAGCTGCAGGCCGCCAACGACATGCTCGAAGCGCAGCGCCGCGTGACGATCGCGGTGCGCGACATCATCCTGACCGACGACGAAGCGGAAACCAGGCGCCTGTACGAGGAAATCGGCGCCGGCTGGCAGGCTTACGACCGCGCCGACGCCGTGCTGCAGAAGATGGTGAAGCGGCCGGCAGTGCGCGCCCTGCTGGGCAAGATCACCGAGGCGCGCACAACCGCCACGCCTCTGATCGCCGAGGCAGCCGAGCTGGGCAAGCAGAACAAGCAGGCGGAAGGCTTCGCGGTCCTGAAAGCCAAGGTGAAGCCGACCACCGCGGCCTGGCGCAACGCGATCGCCGAGATGATCCGCTCGCAAAGCGAGTTCAACGCGGCCGACCAGGCCGCCGGCGTAGCCCAGTACGAACAGGCGCGCCTGGTGCTGTATGCCGTGGCCGCCGCCGCGATCCTGCTGGCGGTCGTGATCGCCTGGCGCATCACGCGCTCGATCACCGGTCCGATGCGGGAAGCCGTGCGCATCGCCACGACCGTCGCCGCCGGCGACCTGACCAGCCGCATCGAGGTCGACTCGAAGGACGAAACGGGCGAACTGCTGGCCGCGCTGAAGGCGATGAACGAGTCGCTGCGCTCGATCGTCCACCAGGTCCGTGACGGCACCCGCACGCTGGCCACGGCTACCGACGAGATCGCGACGGGCAACCTCGACCTGTCGAGCCGCACCGAGCAGCAGGCCGGCGCGCTGGAAGAAACGGCGTCGTCGATGGAAGAGCTGACCTCGACCGTCAAGCAGAACGCGGAGAACGCGCGCCAGGCGAACCAGCTGGCGCAGTCGGCGTCCGACGTCGCGGTCCGGGGCGGCACCGTCGTCGCCGCCGTCGTCACGACCATGGGATCGATCAACGAATCCGCCGGCCGCATCGTGGACATCATCGGTGTCATCGACGGCATCGCGTTCCAGACCAATATCCTGGCCTTGAACGCCGCGGTGGAAGCGGCCCGGGCCGGCGAGCAGGGCCGCGGCTTTGCCGTCGTGGCGTCGGAAGTGCGCAACCTGGCCCAGCGCTCGGCCAGCGCGGCCAAGGAAATCAAGGCCCTGATCGATGATTCGGTCGGCAAGGTCAACGAAGGCAGCCGCCTCGTCCACCAAGCGGGCTCGACGATGGAAGACGTCGTGGACAGCGTGCGGCGCGTGACGGACATCATGGCCGAAATCACGGCGGCCAGCCAGGAGCAGGAGGCCGGCATCGAGCAGATCAACCAGGCGGTCAGCGAAATGGATGCCGTCACCCAGCAGAACGCCGCGCTGGTGGAAGAAGCCGCCGCGGCCGCGCAATCGTTGCAGGATCAGTCGGGCGAGCTCGAGCAGATGGTCAGCACATTCCGCCTGCCGGACGAGGCCGCCGCCGCACCGGCATTCAGCCCGCGGCGCCCCGCCGCGGCCGGTCGTCCGGCGACGCGTCCGGCGCTGGCTGCGGCGGGAAGCTGGGACATGTTTTGATGGCGCGGCATGTGAACGTTGAACGCGTGGACGGCAAGCCGTCCACCCTGTCCGCGATCGTTCACCGTTTGTATTCGTGATACTTGCGCGCGTCGCCGCGCACCAGATCGGCCGGGTACTTGGCGCGATTGAGCACCATCTTTTCCTGCACGGCGGCGAGCAGGTCGACGTCGAGCTTGTCGGCCAGGCGCACGAGGTAGACGAGCACGTCCGCCATCTCGTGGCGCACCTCGACGAGCTTGTCCGCGCCGAGCTCATCGGCGCGGCCGTCGCTCAGCCACTGGAAATGTTCCAGCAGCTCGGCCGCTTCGACCGTCAGCGCCGATGCCAGGTTCTTCGGCGTGTGGAACTGGTCCCAGTCGCGCTCCTCGACGAATTCACGCACGACGGCGCGCAGTCGGTCGAGTTCGCCGCCGGGCTGCATCACTTGTCGCCACCCACGAGGTAGCCCTGCAGGATCTTGTCCAGCTTGGGCTGGATCTCGTCGTAGCTACTGACGGTGATGCCCAGGTCGCGCAGCAGGCCGTCGTGCACGCCGTAGACCCAGCTGTGGATGGTCACGGGCTGGCCGCGTTCCCACGCGTCGCGCACGACGGTCGTCTGGGCCACGTTGATGACCTGTTCGGCGACGTTCAATTCCACGAGGCGGTTGGTGGCGGCGGTACCGGCCACGTTGCCGAGGTATTTGCCGTGCATGTCGCGCACGTCGCGCACGTGGCCGAGCCAGTTGTCGGCCAGGCCGACGCGCGTATTGTTCAACGCCGCGCCCACGCCCGAGCAGCCGTAGTGGCCGCACAGGATGATGTGCTTGACCTTGAGGACGTCGACCGCGAACTGCAGCACGGTCAGGCAGTTCAGGTCCGAATGCGAGACGACGTTGGCGATGTTGCGGTGGACGAACAGTTCGCCCGGCGCCATGCCGACGAGTTCATTGGCTGGCACGCGGCTGTCGGAGCAGCCGATCCACAGGTATTCCGGGGACTGCTGGGACGCGAGGTCCTTGAAGAAGTCGGGATCTTCCTTGATCATCGACGCGGCCCATTGGCGGTTGCGTTCGAAGAGGTCTGCGGCGGTGAGGCCGGTGGGTGTCTTTGCCATGGATTTTTTACCTTACTCGATATGCAGCCGCACCGTCGTTCCACCCCGGCGAGCGGCCGGGTGAGAAACGGCGATGCTTGTTTAATCGACCACACTTTGGTCAAAAAAAACCGCCGGGGCTCGCGCTCCCGGCGGTCCATTCGGTATCTTACTCGAAGAAGTCCTTCACCTTATCCATCCAGCCCTTGCTCTGTGGGCTGTGCTTCGCGCCGCCCTCGTTCGTCAGGCGGTCGAATTCGCGCAGCAAGTCCTTCTGCTTGTCGGTGAGCTTGACGGGCGTCTCGACCACGACGTGGCAGAACAGGTCGCCCGAATAGCCCGAGCGCACGCCCTTGATGCCCTTGCCCTTGAGGCGGAAGGTCTTGCCGGTCTGCGTGCCTTCGGGGATCGTGAACGATACCTTGCCGGCCAGGGTCGGCACCTCGATCTCGCCGCCCAATGCCGCCTTGCTGAACGAGATCGGCATTTCGCAATGCAGGTCGTCGCCTTCGCGCTGGAACACGGTGTGCGGCTTGATGTGGATCTCGACGTACAGGTCGCCCGGCGGCCCGCCGTTCGTGCCCGGCTCGCCGTTGCCGGTCGAGCGGATGCGCATGCCGCTGTCGATGCCGGCCGGGATCTTCACTTCCAGCGTCTTGTTGCGCTTGATGCGTCCGGCGCCGCCGCAGGATGCGCACGGTTCCGGGATGATCTTGCCGCTGCCATGGCATTTCGGGCAGGTTTGCTGGATCGAGAAGAAGCCCTGCTGCATGCGCACCTGGCCGTGGCCGTGGCAGGTCGAGCAAGTGACGGGTGACGTGCCCGGCTTGGCGCCGCTGCCGTGGCAGGTGTCGCACTTGTCCCAGCTCGGCACGCGGATCGTCGTGTCGAAACCGGCTGCGGCCTGTTCCAGCGAAATTTCGAGGTTGTAGCGCAGGTCGGCGCCGCGGTACACCTGCGGGCCCGCGCTGCGGCCACGCGCACCGCCGCCGAAGATGTCGCCGAAGATGTCGCCGAATGCATCGCCAAAGCCGCCGGCGCCGAAGCCGCCGCCCATGCCGCCGTTCGGATCGACGCCGGCGTGACCGTAGCGGTCATAAGCCTCGCGCTTTTCCGGATTGGTCAGCATCTCGTAGGCTTCCTTGACCTCCTTGAACTTCTCTTCCGCTTCCTTGTTATCGGGATTGCGGTCCGGATGGTACTTCATCGCAAGCTTGCGATAGGCCTTCTTGATCTCGTCTTCCGAAGCACTCTTCGCGACGCCGAGGATCTCGTAAAAATCACGCTTTGCCATTTGTCGGCACCTTGCTGTCTATCTACAAAAGAACTGTGGCGGACCGGGCGCTACCCGCGAACGCACAGCCAAAAGGATACGAGTATACAGTGAGCATCACGGGCCTGCTCGACTCGACCGTAAAAACAACGGCCGGATCGGACCCGCAGAGTCTGGATTACGCAAAAAAACCGAGCCGGGCACCGTGAGGTCGCTTCGGCTCGGCGGTCCGGCTAGGACGTCGACCGGATCGTTCAGACGCCGGTCGGACGCGTGGACGGCGGCGCCGTCCACCCTACCCTGTTACTTCGCGTCTTTGACTTCCTTGAAGTCGGCATCGACGACGTCGTCATCCTGCTTGGCCGACTCCGCGCCCGGCTGGCCATCGGCCGCCTGCGCACCGGCGGCGCCCTGCTGGGCCTGCATGTCGGCGTACATCTTCTCGCCCAGCTTCTGGGCGGCGGTCGACAGCGCGGCCACCTTGGCGTCGATCTCGGCCTTGTCGCCCGACTTGATCGAACCTTCCAGGTCGGCGATCGCGGCTTCGATCTTTTCCTTCTCGCCCGCTTCCAGCTTGTCGCCGTATTCGGTCAGGGACTTGCGGGTCGAGTGGACCAGCGCGTCGGCCTGGTTGCGCGACTCGGCCAGTTCCTTGACCTTCTTGTCCTCTTCCGCGTTCAGCTCGGCGTCCTTCACCATCTTCTGGATCTCTTCTTCCGACAGACCCGAGTTGGCCTTGATGGTGATCTTGTTCTCTTTACCGGTGGCCTTGTCCTTCGCGCCCACGTGCAGGATGCCGTTGGCGTCGATGTCGAAGGTCACTTCGATCTGCGGGGTGCCGCGCGGCGACGGCGGGATGCCTTCCAGGTTGAACTCGCCCAGGCCCTTGTTGCCGGCGGCGATCTCGCGCTCGCCCTGGTAGACCTTGATGGTCACGGCCGGCTGGTTGTCGTCGGCGGTCGAGAACACCTGCGAGAACTTGGTCGGGATCGTGGTGTTCTTCTGGATCATCTTGGTCATCACGCCGCCCAGGGTTTCGATACCCAGCGACAGCGGGGTCACGTCCAGCAGCAGCAGGTCCTTGCGGTCGCCGGCCAGCACGGAGCCCTGGATGGCGGCGCCGACAGCGACGGCCTCGTCCGGGTTCACGTCCTTGCGCGGGTCCTTGCCGAAGAACTCCTTGACTTTTTCCTGCACCTTCGGCATGCGGGTCATGCCGCCGACCAGGATGATGTCGTCGATGTCCGAGACCTTCACGCCGGCATCCTTGATCGCGATGCGGCACGGCTCGATGGTCTTGGCGATCAGTTCCTCGACGAGGGCTTCCAGCTTGGCGCGGGTGATCTTGAGGTTCAGGTGGACCGGTGCGCCGTTCGCCATGGCGATGTACGGCTCGTTGATCTCGGTCTGCTGCGACGACGACAGTTCGATCTTCGCGCGCTCGGCCGAGGCCTTGATGCGCTGCAGGGCGATCGGGTCCTTCGACAGGTCGAGGCCGTTGATCTTCTTGAATTCGTCGATGATGTAGTCGATGATGCGCTGGTCGAAGTCTTCGCCGCCCAGGAACGTGTCGCCGTTGGTCGACAGCACTTCGAACTGCTTCTCGCCGTCCACGTCGGCGATCTCGATGATCGACACGTCGAACGTGCCGCCGCCGAGGTCATACACGGCGATCTTGCGGTCGCCCTTGTCGGTCTTGTCCAGGCCGAAGGCCAGCGCGGCCGCGGTCGGCTCGTTGATGATGCGCTTGACGTCCAGGCCGGCGATGCGGCCGGCGTCCTTGGTCGCCTGGCGCTGCGAGTCGTTGAAGTAGGCCGGCACGGTGATCACGGCTTCCGTCACTTCTTCGCCGAGGTAGTCTTCGGCGGTCTTCTTCATCTTGCGCAGCACTTCGGCCGACACCTGCTGTGCCGCCAGTTTCTTGTCGCGCACGCCGATCCAGGCGTCGCCGTTGTCGGCCTTGACGATCTGGTACGGCATCAGGCCGATGTCCTTCTGGACTTCCTTCTCGTCGAATTTACGGCCGATCAGGCGCTTGACGGCGTACAGCGTGTTCTTCGGGTTGGTCACGGCCTGGCGTTTCGCCGGCGCGCCGACCAGGATCTCGCCATCGTCCTGATAAGCGATGATCGACGGCGTCGTACGAGCGCCTTCCGCGTTTTCGATGACCTTGGGCTGACCATTTTCCATGATCGCCACGCAGGAGTTGGTGGTGCCCAGGTCGATACCGATGATTCTGCCCATAATATTTTCCTTTTTAGTACTCAGTTTTCAGATGTGTCGAATATTGGGAAATACTGGTTGCTTTCAAGAGCTTGTTCAGCCCCATCGCAACATTATTTCGGTGCCGCGGCGGTCACGATGGCCGGACGCAGCAGGCGGTCGGCGATCATATAGCCCTTCTGCAGCACGGTGACCACGGTGTTCGCTTCCTGGTCGGCCGGTACCACGGCCACGGCCTGGTGCTTGTTCGGGTCGAGCTTGTCGCCCGCCTGCGGCATCACTTCGATCAGGCGGTTCTTCTCGAACGCGGCGGTGAGCTGCTTGAGGGTCATCTCGACGCCTTCCTTGATCGATTCGACCGTCGGCGCTTCGACTTTCAAGGCCATCTCGAGGCTGTCGCGCACGGGCACCATGGCCTCGGCGAAACTTTCGATGGCGAATTTATGGGCCTTGCTCACATCTTCCTGGGCACGGCGGCGGATATTGTCCGCCTCGGCCTTGGCACGCATGAAGGCATCGTGCATCTCGGCCAGCTTGGCTTCGGTGGCGCTCAGCTGTTCTTCGAGGCCGGGCTCCGTTGCCGGCGCACCCTGGGCCGCGGCGGCTGCTGCGGCGTCGGCTTCCGGCTGATTGCCCACCTCTTGGTTTTCTTGGTCTTGCATCGAAAAAACTCCTGAAATCAAGGACTTGGCTGATTGATTGGACGGTTATACCGCATACACAGGCCCCCATATTGGGCAATCGCCTACATTTTCAAGGGGACACCGAACTAATATGGATGAGAAGGTGTAGTCTTTTGTTACAAGATTTACTTGCTCGTAGTCACCATCGACAGCCGGCCGTTCTACTATCGTTTCGTTAAGACATCCGTCCAAAAAACGACCCGATGGGAACGATCATGAAACTGCATCTGATAAGCGGCGCCGTGCTCATCTACACCCTGCTCGCGCTGGCTGCGATCTGCCTGGCGGAACTCGGGTCGGCGTCACAAAACGTGGCATTTTAACATCCCGTCGTTGGTTGCCGTAGGGCGGGCGGTCCTCCGCCCACCCGATGATACGTAACGGCTTCGTGTTCGTGCACGAACCGGCTGACGCTAACGATCACCGCGTGGGCACGTGGTGCCCGCCCTACGCACTACGCGGTCGTTGACGCTCGAACCTTCACGCGCCCATTTTCACGGCATGCCCGCGCGCGATCTCCGCATCGCGGCGCTGCGCCTCGCGTTGCGCGGGCGTGAGCATCGTCGGCCAGCCGATCAGGTGCTGTTCGGCGATCTCGGCCATGCCGACGATCCAGGCCGCATTGTCGTTCAGGCACGGGATGTAGTGATAATCCTGGCCGCCGTTCGACTCGAAGTCGTGGCGCACTTCCATGTTGATCTCTTCCAGCGTCTCCAGGCAGTCGCTGGTGAAACCGGGGCACATGACGTCGATCCGCTTGACGCCGTCACGCGCGAGCTGCTGCACGGTCGGCGCCGTGTACGGCTGCAGCCATTCGGCGCGGCCGAAGCGCGACTGGAACGTGACCAGGTATTGGTCGGGCGTGAGGCGCAGGCGCGCCGCCAGCAGGCGCGCCGTCCGGTGGCATTCGCAGTGGTACGGGTCGCCCAGCAGCAAGGTGCGCTTGGGCACGCCGTGGAAACTCATCACCAGTTTCTCGCCTCGGCCGTGCGCGTCCCAGTACGACTCCACGGATTCCGCCAGCGCCTCGATATAGCCTTCGTGGTCGTGGTAATGCTTCACGAGGCGCAGCTCGGGGATGTTGCGCACCTTTTTGTAGTGATCGAAGACGGCGTCCCAGATCGATGCGGTGGTCGTGCCCGAATACTGCGGATACGCGGGCAGCACGACGATGCGTTCGGCGCCGCGCGCCTTGAGCTCGTCCAGCACGTCCGGCAGCGCGGGCGCGCCGTAGCGCATCGCCATCGCCACCTCGACGTCGTGGTGGCCGCGCTGCTCCAGGAGCCGCCGCAGCGCCGCCGCCTGCCGCTCCGTGTACACCTTCAGGGGCGAGCCGTCGCGGCGCCAGATGGTCGCGTATTTTTTCGCCGACCGCCCGGAGCGGAACGGCAGGATCGCCAGGTGCAGGATGACGTTCCACACGGCGCGCGGGATCTCCACGACGCGCGGGTCGGACAGGAACTGCTTCAGGTAGCGCCGCACCGCCGGCCGCGTCGGCGCCTCGGGCGTGCCGAGGTTGACGAGGACGATGGCGCTCGTCGCGATGGTGCCGTGCTGGTGCGGAGGTTCTTTGTTGAAGGGCATGGACGGTTCTTGGGTTGACTCAGGACGCCAGCAACTCGCGCGCGTGCTTGCGCGTGGTCTCGGTGATCTCGATGCCGCCCAGCATGCGCGCCACTTCCTCCACGCGGGACTTGTTGTCGAGCACGTCGATGCGCGAGACGGTCTTGCCGCCGTCCGTCGTGCCCTTGGCCACCTGGAAGTGCTGGTTGGCCTGGCTCGCGACCTGCGGCAGGTGCGTCACGCACAGCACTTGCCGGCTCTGGCCGAGGCGCTTCAGCAGGCGGCCGACGACTTCCGCCACGCCGCCGCCGATGCCCGTGTCGACCTCGTCGAAGATCAGGGTCGGCACCGTCGTCGCGTTCGCCGTGATGACGGAAATCGCCAGCGAGATGCGCGCCAGTTCGCCGCCCGACGCCACCTTGGCCAGCGGCCGCGGCACGACGCCGGCGTGGCCGGCCACGAGGAACTCGACCTGCTCGCAACCATACACGGCCGGCTCGCACGGGTTCAGCGCGACGACGAAGCGGCCGCCGCTCATCGACAGTTCCTGCATCGCTTCCGACACCTGCGAGGACAGACGCTGGGCCGCCTGCGCGCGCGTCGCGGACAGTTTTTGCGCGGCCGCCAGGTAGACCGCCTTGGCCTTGTCTTCCTGGCGGCGCAGGCCTTCCACGTCGCTGGCGTCGGCCAGCTGCTGCAGCTTGGCCTTCAACGTCGCGTGTTCGTCCGGCAGTTCATCCGGCGTAACCCGGAACTTGCGGGCCGTGCTGTGGATGGCGTCCATGCGCGCGTCGACCTGGGCCAGGCGCTCGGGATCGAGCTCGACCTTGTCGACATAGGTGTTCAGCGCATACGCGGCTTCCTGCAGCTGGATGCGCGCCGGTTCCATGCAGTCGAGCACGGCCTGCAGGCCCGCGTCGACATCGGCCAGCTTGGCCAGCTTCTGGTTCAGCGACGACAGTTGCGACAGGATCGGCTGCTCCGATTCGGACAGTGCAGTGAGCGCTTCCTGCGCGCCTTCGATCAGGCTGGCGGCATGCGACAGGCGGCTGTGCTCGTTGGTGATCTCGGCCCACTCGCCCGGCTTCACGGCCAGTTTATCCAGCTCGCCGACCTGCCATTCGAGGCGCTCGCGTTCCAGCAGCACGTTCTTCGCGTTCGTCTCGAATTCCTCGCGCTGGCGCGCCAGCGCCTTCCACGCCTTGTAGGTGGCGGCGACGTCCTGCACCTGGGCCGGCGCGGCGGGATCGCGCACGGCGACCTGGTTGTCGAGCAGCGCCCGCTGGGCGTCGAGCTTGAGCAGCGACTGGTGCGCGTGCTGGCCGTGGATGTCGACGAGCAGTTCGCCCAGTTCGCGCAACTGGCTGGCGGTGGCGGCGATGCCGTTGATATACGACTTGGAGCGGCCGGCGTTGTCGATCACGCGGCGCACCAGCGCGCCGCCCTCGTCGCTGTCGAACTCGTTCTGTTCCAGCCAGGCGCCCGCCGCCGGGGTCAGGGCGAAATCGGCGCTGATGTCGGCCTTGGCCGCGCCTTCGCGCACCATGCTCGCGTCGCCGCGGCCGCCCAGCGCGAGCTGCAGCGCGTCGATCAGGATCGACTTGCCGGCGCCGGTTTCGCCGGTGAACACCGTGAAGCCGTTCGAGAACTCGAGCTCGATCGTGTCGACGATGACGAAGTCGCGGATGGTCAATGTGCGCAACATGAAGAAACTCATCTCCTGATGGATGCTGGAATTATTTGAGCTTGCCGTCACCGGACGGATATTCGTTCCAGTGCAGCTTCTCGCGCAGCGTATGGTAGTAGCTCCACCCTTCCGGATGCAGGAACGTGACGGTGTGGGGCGAGCGCGAGATCATGATCTGGTCGCCGTGCTGCAGGCTCGCGAACGTTTGCATGTCGAAGTTCACGCTGATGTCGCGGCCGTTGATGATCTCGACGACGATGTCGCTCGTGTTCGGCACGACGATCGGGCGGTTGGACAGCGCGTGCGGCGCGATCGGCACCAGCACGATGCCGGCCAGCGTCGGATGCAGCAGCGGACCGCCGGCCGACAGCGCATATGCCGTCGACCCAGTGGGCGTGGACACGATCAGGCCGTCCGAACGCTGGTTGTACATGAAGGTGCCGTCCACCGTGACCTTCAGTTCGGCCATGCCGGCGCCCGTGCCGCGCGCGACGACGACGTCGTTGACGGCGACGGAACAGTGGATCTCGACGCCGTCGCGCACGACGCGCGCCTCCAGCAGCGAGCGCTCCTCGGCCTTGGCCTTGCCGCTGAGGATCTCGCCCAGCGCGGGCAGCATGCGGTCGATCGGGATGTCCGTCATGAAGCCCAGGCGCCCCTGGTTGATGCCGATGAGCGGCACGCGGTAGCGCGCCAGCTGGCGGGCGATGCCGAGCATCGTGCCGTCGCCGCCGACGACGATGGCCGTGCCGCAGTGCGCGCCGATCTCGTCCACCGTCATGCCCGCCACGCCCGCGACTTTCACGTGTCCGGCCGTCTGCTCCTCGAACACGACGCGGTAGCCGGCGCCCTGCAGGAAGTCGACGATGGCCTGCACGGGCTCGTCGATGCCGGCCGTGTGGTGCCGTACGACGAGCGCGATGGTTTGTTGCGATTCAGGCGTCACGGACATTACGGCTCTCGGCAGCAGGTGATAGGGAGACAGAAGATTAACCGATTCGCCCGGCTTCTGCACTATCGCAACTCAGCAAATACTGTACAAACGCACAGTATAGTTGGGCGGACGGACTTCCGGCAAGCAGACCAGTCGAGTTCGCGTCAATGGAGGATGCCGAACCCGAACGCGGCACCGATCGCCAGGCCCAGGCCGGTAACGTGCAGCGCCATCAGCACGAGCCAGCGCAAGCCGGTGACGAGGCGCGAGCCGCCGTACACGCGCCGCATCGCGACCGGCGTATAGAACACGAGCCACAGGCCCAGCACGAACGACACGATACCGAGCACATTCGGCGTCACGATCAGCAGGGTCAGGGCCAGGAATGCAAACCCGTGCACATGCAGCGCGAACAGCAGGTGTTCGCCGTAGCGCCGTCCCGAACCCAGGTACAGCACCTTGAGGTACAGCGCGAACAGCGGCATCATCAAGAACACGGCGTACGGCACATAGCTGCTGAAGGCCGTCCTCATCACCTTGTCGCGCTCGGCCGGCGACATGTTGCTGAACCGGTCCGCCTGCTCGCCCCAGTGCGCATTGACGTTGCTGATGCCCTTGCGCAGTTCCACGGTGCCTTCGGCGATTTCGCCCGGCTCGTCTTCGCGCACCAGGCCGTCTTTCTTTGCCGCCTTGTCGTGTGCGGCCGCGGCGGCCGGGGCCTGGCCCCGCTGCGGCTGCGCCGGAACGTCGTCGTGACCGGTATATTTTGCGACGGCAAAGAAGATCAGGCTGAACGTCAGGTACAGCCGCAGCGGCTGGATGTAGCGCACGCGGCGACCATTGATGTATTCCAAAGTCAGCTGTCCCGGCCGGAACAAAAGGAGCAGCAACGACTTCCAAAGCTTGCCTTCCAATGCGACGTAATGTCCGATGAACTCGTGCAGGAATTCGCGCGTGCTGGGCGGATGCAAGACGGTTTCCTGCCCGCATTCGTGGCAGAAATTTCCGGAAACGACGGCCCGGCAATTCGGGCAGTCGCCGGCGGCGTGGTGCGGATGGGCGGGCGTGTTCATGACGGTCGCGGCGGTTGTCATATCAACCGACATGTTAACCAGTTAATTGCAAAAAAGCATCTTCCAATTGCGCGACCGCCTTCGGGTCGAAGGATTAGGATTTAATCAATTGAATCGAAGGAGGTTGTCATGGTGCAGGAAGAAAAAGACCGTGTCGTGAATACCGACCGGAAAATCGAAGAACAGAGCTACAAGCGCGAACCGCACGAGCGTGACGAATCGCCGGACGGCCAGGACGTCAAGCCGCGCGGGATCATGAAGCAGGCCGCGGAGGACCTGCAGCAGGGCCTCGTCGATACCGATGCGCGCGCGACCCCGGGCGCCAGCGAAGCCGTGACGCCGACACCGGGCGCCACCGGCCAGGCCAAGCCGCAGCCGGACCGCAACCGCGACATGCGCGACCACGATTCGACCATTCCGGACGGAGGGAAGAATCGATGACATCACGCATCCGGCTTGCGTTCCTGTTGCTTCCCCTGCTGGGTCCCGCTGCCGCCCTCGCCCAGCAATATCCGGTCGGCTGGGGTCCGAATCCGACCCTGCCCGCGCCCGAGAGATCGCTGATCCCGACCATCAACGTGGCCAAGGCGGACGCGTGGCCGCAGGGTACGCGTCCGACGCCGGCCGCCGGGTTGGCCGTCACCGCGTATGCGACCGGTCTCGACCATCCGCGCTGGCTGTACGTGCTGCCGAACGGCGACGTGCTCGTGGCCGAGAGCAACAAGCCTGGCAACGCGCCGAAGGAAAAGGGGATCCGGGCCAAGGTGCAGGGGCTGGCGCAGAAGGAGGCCGGGGCCGGGGTCGCATCGCCCGATAAAATCATCCTGCTGCGCGGCTTCAAGCCGGACGGCACGGCCGACACGAAGGTCACGTTCATGCAGGGCCTGACCTCGCCGTTCGGCATGGCGCTCGTCGGCAACGACCTGTACGTCGCCAACGCCGATGCGCTGTGGAAGTTCCCGTACAAGACCGGCGAGACGAGCATCACGGCCAGGGGCACCAAGGTGCTCGACCTGCCTTCCGGGATCAACCACCACTGGACGAAGAACGTCGTCGCTTCTCCCGACGGCAGGAAGCTGTACATCACGGTCGGTTCGAACAGCAACGCGGCGGAGAACGGCATGGAGGTCGAGAAAGGCCGCGCCGCCATCTGGGAATACGACATCGCCAGCGGCAAGTCGCGCATCTACGCGAGCGGCCTGCGCAATCCGAACGGAATGGACTTTCAGCCGCAGACGAAGGCCTTGTGGACCTCCGTCAACGAGCGCGACGAGCTTGGCAACGACCTCGTGCCCGACTACATGACGGCCGTGCAGGACGGCGCGTTCTACGGTTGGCCGTACAGCTATTACGGCCAGCACGTCGACGCCCGCGTCAAGCCGCAGAATCCCGACATGGTGGCCAAGGCGATCGTTCCCGACTATGCACTGGGCGCACACACGGCCTCGCTGGGCATGACGTTCTACAACGCCGACCTGATGCCGCAGTTCAAGAACGGCGCCCTGGTCAGCCAGCACGGCTCGTGGAACCGCAAGCCGCATTCTGGCTACCAGCTCGTGTTCGTACCGTTCACGAACGGCAAGCCGAGCGGTCCGCCGCAGAATGTCCTGTCAGGCTTCCTCGGCAAGGACGAGCACGCTTATGGGCGCCCGGTCGGGGTCGCGGTCGACAAGACCGGCGCCATCCTGCTGGCGGATGACGTCGGCAACACCGTCTGGCGGATCACACCGGCCGCCACCAATCAGGGAGTCACTAAATGATCAAACGTAAGGGAAGCGCCGTCTGGAGCGGCGGCTTGAAGGATGGCAAGGGCACCGTGTCCACGCAGAGCGGCGTCCTCAACCAGTCGCAATACGGCTTCAACACCCGCTTCGAGGATGGCGCGGGCACGAATCCGGAAGAACTGCTGGCGGCCGCGCACGCGGGCTGCTTCACGATGGCGCTGTCGGCCCAGTTGGGCGAAGCGGGCATGACGGCGCAGAAGCTGGAGACGACCGCCACCGTGTCGCTGGACAAGGTCGACGGCGGCTTCGCCATCCCGGCCGTGCACCTGGATCTCGTCGCCACGATCCCCGGTGCCGACGAGCAGGCATTCCAGGAAGCGGCGCGCAAGGCCAAGGAAGGGTGTCCGGTGTCCAAGCTGTTCAATGCGAACATCACGCTGGAGGCCAAACTCCAAACGTAGGGCTACCGTAAGGCATGCATGACATTGCCGCTGATGCCGTCCACGCGTTCAAGCGGCAATTGCGTTACCTCGGCTGTTCAATCCGGCACCGCTTACATTTTTGAAGGATCGACCGGCGCGTATCACTGCGTGGACGGCGCAGCCGTCCCCTGCGCGTGCCGCGCCTGCACGAATCCGCCCGAGCGCATAAAATCCTCGCTTCCACCACGAACCAACAAGGACAACAATGCGCATCCTGCACACCATGTTACGCGTCGGCGACCTGCAGCGCTCCATCGACTTCTACACCAAGGTGCTGGGCATGACGCTGCTGCGCACGAGCGAGAATCCGGAATACAAATACACCCTCGCCTTCGTCGGCTACGGCACCAATCCGGACCATGCGGAACTCGAGCTGACCTATAACTGGGGCGTCGACAAGTACGAGATGGGTTCGGCCTACGGCCACATCGCCATCTCGGCCGACGACATCTACCAGACATGCGACCAGGTCCGCGCAGCCGGCGGCAACATTACCCGCGAACCCGGTCCCGTCAAAGGCGGCACGACCGTCATCGCCTTCATCACCGATCCGGACGGCTACAAGGTCGAACTGATCGAGCGCGCGGACCACGCCGGTGGCGGCGGCCTGAGCAGCTAAGACGGCAAACCGGCGCGCGGTCCGCCGCGCGTTATTTTGTCTTCGAGCCGAAATAGACCCGGTCGCCCGACGTCGCCGTCTTGCGCGTCAGGTCCAGGTGCAGGTCCGACTTCGTGCAGTCGGGCCAGTCGATGTCCGGGTCGGCCGAATAGCACAGCGTGTTCGACGCATCCGATACCGGCAGCTCGACGGCCTCGCCCACTTTCAAGGTCAGGCCCTTGTCCACACCGCCGTTCCCGGCGCCGACCTTCACATAGCACTGGCCGTCGGACGCCCCCTTGCATGTGAACACGGCGAGTTTGCCGTCGTCCTTCGGTACGAACGCATAGGCCACGCTCCGGAACGGTCCCGCGTGGGCCGTACCTGCGAGCGCCAAGAACATCGCCAGAAAACCCGACACGGCCGGTAAGCGCAATCGCTGCATCGTCGTTCTTCCTTCGCTGGCTATCCTCGCCATCCTACCTTCGTGCGCTAAAGCTCCGCGCGCTCGACCTGTCGCCGATGGTGCTCGACAACGGCAACCGCTACGGCACGCCGTTCACCGTCTCGACCGAGGCACGCGACGGCGTCAGTGAATTCGGGGTCAGAGCCCTGTTTTAGGAAATTGCCCAAAACAGGGCTCTGACCCCGACTTATTACGGCTGCTGCAGCAACGCGTTGATCGGCTGCAGGTCTTCCTCGCGCAGCGAACCGGCCGCGGCCTTCAGTTTCAGGCCGGCCAGGATCGTGTTGTAGCGCGCGCGGGCCAGGTCGGTGCGGGTCTGGTACAGCTGGCGCTGGGCATTCAGCACGTCGATGTTGATGCGCACGCCGACCTGGTAGCCGAGCTTGTTCGATTCCAGCGCGGAATTGCTCGACACCTCGGCCGCTTCCAGCGCCTTCACCTGGGCCAGGCCGCTGTTCACGCCGAGGAACGACTGGCGCGCCAACAGCGCGGCGTTGCGGCGGTTCGCTTCCAGGTCGTTGCGGGCCTTGTCTTCCAGCGCGATCGATTCGCGCACCTTGCTCGTCACGGCGAAGCCGTTGAAGATCGGGATGCTGTACTGGATGCCGATCGAGTTGCCGTTGGTCTTGCCCGACTGGAACGTCTGGCCATTGACGTCGCGGTGCACCGACGATGCGACGAGGTCCACGGTCGGATAGTGGCCAGAGCGGTTCTTCGAGATGTCGTGCTTGGCCGATTCCAGCTGCAGCTGGGCCACGGTCACGGCATAGTTCTGGTTCTCGGCCGCGGACACCCACTGGTCGACGTTGACCGGTTGCGGCGCCGTCAGGTTCACGCCCGTGCGCAACGTGGCCAGCGCGGACGGCGGCGTGCCGATGATGGCCTGCAGCGCCGTCTTCTTGGTCTCCAGATCGTTGACGGCGGCAATTTCCTGCGACACGACCAGGTCATACGCGGCCTGCGCTTCATGGGTGTCGGTGATGGTCTGCGTGCCGACTTCGAAGTTGCGCTTGGCGGACGCCAGCTGCTCGGTCACGGCGACTTTTTGCGCACGCGTGGATTCCAGCGTGTCCTGGGCGGCCAGCACGTCGAAATAGGCTTGCGATACGCGCGTGATCAGGTCTTGCTGGGCCTGGGCAAACTGGGCTTCCGAAATGGCTTGCTGCAGCTTGCTCTGCTGGTAGGTTTCCCAGCGGTCCCAGCGGAACAACGGCTGCTGCAGCGTGACCTGGATCTCGTTGGTGCGCAGGTTGCCGCTGTTGCCCAGCGCCGCATCGTTGTTCCACGCCGTGAAGTCGCTATTGTTCTTCGTGATGTCGCCAGTGATGCCGACGGTCGGCAGCAGGCCGGAACGCCCCTGGGTGATACGTTCGCGTCCGGCGGCGGCGGCCGCGCGGGCGCTGGCATACGTGGCGTCGTTCGCCAATGCCTGCTGGTACACCTGGATCAGATCGGCCGCCTGGGCATCGAGCGAAAACGCGCTGGCCAACAGTACGGCGATGAGGGGCTTCTGCATTACTTTCTCCGTCGGAGTCATCAATAGTTAAGAACGCAGGCCGTCAATACTTGGGCATCGAAGGGTCGACCTGCACGGCCCAGGCGTGTATTCCGCCTGTGAGGTTGGTAATGTTGCTGAATCCGTTGCGCTCCAGGAAAGCGGCCACCTGCATGCTGCGTGCGCCGTGGTGGCACACGCAGACGATGTCCTGGCCGTCATCCAGTTCGCTCACGCGGATCGGAATCAGGTTCATCGGAATCTGGGTCGAGCCCTCGATGTGGCAGGTCTCGAATTCCCAGTTTTCGCGGACGTCGAGCAGCAGCGGCTTCGGACGCGACGGGTCGGCCAGCCAGGCGGCCAACTCGGGTGCGGTAATATGCTGCATCCTTGCGTCTCCGTCGCTCAGAACTGGAAGTGAGACGGCACCGGGGCGCCAGTCAGGTAGCGCACGTTGGTCTCGAACACCTTGATCGTGCTGTACGTGTTCTCGCCCGTGCGGGTGATGACCGACGCTTCCATCACCGGCGCCTGGCCGACGATGGCGGCGATGCGGCCACCGACCTTCACCTGCTTCAGGATGGCTTCCGGCAGCACTTCCAGCGCGCCCGAGATCACGATCGCGTCGTAGGGTGCGCCTTTTTCCCAGCCTTGCGCGCCATTGCCCGTTTCCACGGTCACGTTGTGGATGCCGGCATTGGCCAGGTTCTTCTTCGCCTGTTCCGCGGTTTCCGGATTGATTTCCACGGTGGTCACCTTGGCGGCGCGGTGCGCCAGCAGGGCAGCCATATAGCCCGAACCGGTGCCGATTTCCAGCACGGTCTCGTGTTTCTTCACGCCGACTTCCTGCAGGATGCGCGCTTCGAACTTCGGCGCCAGCATGGCCGCGCCGCCCGGCAGCGGGATCTCGACGTCGGCGAACGCCAGGTTCTGGTACGCCGCCGGCACGAACTGTTCGCGCTTGACGACGTGCAGCAGGTCGAGCACATCCTGGTCCAGCACGTTCCACGGACGGATCTGCTGTTCGATCATGTTGAAGCGGGCTTGTTCGATATTCATCTTTATACTCGGTGGGAAAATAAATAATCCGATATTTTATCGTTGAACGGCTTCAGCAAACATATCTTAACGATATGAAGCTGAGTACCACGGGAAATTGCGACAGTCTGCAGTTTAAGGGGCATGAAACCCGGAAAATAGCGTCTTGACGTAGGAAAACGAGGGTCACGCGGCTTCCGCGCCCGGGGCGGCCGGCAGCAGCCCGTGCAGCGCCATGTCGAGAAAGGTGTCGAGGAAGGCCTGCGGCGCCAGTTCCGCAGGCGGACATGGGCCGACGGAATGCTTCCAGATGACGAGGGTAAGCATCGGCGCGAACAGCACCTGGGTCGTCGTGACCACGTCGATCGGCCGGAACTCGCCGCGCGCGATGCCGCGCTCGAGCATCGTCGCCATCGCCTTCGTACCGCGGTTGATGACCTCTTCCTGGTAGAAGCGGGCCAGTTCCGGGAAGTTGCCGGCTTCGGCCATGACGAGCTTGATGATGCCGGACGCCTTGGTCGCGCCCAACCGCTGCCACCACGAGTGGATCAGGTGGCGCAGCAGGTCGGCACTGTGGCCGTCGAACTCGGCGACGGACGCTTCCGCCTCGCCGATCACGGGCACGATATTGCTGCGCACGACCGCCTTGAACAGTTCTTCCTTGTTTTCGTAATACAGGTACAAGGTGCCTTTCGACACGCCGGCGCGGCGCGCGACGTCTTCCAGGCGTGTGGCGGCGTAACCACGCTCGACGAACAGGTCGATCGCCGCCTCCAGCAACTCCTGGGGCCGCGCGTCCTTACGGCGCTCCCAGCGCGGCTTGGTGTCAAAGGGGCATGGCATGCTTCTGTCCGACAACTAACTGTTGAGTCAGCAAATATAGACCTGGGGATAGGGCCAGTCAAGAACAGCAGGCCCTGGCGGTAGTATACTGGCAGCTTGTCCGCCCCCGGTCTTTACACCGCACGATTTCCCCGGCCGTTTCCGTGAATTCTCCATCTGCTCCCGTCCATTGCCGCCCCGGCTGCGGCGCCTGCTGCACCGCCCCGTCGATCACGTCGCCGATTCCCGGCATGCCGAACGGTAAGCCGGCCGGCGTGCGCTGCGTGCAGCTGGACGAGCACGACGGTTGCAGGATCTTCGGGCAGCCGGACCGGCCCCGCGTCTGCGGCAGCCTGCCGCCCTCGCGCGAGATGTGCGGGGACACGCGCGAGCAGGCGATGTTCTTCCTGTCCGAATTGGAGCGCTTGACGGCCTGACATTGAAACAGTAACTCGACGGCGGCCCCCTTCCTCATGGTAAGCTTGCGGCCCGCGCGGCGGCGTCCGCGCACGCGTCTCCAACCCTACCGAACTCATACACCAAATGGATATCATTCTCGCCCTGAAAGCGATCATCATGGGCCTCGTCGAGGGCTTCACGGAATTCCTGCCGATTTCGTCCACAGGTCACTTGATCCTGGCCGGTAGCCTGATCAATTTCACGGGTGAAGTGGCCAAAGTGTTCGAGATCGCGATCCAGGCCGGCGCCATCTTCGCCGTGATGTGGGAATACCGTGCGCGCGTCGCTGCCGCGCTGAGCGGAGTCACGTCCGATCCGCGCCAGCAGAAACTCGTCGTCAACCTGATCGTCGCGTTCCTCCCGGCGGCCGTGCTGGGCGTGTTGTTCGCCAAGGCGATCAAGGCGCATCTGTTCAAGCCGGAACCGGTGGCCGCCGCGTTCATCATCGGCGCCTTCGTGATCCTGTGGGCGGAGCGCCGCCACAAGGTCCTGCCGGGCTCGCACCGCGTCGAGACCGTGGACGACATGACCATGCTCGACGCGTTCAAGGTGGGTTGCGCGCAATGCTTCGCGCTGATCCCGGGCACGAGCCGTTCGGGCGCCACGATCATCGGCGGCATGCTGTTCGGCCTGTCGCGCACGGCCGCCACCGAATTCTCGTTCTTCCTCGCGATTCCGACCCTGCTGGCCGCGACCGTGTATTCCGTCTTCAAGGCGCGCCACGACCTGCACGCGGCCGACCTCCCGCTGTTCCTGATCGGCGGCGTGGCGGCGTTCATTTCCGCCTTCCTGTGCGTGCGTTGGCTGTTGCGCTTCATCAGCACGCACACCTTCACGGGCTTCGCCTGGTACCGTATCGTGTTCGGTGTGATCATCCTGGTCACCGCCCATTTCGGCTGGGTCGTCTGGGCCGATTAAACCGCAGGCAGCAAGTACCATCATGACGAGCGACATCCAGCAACGCGCGCTGCAGATCCTGCAGACGGTATTCGGCTACCCCGCCTTCCGGGGGCAGCAGGCCGACATCGTCGAGCACGTGGCGTCCGGCGGCGATGCGCTCGTGCTGATGCCCACCGGCGGCGGCAAGTCGCTGTGCTACCAGATTCCCGCGCTGCTGCGCGACGGCGTCGGCGTCGTCGTGTCGCCGCTGATCGCGCTGATGCAGGACCAGGTCGACGCGCTGGCCGAAGTCGGCGTGCGCGCAGCGTTCCTGAACTCGACCCAGACCTTCGAAGAGACCCTGCGCATCGAGCGCATGGTGCGCACCGGCGAACTCGACCTCGTCTACGTGGCGCCCGAGCGCCTGATGACGCCGCGCTGCCTGGAGCTGTTCGAGTCCGCGCACATCTCGCTGTTCGCCATCGACGAGGCGCACTGCGTGTCGCAATGGGGCCACGATTTCCGGCCCGAATACATCCGCCTGTCGATCCTGCACGAGCGCTTCCCGCACGTGCCGCGCATCGCGCTGACGGCCACCGCCGACCAGCTCACGCGCGCCGAAATCGCCCAGCGCCTGCAGCTGGACGAGGCGCGCCAGTTCGTGTCGTCGTTCGACCGTCCGAACATCCGCTATGCCATCGTCGAAAAGACGAACGGCCGCAAGCAGCTGCTCGACTTCATCTCGGCGGAACATCCGGGCGACTCCGGCATCGTCTACTGCCTGTCGCGCAAGAAGGTCGAGGAGACTGCGGCGTTCCTCAACGAAAACGGCATCCGCGCCCTGCCCTATCACGCGGGCATGGAGTATTCGCTGCGGGCCGAAAACCAGGCGCGCTTCCTGCGCGAAGACAATATCGTGATGGTGGCGACCATCGCGTTCGGCATGGGCATCGACAAGCCGGACGTGCGCTTCGTCTGCCACCTCGACCTGCCCAAATCGCTGGAAGGCTATTACCAGGAAACGGGCCGCGCCGGCCGCGACGGCCAGCCGTCGAACGCCTGGATGGCCTACGGTTTGCAGGACGTCGTGCTGCAGCGCCGGATGATCGACGAATCCGAGGCCGACGAGAATTTCAAGCGCGTGCTGTCGTCGAAACTCGACGCCATGCTGGGCCTGTGCGAGACGCTCAGCTGCCGGCGCATGCGCCTGCTCGAATACTTCGGCGAGCGCTCCGGCCCGTGCGGCAACTGCGATACGTGCCTGATCCCGCCAACGTCGTTCGATGCGACGGTGCCCGTGCAAAAGCTGCTGTCGGCCATCTACCGCGTCGACCAGCGCTTCGCGGCCGGCCACGTGATCGACGTGCTGCGCGGGGTGTCGTCCGAACGCATCGTCCAGTGGCACCACGACAAACTGACGGTGTTCGGCGTCGGTGCCGAGCGCGGCGAACAGGAATGGCGCGCCATCGTGCGCCAGACGATCGCACTCGGCCTCGTCACCGTCGACCACGACGCGTTCAGTTCACTGAAATTGACGGAGGCGGCGCGGCCGGTGCTGAAGGGCGAGCAGAACGTGCAGCTGCGCCAGTACCAGAAACCGGTCAAGCCCAAGCGCACGTCGACGCCGCGCGGCAGCTACGAAGAGGTCGAGCTGTCGAAGTCCGAACAGGCGATCTTCGACAAGCTGCGCTGGTGGCGCGTCGAAACGGCGCGCGCGCACGGCGTGCCGGCGTACGTCGTGTTCCAGGACGCGACCTTGCGCGAGATCTCCAAGGTCAAGCCCACGTCGCTGGATCAGCTGCGCGGGGTGTCCGGGGTCGGCGAGAAGAAGCTGACGTCGTATGGCGACGAGATCGTCGGCATCATCAGCGAGATGGTGTAGCGCGGTTCGCGTGGGCACGGGGTGCCCACCAATGCACGCGTTACTTCTTGGTGAACACCAGGTCCCACACGCCGTGGCCCAGCTTCAGGCCCCGGTTCTCGAACTTGGTCAGCGGGCGGTACGCCGGCTTCTCCGCATACCCCTCGGCCGTGTTCCGCAGCGCGGGTTCGGCGCCCAGCACTTCCAGCATCTGCACCGCGTAATCTTCCCAGTCGGTGGCGCAATGGATGTAGCCGCCCTGCGCCAGCTTGCGGCACAGCAGCGCGACGAACGGCGGCTGGATCAGGCGGCGCTTGTTGTGGCGCGCCTTGTGCCACGGGTCCGGGAAGAAGATGTGCACGCCGGACAGCGTCCCATCCGCCACCATATTGTTCAGCACCTCGACGGCGTCGTGCTGGATGATGCGCAGGTTCGCGATGTCCTGTTCGCCCGCCAGCTTCAACAGGCTGCCCACGCCGGGGGTGTGCACCTCGACGCCGATGAAATCCTTGTCCGGCATCGCCTGCGCGATGTGCGCCGTCGTGCCGCCCATGCCGAAGCCGATCTCCAGGACCAGCGGCGCGGTGCGGCCGAACGGCGCGTGAAAGTCGAACGGCGCCTTCTGGTACTCGATGAGATAGCGCGGGCCGAACGCTTCCAGCGCGCGCGCCTGTCCGGTCGACAGGCGGCCGGCGCGGGTGACGAAGCTGCGGATGCGGCGTTCGGTCGGGTCGTAGAGCATGGTGCGGCCCTGCTCGTTGGTAGGCGTATCGGAGGACATGGGAGATAGGGGAAGAGTCTGAAAAAGCGGGCGCCATTATAACCCGGCGCTTTCCCGGCGCGATCTCCGACATAATGTGCCTTCGCCCACAGGAGTTGCACATGCACCAGCAGACCCACCCGATCGCCACCGAGGACAACGTCGCCGCCTACCGCCTGACGTCGTTCCACTACGGCGCGCCCGGCAGCGGCAAGAAGGTTTATATCCAGGCCTCGCTCCATGCGGACGAGGTGCCGGCCATGCTGGTCGCGCACGTCCTGCGCCGTGAGCTCGACCGCCTGGACGCGGCCGGCAAGGTCCGCGGCGAGATCATCCTGGTGCCGGCGGCGAATCCGATCGGGCTGTCGCAGGTGATCCACGGCGCGCCGTTCGGCCGCTTCGACCTCGCCAGCGGCACCAATTTCAACCGGTCGTACCGGCACGTGGCCGACGCCCTGAAAGTGTCGCTGGAGGGCAGGCTGGGCGCGGACGCCGCCGCCAACGCGGCGCTCGTGCGCGCACATGCGCGCCGCGAAATCGCGGCCTGGCTGCCGAACAACGCGACCGAGGAACTCAAGAAGACGCTGCTGGGCATGGCGATCGACGCCGACATCATGCTCGACCTCCATTGCGACAACGAGGCCGTGCTCCACATGTACACCGGCACGCCGCTGGCCGACCGCGTGACGCCGCTGGCCGCGCTGATGGGCGCGCACGCGGTGCTGCTTGCGACGGAATCCGGCGGCGAGCCGTTCGACGAAGCGTGCAGCCGCGTGTGGTGGCAGCTGCGGGAACACTTCGGCGACCGCTTCCCGATCCCGCTCGGCTGCGTCGGCGTGACGGTCGAGCTGCGCGGCGAGAACGACGTGCGCTACGACCTCGCCGAACGCGACGCGCACGCGCTGCTGCAATACCTGGCGCGCGAAGGCGTCGTCGACCTGCCGCTCGACCCGCTGCCGGCGCCGCTGTGCGCGCCCACGCCGCTCGAGGGCGTGGAACCTTTGCACGCGCCGCACGCGGGCGTGCTCGTGTTCTTAAAAAATCTGGGCGAGCGCGTGCAGGCGGGCGACGCCGTCGCCGACATCGTCGACCCGGTCCGCGGCAGGACGACGACCTTGCGGCCGACGCAGTCCGGCATCCTGTTCGCCAGCACCGCGCACCGGCACCTGCTGCGCGGGATGCACGTCTGTAAGGTCGCGGGGACGTCCGCGTGGCGGACCGGGAGTCTGCTGGGCGCGTAACAGAACCGATAAAGCGAACCGTCGCCCCCGCGCAGGCGGCGGTCCAATTTTGCCAGCGCTGCCGCGACGCGCGCATGACTTGGGTCCCCGCCTGCGGAGACGACGTATCGAGCGCTGCGGCCTATGCGGCCAGCGCCTCGTTGAACAGGTAGCGCTGCGCCAGCAGCGGCGCAATCGACGCCGCCGGCTGCGGCCGCGCGACGAAATACCCCTGCACCTCGTTGCAGTTCAGCGCGCGCAGGATCGCCAGCTGTTCCTCGTTCTCGACGCCTTCGGCCACGACTTCCATCCCGAGCGCGTGCGCCATCGACACGATGGCCTGGAAGAACACGGTGCCTTCCTTCGAGCGTCCCAGTTCGGCCGTGAACGAGCGGTCGACCTTGAGCACGTCCATCTTCATGCGCTGCAGCTGCGACAGCGACGAGTAGCCGGTGCCGAAATCGTCGACGTGCAGCTTGACGCCCAGCGCGCGGATCGCGGCCAGTTCCGCCAGGATCTCGGCCTGGTCGCCCATCATCGCGGACTCCGTGATCTCGACTTCGAGCAGGGCGGCCGGCACGGCGTGGCGTTGCAGCGCATCGGCCAGCTCGCGCTGCACGCCGCCGCGCAGGAACTGCTTGGGCGAGACGTTGATCGATACCGGCACCGGCACGGCGCCGTGCGCGCGCCACGCGGCCAGCTGGGCGCAGGCCTGGTCGATGACGATGGCGCCGATCGGCACGATCAGGCCGCTCGACTCGGCCAGCGGAATGAATTCGTCCGGGCGGATCATGCCCAGCGTCGGATGCTCCCAGCGCAGCAGCGCTTCCATGCTCAGGAGCTCGCCCGTGCGGGTGTCCACGCGCGGCTGGTAGTGCAACAGGAACTGGCGCTTGTCGATCGCTTCCAGCAGGCGCTGGCGCAGCTGCGTGCGCGTCTTGAGGATGTTCGACTGCGCGGGATCGAAGAAGCGGTACTGCCCCTTGCCTTCGGCCTTGCCGGCATACATGGCGATGTCGCCGTGGCGGATCAGGGTCGCGGCATCGAGGCCGTCGCGCGGGTACACGGCGATGCCGACCGAGGCGCCGATCATGTGCTGCTCGTCGGCGATCGGGAACGGCTTGCCGAAGGCGTCGACGATGCGCGCGGCGACGATCGCCACCTGCTGGTCGCTGTCGAAGGGGCTCAACAGGACGACGAATTCATCGCCGCCGAAGCGCGCCACGCTGTCGCCCGGCCGCAGCTGCGACATCAGGCGCTCGGCGGCCAGCTTGAGCAGGCGGTCGCCGACGGCGTGGCCGTGTGTATCGTTGACCTGCTTGAATTCGTCGAGGTCGATGAACAGCAGCGCCGCGCCGTGGTCGCCGTGCTGCGCCTGGGCCAGCGCGGCCGGCACGAAGTTGAGGAACCAGTGGCGGTTCGGCAGGCCGGTGAGGCTGTCCTCGTTGGCCAGGCGCGCCAGCTGGGATTCGTGTTCCTTGCGCTCGCTGATGTCCTGCAGCGTGACGGCGAGGACGTCGCCCACGCGCACGATGCGCCGGTGGCCCCAGCGGATGTTCAAGCGGTTATTGTCGGGCATGCGCCGGTCTTCCTGGTGGAAGCCGACGGCCATGGCCGTGCGGTAGTTGGCGGACAGGTCGTCGAACGAGGTGCCGTGATGGAGGTCGGAGATCAGGCTCCCGACGATTTGCACGCGCGTCGCGCCATAGAAAAAGGCGCCGCGCTCGTTGCAGTCGACGATGCGGAAGTCGATCGTCTGGCCCTTGCGGTCGCGCACCGGCGCGACCATGTAGAAGCCGTCGTTGCCGCTCTCGGTGGCCGTGCGGTAGGCGCGCTGGATCCCGGCCCGCTCGCGCGCCCGCGCTCCCGCCCGCAGCGAGAGCATGCTCGCGCCCAGCGCCAGCAGCGACAGCACGACGGTCGCCAGCACCGTGTGGTTGCGGCTGTCGGTCCAGTAGGCGTCGGCCGCTTCCAGCACGGCCGTATGCGACAACGCGACGAGGGCCACGAGCGGATACGCGCTGGAACGGCGCCAGCCCAGCACGCGCGCCTCGCCGTCGGCGAAGCCGCCCTGCCCCGCGACCAGCTGCACGCCGCGCGCCACCGGCCAGCGGTCGGCATTCGCGGGCAGCAGCGAACTGGCGCTCTGCGTGCGCACGACGCCGCGGGCGTCCTGCTCGACGCGCAGGGCATTCTCGGTGCCGACGAGGGCCAGCAGGCTGCCCGGCCCCAGCGTGGGCGAGCTGACGAACGACGTGAAGTAGCCGGCATCGACGGCCATCAGCAGCACGCCGTCGAATCCATCGTCGGCCGTATCGAGGCGGCGCGTGAACAGGATCGTGCCGCGGGTCTCCTCCAGTTCCGGCGGCGGCGTGCCGATGCGCAGCGCGGTCGAGATGGCGTCGCGGTGCTGGATGAAGAAGCCGGCCCTGGACAGGTTCAGCCCGCGCTCGTGGATGCGGCTGGACGAGCGGATCGCGCCGTCGGGCCCGATGACGCTCACGTTGACGAAGGCGGCGTCGGTGAACATGCCGTCGCGCCGCATGTTCTCGATCAGGCTGCGGTCGTGCGCATGCTCCCAGCTGTGCTTGAGCTGCATGGTGATCTGGTCGATCTGCGCGACCGAGCGCGTGACGTACTGTTCGTAGGCCTCGGCATAGGCATCGGCCTCCTTGAACGCCTGCTCCTCGGCGCGCCGGCGCTCGGCGCCCGCGTGCAGGATCGTGGCGGTCCACAGGGCGGCGCAGGCGAGCAGCGCCAGCGCGGGCCACAGCAGCGCGAGGAATCGGTGGGTGCGCGGGGCGGTGTGCGCACTGGACTTGGACATGCGGTTTCCGAGTTACTGTTCAGCAACGCGCAGTGTAAGAAGTGAAAGTTACCGCTTGATGACAACGCTACCCCGGAACGCCGCCGGCCAAGGCCTGCGCCAACGCATCCACGTTGGCCGGCTTCACGAAATGGTAATGGAACCCGGCGGCCCTGGATGCGTCGCGGTCCTGCTGCTGGCCATAGCCAGTGAGCGCGATGAACAGGGCGCCGGCCGCCCCCGGCAGCGTGCGGATCTGGCGTGCCAGTTCGTGGCCGTCCATGCCCGGCAGGCCGATGTCGAGGACGAACGCGTCGAAAGACCCGTCGCGCGCGCTGGCCAACGCCTGCAACGGATCGTATTCGACGGCCGTCTCGTGCCCCAGCACTTCCAGCAGCATCGCCACCGTCTGGGCGGCGTCGACGTTGTCGTCGACCACCAGCACGCGCCGCACGCCCGGCGCCGCCGCGGCATCGGCGGTACGGTCGGCCGGCGCGGACGCGGTCGCCGCGGCGAGGCCGCCGGGCCGCCCCGCGACACGCTTGACCGGTGCGGGCGCCACGCCCACACCCATGCTCTCGTCGGGGTGTATCAGTTCGGCCCGGGCGGTGCCGTCCTGCAAGTCTTCGAAGATGCCGATGAAGTCGTACATACGCTCGTTCCAGTAATCAGCCGCATGGCATTGCCAATGGTACGAAAATACGCCTTGTTGGCGCGCAGCCTACGCACGGTAGGGCCGCGCCCGGTCGCTTACCGGCACGCGCAAGGCCGTCCATACGACGCATGCGCCAAGGATAACGCTCCCAGTGCCAGGCGGCAATACACGCACGGTTGAATGATCGACGTGCGGGTCAGCGCCGCGCCTCGGCCCGGGACAATACCTCGTTGACTTCGTTCAGGTCGGCAGGCTTGACGAGGTAATGGTCGAAGCCGGCCTGGCGGGCCTCGGCGCGGTCCTGGCTCTGGCCGTAGCCCGTCAGCGCGACCAGCGTGGCGTCCGCGTTCTCCGGTTGGGCGCGCAGGCGCCGCGCCAGTTCGTAGCCGTCCATGTCGGGCAGGCCGATGTCGAGCAGCAGGACGTCGGGATGCTCGTTTCTCGCCCGCGCCAGCGCCCCGCGCGCGTCGTACTCGACGCTCACCGCGTGCCCCTGCACTTCGAGCAGCGCGGCCAGCATCTGGGCGGCGTCGGCGTTGTCGTCGACCACCAGCACGCGCAGGTTGCCGTTGTCGTGGCCGGCATCCGCGTCGCCCGCCGCGCCGGCGTCTGGCATCTGCGCCGGGGCACGCGCCACGCACGGCAGGCAGATCGAGAACTCGCTGCCCAGCCCCAGGCCGTCGCTGTGGGCGTGCACGCTGCCGCCGTGCAGGGCGACGAGGCTCTTGACGAGCGCCAGTCCGATCCCGAGCCCGCCCTGGGAACGGTCGGGGGTGCGCTCGGCCTGCGTGAACAGGTCGAAGATGTACGGCAGGACTTCCGGCGCGATGCCGACGCCGTTGTCGCGCACGGCCACCGTCACGCGCTCCGCCGCCACCGTCACGGCCAGCACGATCCGCCCGCCCGGCGCCGTGTACTTGGCGGCGTTGTTGAGGATGTTCGAGATGACCTGCACGAGGCGCGTGCGGTCGCCGGTCACGCGCGCCGGCTGGCCGGACAGCTGCAGCGTCAGCGCGTGGCGGCGCGTGTCGACCAGCGGCCGCACCTGCTCGACGGCGGCGGCGACGAGCACGTTCAGGTCCAACTCTTCCTTCTCCAGCGCGACGAGGCCGCGCGTGACGCGCGACACGTCCAGCAGGTCGTTGACGAGGTCCGTCATGTGCTCGGCCTGGCGCACGATGATCTCGCTGGCGTTGGCCACGCTCCGCGGCTCGAGGCGGCCGAGCTTGAGCAAATGGGCCGCCGTCATGATGGGCGCCAGCGGGTTGCGCAGCTCGTGCGCCAGCATCGCCAGGAACTGGTCCTTCTGGCGGTTGGCCGCGCGCAGCTCGTCCTCGACGAGCTTGCGGGCCGTGACGTCGCTGCCTTCCACGAAGATGCCGGTCACCTGGCCGTTTTCGTCGCGGATCGGCTGGTAGACGAAGTCGATGTAGCGCTCTTCCGGCGGCCCTTCCGGCTCGCGCTGCAGGCGCACGGGCAACGCATGGCCGACGAACGGCTCGCCCGTCGTGTAGACCCGGTCGAGCAGTTCGAGGAAGCCCTGGCCGACGATCTCCGGCAACGCCTCGCGCGCGGCCTTGCCGACGACCGGGCGGTGGCCGACCAGCTGCATGTACGACTGGTTCGTCAGCTCGAACACGTGCTCGGGACCGCGCAGCACGGCCATGATCCCGGGCGCCTGCGCGAACAGGCCGCGCAGCCGCTCGTTTTCCTCGTTGCGGTATTTCTCGGCCAGCACCTGGTCGGTGACCTCGACGCACGCGCAATACATGCCGGCGATGTTTCCGCGCTCGTCGCGCACGGGCGAATACGAGAACGTGAACCAGGTCGGCTCGTCGTAGCCGTGGCGGTTCATCACGAGGTACAGGCGGTCGGCGTACGTCGCCTCGCCGCCCAGGGCGCGCTCGGTCAGCGGGCCGATGTCGTGCCAGATCTCGGACCAGATGTCGTGGAAGCGCCCGCCGAGCGCGGCCGGATGCTTGGCGCCGAGGACGTCGCGGTAGGAATCGTTGTACAGGAACCCGAGCTCCGGCCCCCAGGCCACGAACATCGGGAACTTCGAATTGAGCATCAGGCCGACGACCGTGCGCAACGCCTGCGGCCACGTGCGCGGATGGCCCAGCGGCGAACCGGACCAGTCGTGCGCACGCATCATGGCGCCGACCTCGCCGCCACCGCTCAGGAACATGAGGGCGCCGGCATGGTCGAGCGTGTCCGCGTGGGAAGAGCCTTTTTCGTCTACTTGCATGATTGATACAGGATGGAGCGACAACCCAGTGTGCCATAAGGGGGCCGCGGCAGGCGCGCACGGCGGGACGGACGGCGCGCGGGTATGACGGAAGCAGGCAGGGAGGACGGCGGGGAGGGGGCGCCGGAGACTGGAGCGGGTGAAGGGAATCGAACCCTCGTCGTAAGCTTGGGAAGCTTCTGCTCTACCATTGAGCTACACCCGCGTTGCCTGCATTCTACGCGGGTTTTATAGGGATTGACAACGTTCGCCGCTGCCGGCGGCCGCGCCTATCGGGTCGACAGGCGGCGCCGGAAGTATTTTTGGGACGGCATGTCCACCACGTGGTGCAGCGCCACGGACAGGATGAAGACGACCACGAACGACAGCCACAGATACACTTGGTTGATCTGCTGGGTATTCGAAATAAAGGCGGCTTTCAGCAGGTCGTAGACGAGGTAATGCACCATGTACGTCGAATACGAGATCTCGCCGAGGTAGACGAGCACGGGCGTGGAAAGCGCGGCGGTGATCCATGACGTCGTCACGCTCAGGTAAGCGATCAGCAACGCGAACGTGATCGGAATCAGCGCGTAATCCGGCGTCGACGTCAAGGCATACAGGACGCACGACGCGACGAAGGCCGCAAGTGCCACGGTGGCATACCGTTCCAGGAAATCCCGGTGGTTGACGTACAGCGAGCCGACGAAGACACCCATCAGGAATTCGAACATGGTGCGCACCAGGGCCATGTGCGGAATGTCGGCGCCGATGGAGTGCAGCCCGCTCGTCGAATAGATCACGTACAGGACGACGGCGGCCGCCGCGATGCTCAGCAGGTGCGCGGCAATACCGCCGCGCAGCTTGCGCAGGCTGAATGCCATCAGCGGGAAGAACAGGTAGACGAACCATTCCGAACTGATCGACCAGGACGGCACGTTCCACGTCAGGTCGCTGCCGAACCACATATGCACCAGAAACATGCTCTGGATGAACGTACTCCACGTATAGCTTTCCGGCGCCGCATGGCTGCTCGACAGATAAGTGAAGGCCGCGAACAGCATCAGGTATCCGCCCAACATCACAAAATGCAGCGGATAGATACGGGAAAACCGGTTCCAGTAAAACTTGCCGACGCTGTGAGGAAAATTCGTGCTCAGCGATGCGTGGTAGCTCAGGAAGATCACGAAGCCACTGAGCAGGAAGAACAGGTCGACGGCCAGGTAGCCGTGCGCGATGAAATGCCTGACCGGCGTCGGTACCGAATCGTTCATGAGGCCCAGGTAATGGTAGAACACTACCCACCAGGCGCAGATTCCCCGTAATCCTGCGAGTTGGTTGAGTTTCACGGTATCGCACGTCCTTTTACTTTGAGTTGGTCCCGCACCACGCGCGCCGCGTACTGGTCGATCGCCACTGTCAGGCTGAGGATGTAGAAGACGTACGGCTGGTAAGCGATGCCGACGAAAGAGCCGCCGGCGAGAAACACCACGATCGACGTCATCAACGCATTGGCCAGGCCGGAAATCCAGGCCATGCCCGCATCGTTTTTCCACGCCCTCTTTAACCTGGTTAATTTGAACAAGGCCAGCCCGACCATCAGGAGGTATAGCGAAATACCGATGATGCCCTGTTCGCCCAGCACTTCGAAATAGATGCTGTGGAAGGCCTTGCCGCCGATCTGGCCCTCAGGCAGATACTGGGTTTCGCCGTCGGACGTGACGCCAAGAATACGGTTGTGCAAGTAAGCATCGAAACCGCCGCCCAGCGGGTGCTTGCCGACAAAGCCGATCGTCCATTGCCACACTTTGATCCTGCCCATTGCGGACGAGTCGGCACTATAGGTTTCGATCGTGGACATGCGGTTGCCCCAGCGCGTCTCGGACAGGTCGAGATTCATTATCACGACGGCGACAAGGGCAAGGCCAGCTATCCACCACAATTTCTTTTTCGACTGCAGCATCGACAGCAGGCACATCACCGCCACGGCGATGATGCCCGTGCGCGCCGTCGTACCGACCACGGCGGCAAGCGCCATGACGATAATGGTCAGGAACAAGCCGCGCGTCAGCAGGTTTCGCGGAAAGATCACGGTATGGCGCATGAGGAACATGACCAGGGGGATCAGCATCACGCACACCACGGCCAGCGTGCTGCTCTCGGACAGGCCGGTATTGCCCGTTCCCATGACGGCCAGCGTCCCGTAGCCGCCGCCGCCGAGAATGGTCTTCAGGCCGGCCGAGAACAGGATCGTACTGGCGGAGAATACGAACACCAGGATGAAGGCTTCGATCTGGACCCGCGAACGGAAGATGTACGGGATCAGCACCGCGAAAATGAGCACCTTGGACGCCCAGTCCCATTTACCCCATGCTTGCGCCGGGAAATCCGATATGAATGTCGTAAACGTTACCCACAGACCGAACAGTACAATCAACAGCAGGATCGGTCCGAATTTGGGCGGCGACTTTTTATCCCTGAGCAGGAACAGTCCCAGCGTCGCCACGGCCGCGATGAACGACAGCGGCTGGTCGTTGATGATCGAATAGGCGAGCTGCTGGGGCCGAACGATGTCCACCCAGACGAAGCCCAGGGCGGCGGCAAAAGCGGCTGAAAAACCGGTGAACATCAGGACGGCGAAGACAGCCGACAAAAAAATACTCTGCATACGTGTGATGCCTTGCGCAACAGTAAAAGAAACGCCGAAGCCGTATGTTTATTTACGAATGTTCTTCTTCGCCGGCGGTGGCGGTTGCTGTTCCTCGCGTGAGAACCAGGAAAGCGTCTTGTCCAGTTTGATTGCGCGGATAACCGTATAAATTATTAACGTACTGAAAAGCAATATTGCTGCAGTGTCAATCATGCGTGACCTTTGACGGGAATCTGTTGCCGCGTATCGATGAGTTACCGGAACGAACGGGCGCTAGAATAACATGCAACATACGGCCACACCGTTGCCTCAACGGACTTTGTATTATCAGCCAGTCTCTAAACCGAGCGCAACAATCTTTCCCTGCGCGTGCCGCCGTGCCAACACCGATACGCTCGTTTGGATGACGATTCTTCAACGTTGGCGTTGACGAAACGCAGGGCACCCACGCTGCGCCTTAGACGTTTTCAGCATGAGCTTGTGCCGAAAAATTCGTTGGGCCGCCCGTGGATGGGCTCGTATATTGAAAACTCGTCAATAGCATAGCGGAGGCATCGTGACGCCCGAAGTCCTGAAGGAACACCTTTTCGGCCCGGCGCACGTTGCCGGGCTCCATGTGCCGCCGCACATGCGCGGCGATCGCCTCCGGGAGCACGACTGATGGCCGACTTCGACATCGGCGCGATCGTGCGCGACCTGCACGGCGCGCGCCAGCAATGGCGCCAGGCCCACCGTCCGGCCGGCGAAGTGCGCGGTATCGAGTTCCCGTCGCGCGAAGCGCTGGCGACCGTCCTCGCGCAACTCAAGGGCGTGCTGTTCCCCCTGCGCCTGGGCCCGCCCGACCTGCGCCAGGAAAGCGAGGACTTCCACGTCGCCCATGCCCTCGACACCGCCCTGCACGTGCTGCTGCGCCAGGTGCGCATCGAGTTGCGCTACAGCGCGGCGCTGCGCCGCCTTGCCGACACCGACATCGAACCGCAGGCGCTGGACGCCACCCGCGCGTTCGGCGCCGCCCTGCCCGGCATCCGCACCCTGCTCGACAGCGACGTGATCGCCGCCTACCAGGGCGACCCGGCCGCGCGCAGCGTCGACGAAGTGCTGCTGTGCTATCCGGGCATCCACGCGATGATCCACCACCGCCTCGCGCACTGCCTGTACGGGCTCGGCCTGCCGCTGCTGGCGCGGATCATCGCCGAGCTGGCGCACGCGGAGACGGGCATCGACATCCACCCCGGCGCCACGATCGGCCCCGGCTTCTTCATCGACCACGGCACCGGCGTCGTGATCGGGGAGACGGCCGTCATCGGCCAGCGCGTGCGCCTGTACCAGGCCGTCACCCTGGGCGCCAAGCGTTTTCCCGCGAATGCCGACGGCACGCTGCAAAAAGGCTTGCCGCGCCATCCCGTCGTCGAGGACGACGTCGTCATCTATGCCGGCGCCACCCTGCTGGGCCGCATCACCGTCGGCAAGGGCGCCGTCATCGGCGGCAATGTCTGGCTGACGCACGACGTACCGCCCGGTGCCCGCGTGGCCCAGGCGGCGTCGCGCGAGGATGACCTGGGGGTGCCGGGCGAGCCGGCGTGACCGGCCGGCCCGGCCTGGTCATCTGGGACTCTCGACCGCATAGCCCCTGGCCTGCAGCCCGGCCAGGTAGCTCGTCGGTCCGACGATGTCCTGGATCTCCAGCACGGCGAACGTGGAAGCGTTGCCGGCCAGCGCCTTTTCCGCCGATTTGAGCCAGGAGATGCGCAGGCGCTCACGCATCTGCCGCAGGGCCGCGGCATCCTTCGTGATCGAACTGTTCAGGATGGCGTCCAGGCAGGCGTCCTGGCGCTCCGCGAAGTTCAGGCCGCGGATTTCGCCGATGTCGCCGTTGGCCCAGGCATTCGCCCGCACGCGCATCGTTTCGAGGTCGATATCCAGGCTCTTGAGCGTCTTGGTGAAGCAGACGAGATCGTCCACCTGCGAATTCTTGAAGTCACGCACGAGCTTGCGCGGATCGTCGAGCATCACGTCGTAGCCGGAGTCGCTCAGCTTGACCTTGTTCTTTTTCGCGATGTCCTCGATCGTGCCGAGCACTTCGCCGCCGTACGACAGGCCACTCTGCTTGAGGCCGGCGAGCAGCAATTCCTCGCCGGCGAAGACGGGGCGGTAATGCTCGACGCCGTCGTCGTTGCCGATGTATTTGGCCTTCAGCACTGTCCAGTGCGCATACACGTCGGACGGGACGACGTCATGCAGCACGGCATCGTCGGGATTCCGCTTGATGCCGATGAGGCTGGGCAAGGCCGTCAGCCCCCGGAAGAACCCGATGTGGGCCTTGGCGACCGGCGGCATGAGTACTTCCTGCGACTTGGCCACGAGGCGTTCGACGCGCGACGCATCCCACTCCATCTTCTGCGGCAACGGCGCGTAGGTCCCGAACACCCACATCACATGCGCCCCCTTCGACACCTTCCACACGCCAGGACCGGGGCGGCGCCCCTCGACGACCACCGTGGCCGGGATGGCGTCCGGCGCGGCTTCGGTGACGGCCGGCGGTTCGGCCAGTTGCGCGGCCGGCTGCGCGGCCTGGTCGATGCTCTGGGCGCATGCCGGCACAGCCAACAGGCCCAGCCAGAGCGCGTATCGACTGGTTCTCTTCATGGGGAATATCCTTATTTCGGGCTTTCGACCGTATAGCCTTTCGCCTGCAGGTCCGCAAGATAACCTGTCGGACCGCCGAGGTCCTTCATCGGCAGGAGGGCAAACGTCGACGTGTTATCGGCCAATGATTTTTCCGCCGCCTTCATCCAGTTGGCACGGATACGTTCGGGAAGATGCTGGAACGCGGGAGAATTCCTGGCGAACGCGCTGTTGAAGATGGCATCGCTGCACGCCTTGTCGCGCTCGGCATAATCGAGGCTTGAAATCTCGGCGATATTGCCGTTGGCCCAGGCGTTGGCGCGCACGCGCATGGCGTCGATATCGCCTTCCAGCCGTTCCAGGGTCTTGGTGAAGCAGGCCACGTCTTCCACCTGCGACTTTTTGAATGCCTTCATCAGGCCGCGCGGATCGTCGACGTCGATGCTGAACGCGGTCGACGTGACCTTGACCTTGTTGCGCCTGGCCGTCTTTTCGATCAACTCATCCACGCCGGTATGCTGCGTCAGGCCGCTTTTCCAGATGCCCTTGCTCAGCAGCGTGTCGGCGACGAAGATCGGGCGCCGGCGCTCGATGCTGTCGTTCTCGCCGATATACTTGCCCTTCAATACCTGCCACCGCGCATACACGTCCGCCGGAAGCACGTCCCGCAGCGTGGCCCCGTCCGGGTTCTTGTCGATGCCGATCGCGGTCGGCAGCAGGGTCAGGCCACGGAAGAATCCGACCTCCATGTGGGCGGCCGGCCGTGCCAGCACTTCCTGCGACTTCGCCACCAGACGTTCCACGCGCGCCGAATCCCATTCCATCTTTTGCGGCAGCGGCGAGTACAGGCCGAACACCCACATCACGTGATCGCCCTTCGACACTTTCCAGACGCCGGGACCGGGGGACGGCGGCCCTCGACGACGACGGTGGCCGGGACCGCATCCGATGCAACGTCAGCGGCAGGCTCGACGGCGGCAGCCGGTTCAGGCTGGACCGAGGTCTCGGCCGCGGTCTGGGCCAGCGCCGGCAGGGTGAGGAAACCCAGATACAACGCGCATGCATATCGTTTGCTCATCGGACATCCCATTGTTGTCATGTGCGCAAAAGCTTAGCGCCGCGGATGAGCTTAGCCTATCCACGCAACGGAATGTTACATATTTGACATGCATATGTCACAGCGACAACACTCTGGCGTCACGCCTCGTCCGGCGTCTCGACCGGCCGGTTCAGGAGATCGTGCGCCAGCCTGAGCCCCTCGACCATCGTATCGAACGCCGCGCGCTTCGCGTCTTCGCCCGGCACGCGCAGCACGTACGACGGGTGATACGTGGTGACGACCCACCGGCCTTCGTGGCGCAGCGGTTTGCCGAGGGAGTCCTTGAGCGTCACGTTGGCCGTGCGCAGCACGGATTTCAACGCGGTGGCGCCGAGGGCCACGATGACGGTCGGCTTGACGCTCGCCAGCTCCTTGTCGAGCCAGTAGTGGCAGGCCTCGATCTCGCGCTGGACCGGCGTCTTGTGCAGGCGCCGCTTGCCGCGCGGCTCCCATTTGAAATGCTTGACGGCGTTGGTGACGTAGATCGTGTCGCGGTCGACGCCGGCCGCCTCGCACACGCGGTCCAGCAGCTTGCCGGCCGGGCCGACGAACGGTTGCCCGGCGAGATCTTCCTGGTCGCCCGGCTGCTCGCCGACGAACATGATTTTCGCGCGCTTCGGGCCTGCGCCGCCGACGGCCTGGGTGGCGGACTGCCACAGCTCGCAGCGCCGGCATTCGTCGAGCTTCGAGGGCTGCTGGCGTGCCGGCTGGGCGTCTTCGGGGGCGATCGGGATCGTCGTGCCCTTGCGCTGGCCGACGGCCTCGTACTGGCCCACCTTGCGCGCGCCACGCGCCGCGTCGCTCACCATCTGCGGCACGATCTTCGCCTCCGGCAGGTTCTTCCACCGATCCGATTGAATATGCTGGTGCATGACGTCCGTGTTCAGGCGGGCCGGGTTGAACACGCTGCGGTAATACGTCAGCCACAGGGCTTCGCCCGTGTCTTCCAGGTCGGCCGCATCGCGCACGAGCGGACCGGTATTGTGCAGCGTATGGCCATCCCACAGGACGCTCGCCTCGGGCGTGGCGATCATCCAGCTGACCTTGCCCATGCGCGACATAAAATGCTCGGCCACCTGGGGCAGCACGTCGTGGCGCGGTTCGTACCAGGCGACGAAGCGCGGCGGACCGGCATCGATCGGGCGCTCGCGGAAGCGGATGTAGGCATGCATGTCGTGTTCCTCGCGGTGCACCGCCTTCACCATCGCGTGCAGGCGCGCGCCGTCTTCGTCGGCCGGCGACTGCACGTCGTGCTCGCCCTGCTGCCAGCGCCAGATCACGCGGTACAGGAAGGCCCAGCGGTCCGGCACGCGGCAGCAGGCGGCCGACTGCAGCATCTCCATCAGCGAGCGCGGGATGTGCGGCGCGGGGCGCAATGGCCCGGTCGGCGATTCAGTCGGCGGTATGGGCAGATTATCGGACGCCCCGGCCGCGGGCGGCGCACCCGAGAACAGGTCGCCGCCCGCCAGCAGGTCGTCCATATGCGGCGCACCCCACGTCACCTGCTCCGGCGGAATGCCGCGCACGAGCAGGTCGCGCGCCGCCTCGCGCCACTCGGCGAACGTCTCGACCTGCAGCGGCTGCCCGGCCCGGACCAGTTCGTCGGCGGGCTGTGCGGACGGCGCGGCCATCAGGCGGCCTGCAGTTCCGGCCACAGATTCATCTGCTGCGGCGCGTCGGCCAGGTTACGCCGCAGCAGGTCGGACGAGGCGCCTCCCGACGCCGGCTTGTAGTCCGCCGTGATCACGAAGGGCGCCAGCTTCTTGAGACTGCAGCGCAGGCGCGACAGGTCTTCCCAGCGGATGCGCCGCAGCCGCCGCAAATCGATCAGGCGCTTCGCCGTGCGCAGCCCGATGCCCGGCACGCGCGCGATCATGCCCTCGTCCGCGCGGTTCAGGTCGAGCGGGAAATGGGCGCGGTTCGCGAGCGCCCAGCCCAGCTTGGGGTCGATGTCCAGCGCGAGATTGCCGGCCGCGGGCATCAGCTCCTGCGCCGTAAAACCATAACCGCGCAGCAGGAAGTCGGCCTGGTACAAGCGGTGCTCGCGCAGCAGCGGCGGCGGCGCGGACGGCACGCTGGACGGACTCTGCGGGATCGGACTGAACGCCGAGTAGTACACGCGCTTGAGTTTATAGCTGCCGTACAGCGTCTGTGCCGTGCCGAGGATCGTCTGGTCGTCGCTGGCGTCCGCGCCGACGATCATCTGCGTGCTCTGCCCGGCCGGCGCGAACACGGGCGCCTTGGGGTGGTCGTCCTTTTCGTCCAGCCGGGTGCGGATGGACCCCATCGCCAGCTTGATCGTGTGCACGCTCTTTTCGGGCGCAAGCTTCGCCACGCTGTCCTGCGTGGGCAGCTCGATGTTCACCGACAGGCGGTCGGCATACCGGCCCGCCAGTTCGATGAGCTGCGGGTCGGCGTCGGGAATCGTCTTGAGGTGGATGTAGCCGCGGAACTGGTGGTCCTCGCGCAGGCGCCGCGCGACGTCGACCAGCTGCTCCATCGTGTAGTCGCTCGACTGGATGATGCCGGAGCTGAGGAACAGGCCGTCGATGTAGTTGCGCAGGTAAAAGTCGTGCGTGAGCTTGACGACCTCGGCGACGGAGAACCGGGCCCGCGGCACGTTCGACGTGCGCCGGTTCACGCAGTACTGGCAATCGTAGACGCAGAAATTGGTCAGCAGAATCTTGAGCAGCGACACGCAGCGGCCGTCCGGCGTATAGCTGTGGCAGATGCCCATGCCATTGGTGGCGCCGAGCCCGTCCTTGTCGACCGAGTCGCGCTTCGGCGCGCCGCTGCTGGCGCAGGAGGCGTCGTACTTGGCCGCGTCGGCCAGGATTTCGAGCTTGTCTTTGAGTTCCATCGCGCAGAAAATACTGTAGATATAAACAGTATATCGCGAATCGTCCGCGCCATGCCGTGCGCGAACGCACCGTGTTCGCCGATGCGGCCCGACCGTTGTTTAATCCGACGTCCGTTATTTCACAATGTTAATATCGGAGGATCGCACCAAGCCTGGAATCACCATGTCTGTACAGTTTCGCAACAATGTCCACGTGACCGGTTCAGGACCGACGACCATGATCTTCGTGCATGGTTTCGGTTGCGACCAGACCATGTGGCGCTACCTGGCGCCGGCTTTCGCGGACCGCTTTCGCGTCGTGCTGTACGACCTGACGGGCAGCGGCCATTCCGACTGGTCCGCCTACGACCGCACGAAGTACGGCAGCCTGCAAGGCCACGTCACGGATCTGCTGGAGATTCTCGACGCCTGTGCGGCCGGCCCGAGCATCGTCGTCGGGCACTCGGTCGGCGCGTCGATCGGCCTGCTGGCGACGATCGCGGCGCCGCAGCGCTTCGTGGGCCAGGTCCTGGTCGGCCCCTCGCCCTGCTACACCAACGACGGCGATTACGTAGGCGGTTTCAACCCCGAAGACATCGACGGCCTGCTGGACTCGATGGAGACCAATTTCCTCGAGTGGTCGCACAAGATGGCACCCGCGATCATGGGCGCGCCCAACCAGCCGCACCTGGGACAGGAACTGACGCGCAGCTTCTGCCGCAACGATCCCGCCATCGCCAAGCATTTCGCGCGCGTGACCTTCCGCGCCGATGTCCGCGCCGACGTGCCCCGTTCGACGGTGCCCGCCCTGATCCTGCAATGCAGCGACGACCTGATCGTGCCGCGCGAAGTGGGAGACTGGCTGCATCGCCACCTGGCGCGCAGCACGTTACGTGTGATCGACAACGTGGGGCACTGCCCCCACCTGAGCGCGCCGACGGCGAGTTCGGACGCGATCGAAAGCTTTCTCGCGCAGACGTTGCGGTAGGGTGGGCGGCCTCCGCCCACGCGTAGCGCCAACACGCCGCATACGTCACGCGCGGGCACGGGGTGCCCGCCCTACGCAGCGCCGATGTACCCGTTGGCCTGCGCCAGCAGCGCAGGTTCCATGCGCGCCGCCAGGCGCTGGATGTAGTTGGCGGCCGGCGCGACGCCGGCGGCGCCGGCGCGGTGCAGCCACGCATAGGCTTCCACGAGGTCGGTCGGCACGCCCTGCCCCGCCGCATACATCACGCCGAGGTTGAACTGGGCGCGCGCATGGCCCTGGCGCGCGGCGCACAGATACCAGAAATGGGCGGCCTCGTAATCGCGCTCGGCGCCGTGGCCGCTGTCGTGGCGCAGGCCCAGCGCGAACTGCGCGAGCGCATGGCCCTGCTCGGCCGCCTTGCGGTACCACAGCGTGGCCTGGCGCGGATCGACGGTGCCGGTGTCGTCGCGGTCGAGCAGCTGACCCAGCGCGTACTGGGCCGGCGCGTAGTCCTGGTCGGCGGCCTTGCGATACCAGTACGCGGCTTCGCGCTCGTCCTGCGCGACGCCGTTGCCGCTTTCGTAGCGCAACGCGAGGTCGAATTGCGCGCGCAGGTGGCCCTGTTCGGCGGCCTTGCGATACCAGTCCAGCGCGATCGCGGTGTCCTGCGGCACGCCGTGCCCCGCGTCGACCAGCTGCCCGAGGTGATACTGCGCGCCGGCGAAGCCCTGCGCGGCCGCCAGTGCGAACCAGTGCGCGGCCGCGGCGTAATCCTGCTCGACGCCCTGCCCATGTTCGTAGCGCAGCCCGAGGTTGTCCTGCGCCGCGGCGTGCCCCTGCTCGGCCGCGCGCCGGAACCACGCCAGCGCCAGTTGCGCATCGCGCGCGACGCCGTGCCCGGCATCGTAGATCAGCGCCAGGTTGAACTGCGAACTGGCGTGGCCCTGTTCTCCGGCGCGGCCATACCACAGGATCGCCTTCTCGCTGTCCTGCGGCAGGTCCTGGCCCTTGTCGTAACGGAGACCGAGGTTGAACTGGGCCGGCGCGTAACCCTGCTCGGCGGCCTTGCGGAACCAGTGGATGGCCTGCTGGACGTCGCGTGCGATGCCCTGGCCGCTGTCGTAACGCAGCGCGAGATTGAACTGCGAGCGCGCGTAATTCTGTTCTGCCGCCTTGCGATACCAGTCGACGGCCTGCGCGACGTCCTGCGCGACGCCCTTGCCGCCCTCGTACATCATGCCCAGGTTGTGCTGCGCGCCGGGGTCGCCCTGCCCGGCCGCCTTGACGAACCAGCGCAGCGCTTCGTGCACGTCGGCCGGCGTGCCTTGTCCCTTCGCGTACAGCCACCCGAGGTTGTACTGGGCCTGGACGTAGCCCTGCTCGGCCGCCTGCCGATACCAATATAACGCCTGGCCCAGGTCCTGCGCCACGCCCTGGCCCTTCTGGTACATCACGCCGAGGTTGTACTGGGCCTGTTCGAGGCCGCTGTCCGCGGCCATGCGATACCACGCGACGGCCAGCTCATGGTTGCGCGGCACGCCCTGGCCGTTCACGTACATGAAGCCCAGGCTGTGCTGGGCGCTGGCGACGCCGCGCTCGGCCAGCGCCTTTACCCGCAAAAACTCAGCCGTGTGACGCGCCTCGATCTCGCTGGGGGACATGGCGCATCAGGCCTGGAAGGCGAGCACGTTCGACGCGCCCGTCGGCAGCCCCTGCCCGCGCAGCACGTCGATGAAGCGCGGCAGCGGCATCGGGCGGTGATACAGATAGCCCTGCATCGTCAGGCAGCCGTTCGAGCGCAGGTAGCGGGCCTGCGAATCGGTCTCCACGCCTTCCGCGACCAGGTTCAGGCCCAGGCCGCGCGCGATCGAGATGATCGCCAGGACGACCGGATAGTGCCCGTGCTCGTCGTGGATCTCCTTGACGAACGACTGGTCGATCTTGATCGTGTGGACCGGGAACCGGTGCAGGTAAGCGAGCGACGAATAGCCGGTGCCGAAGTCGTCGATCGCCACCGACACACCCAGCTGCCCCAGCTTGTTCAACTGCTCGATCGCGTGCTGCGGATTGCGGATGCAGATGTTCTCGGTGATTTCGACTTCGATCTGGCTCGGCGCGATCCCGTAACGCAGGAGCGCGCCGCGCATCTTTTCGAAGAAGTCGCCGCGGTCGAGGTATTGCGGCGACAGGTTCAGCGACAGCCGCACCTGGTTGCCGCCGATGTTCTTCCACTGCAGCATGTCGCGGCACAGGGCGCCGATCATCCAGTCCGAGATCGGCAGCATCAGCCCGTTCTCTTCGGCGAACGGCAGGAATTCGCCCGGCGAGACGATGCCGCGGGTAGGGTGGTTCCAGCGCATCAGCGCCTCGGCGCCGACGATGCGGCCGCTGATCGCGTCGATCTGCGGCTGGTAGTACATCTCGAGCTCGTTGTTCTCGAGCGCGCGGCGCAGGCTCTGTTCCAGCGCGATCTTCTGGTGCGACACGTCCTGCATCGTCGGGTCGTAGAACGCGTGGCCGTTCTTGCCTTGTCCCTTGACCTGGTACATGGCGATGTCGGCGTGGCGCAGCAGCTCGTCGATCGATTCGCCGTGGGTCGGATAGATCGCGATGCCGATCGACGCCGAGATGTGCACGGCGTGGCCATCCAGGTCGAACGGGTCCTGCAGGCATTCGAGGAATTTGTCGGCCACCATGCGCGCGTCGTCGCGGTCGCGCAGCTCGGGCAGCACGATCGTGAATTCGTCGCCGCCCTGGCGCGCCAGCGTGTCGCCGCGGCGCAGGCATTCCTTCAGGCGGCCGGCGGCCTGCTGCAGCAGCTCGTCGCCCTTCACGTGGCCGAGCGTGTCGTTGACGAGCTTGAAGCGGTCCAGGTCGATGAACATGACGGCGAGTTCCGTCTGTTTTCTCTTGGCCTGGATGACGGCGAGGCCGAGGCGGTCCTTGAACAGGATGCGGTTCGGCAGGTCGGTCAGGATGTCGTGGTAGGCCTGGTACGAGATCACTTCTTCCGCGCGCTTGCGGTCGGTGATGTCGCGCGCCACGCCATAGGTGCCGTAGAACTCGAGCTTCCTGACCTCCTGGTCGGGCACGTGCATGCCGATGGCGTTCAGCGAGATCGTCATCAAGGTGTTGTTGAACGTGCGTTCCTGGTTGGCGCCCGCGTGGCACTTCAGGCGCAGCTCGACGTTGCGCGAGGCGCGCTCGTCGACGCGGCGCTCGTTGAACACGTAGCGCGCGCGCTCCAGGTCTTCCTCGTGCACGAGGATCGAGTAATGCTGGCCGATGAGCTCTTCGCGCTTGTAGCCGAGCAGCTGGTAGGCGCGGTCGTTGATGAACGTGAAGCGGCCTTCGTGGTTCAGCGTGTAGATGATGTCGGGCGAAGAGTCCACCAGGTAGCGGTACATCTTCTCGGAGTTTTCCAGCTGGTTGGCGATGCGCGCGTTGGCTTCTTCCAAACGCCGTTGTTTCAACGCGTTCGCCACGGTTTTCAGCAGCTCCTCGCGGCTGTACGGCTTGCGCAGGTAGTCGTAGGCACCGCGTTTCAGCGCGCCGATGGCGGCATCGATGCCGACCTCGCCGCTCATCACGATGACATCCGATTCGATGCCCTTCTCGTTGATGAAGTCCATGATCTCATGGCCGCCGATGTCGGGCAGGCGCAGGTCGAGCAGCACGAGGTCGAAGCGCAGACGTGCCAGGTGTGCGAGGGCTTCGCTGCCGGTGGCCGCCGTGACGAGCTGGTAGCCGCGACCCTGCAGCAGCTCGTACAGCGAGGCGAGCAGGCGGGGTTCATCGTCGACGAGCAGGAGCCTGGGCTGGTCGTTGCCGAGCGAGGTTTGCGTGTCGTGGGGGCTGGACGACGGTGCGCTGGCGGAGAATGGATTCATTGTTACCTTATACGGATCCAAGCGCGCGCACCGGCGATGTGGCCGGTGCGCCGGCGCCGGCATGCGCCGGCAGCAGGATTTCAAAACTGGTGCCGGTCGTGCCGCTGCGGCAGGCGATATGCCCGTTCAGCTTCTTGACCAGGCTGTGCACGATCGACAGGCCGAGACCGTGGTGCGGACCTTCCTTGGTGCTCTTCACGGCCGAGAACAGATTGGCCAGCACGTCGCGCGACAGGCCCGGACCGGTGTCGGAGACCACCAGTTCCAAGTACAGCCTGCGCTCGCGGTTCACGTGGCCGCGGTTGGCGATCTCGATGCGGCCGCCACCCGCCGACAGCGCCTCGATCGCGTTCTTGACGAGGTTCACGAGGATCTGCTTGAGGATGTCCGGGTCGCCGTCGACGCGGCCGGCGTCGTCCGGCATGCTGACGACGATCTCCACGTTGGCCGGGACGAAGTTCGTCGTGCGGAACAGGCGCAGCACCTCGTCCACGACTTTCGCCACGTCCGCGGCCGGCGCGGCACCGTCGGCTCGCGACATGGCGACGCCCGGCTGGATCTCCGTCAGGCTGCCGACCAGCTGGCCGACGCGGTCGATCTCCTCGTTCAGGATCGACAGCTCGGCGCTGACCGGTTCCTGGCGTTCCAGCTTGCTGTCCAGGACCGACAGGTAGTTCTTGATGATCGACAGCGGGTTGTTCACTTCGTGCACGACGCGGCGCGATGCCTCGCGGTATTCCTCCGCGACGTGGGCGAGCTGGCGGCGCGCATGGCCCCGTTCCGACAGCGCCGTCTCCAGCGCGCCCGCGGCCTGCGTCCCGAACGCCTGCAGGAAGCGCTCGCGCTTCTGGCAGGCCGGCAGCTGCCAAGCGGCGACGCCGCCCACCAGCACGCCGAGGCAGCGCGCGCCCGCGACGAGCGGCAGGCACACGAACGATTCCGTGCCGAGGATGCGCAGCAGCTGTTCTTCCGCCAGGCCGAGCGGACGGCCGTCGCGGCGCACGAAGCCCAGGCGGCGGTCCAGCGCGGACTGCGCGACGGCGCCGCCCTTCGCCAGCGGGACCGTGAATTCGGCGATGCGCTGCTGGTTCGTGATCGGCGCGCCGACGAGGGCCTGGCCGGTCGGATTCTCCAGCAGCACGACGGCATTCTCGAAATCGAACAGGATGCGCGCCGAGCGCGTCATCGCTTCCAGCAGGCCCGACTCGCCTTGCTGGCGCGCGAACGTCTGGCCGACTTCGGACACCAGCACGAGATTGCGGACTTCTTCGGACAGGCGCTGCTGCACGGGGTCGACGGGTGGCGGCGGCGCGAACGCGGGCAGCGCGGGCAGGTCGTCGGCACCCGCGAGGTCGATGCCGAGATGGACGGCGGCCTTCTCGACCTGGCGCGCGGCCAGGGTCAAAAGCTCGTCGGGCGCGTCCGGACCGAGGCCGCACAGGGCGCGCGCCTCGTCCACGAGGGCATCGTCGTTCGCGTGGCTGGACAGCACGTGGGCCACGCGCACGATGCGGATCAGGGGATGCGCCGCTTCCAGGCGCTCGCTCGGCTCGTGGTGGTACAGCACGGAATCGGCGAGGAAGGAATCGAGCTGCCAGCGCTCGATCAGCCAGGCGCCCGCTTCGGCGTGCGTGATCTGCAGGGTGCGCTGCTCGACGGCGCACAGGTCCTCGTCGTCGCGCGCCGTGAAGTTGAACGCATATTCCTTGGGCGCCGTCGCCAGCAGCGCGAGGCGGCCGACGTTGTGCAGCAGGCCCGCCAGATAGGCTTCTTCCGGCTGCCCATAATCGATGCGGCGCGCGACCTCGCGCGCCAGCACGGCCGCCGTCAGCGAATTCTTCCAGAACACGCGCAGGTCGGTGGTGCCGGAGTTCGGGAAGCTGTTGAACGTCTGGAACACGGAATCGCTGATGACCAGCGTCTTGATCATGTCCGTGCCCAGCGCCACCATGGCCTGCTCGAGGCTGGCCTGGCGGCCGTTGCGGTGGTAGGCCGAACTGGTGGCGACGGTGAGGATCTTGCCCGTCATGCCGGCATCCTTGGCGACCAGCGCGGCCAGCTCCGGCATGCCCAGATCGTCCGCCTGCAAGTGCGCGAGCAGCTTGATGAGGATCTGCGGCATAGCCGGCAAACGCGCGATCAGCAGTCGGTTGCGGATGTCCTGGTCTGGTTGATGTATGGTTTCAAGCACGGCCGCCAACTTGGTTTTTGGGGTGATGGCCGCCTTCCCTGCGGGGGCTGCCACAGTATTCGTTCTTGCGGTCCCTGGAATAAGGCAATCCTTACATCGTTATTCCAAGCATGAAAAACTTATCTTAGCATATATACATTTCTGGCCGGGAACAATATTTTCCGTGAAATTTGACGCTTTTTAGACTCAAAACTCAATTGGACGGTATTGACATTGCGCAAATTAAACCATACTAGTTTGCATTTTACTCAGGCCAGCGCCTTGTAACGGCGATACCGGCGCGATGTCATCCAGCACGCCAGCGATGCCAGCGCGAACGCGGCCTGGCCGAGCGCCATCGCCAGCACCGAATGGGTCAGTGCCGGCGCGATGATGCCGGCGACCAGCGCGCCCATCAAGGTGGTCACGAACGACTGGCACGACGCCACCGTGCCGCGGATGTGCGGGAACAGGTCGAGGGCCAGCAAGGTGGCGCTCGGGTTGATGATCGAGCTGCCGAAGTTATAGAAGAACATCGGCAGCACGGTCCACGGCAGCGCCGGCGGCAGCAGCGAGTGGTACGTGACGGTACCGGTGACGGCCGCCAGCATGAATGCGTAGCCGATGCCGATCTGGCGCGAGAACGTCATCTTCCCCGCCAGCCGGTTGGCGGCGAGCGCGCCGAGGAAGATGCCGCTCACGGCCGGCACGAACAGCCACGCGAACTGCGACGGCCCCAGGTGCAGGTGCACGGGCAGCAGCACGGGGGCGCCCGCGATGAACAGGAACATGCCGCCGAAATTGCACGCGACGATGCCGGACTTCATCTGGAACAGCACGGAGCTGAAGATGTCCCAGTAGCTGCGCGCCAGGAAGCGCGGGTTGAACGGCTGGCGGCGCTCCACCGGCATCGTCTCCGGCAGGTGCTGCCAGCACACCCACCACAGCACGACCGAAAATCCCAGCAGGCCGAGGAAGATCGAACGCCAGTCGAACGCGGCGACCACCCAGCCGCCCAGCACGGGCGCGATGGCCGGTGCGATCGAAAAAATCATCGTCACCATCGACAGCAGGCGCGCGGCCGGCGCGTCCGAATACAGGTCGCGGATGATGGCCCGACCGACGACGACGCCCGCACCGGCGGAGATGCCCTGCATGATCCGGAAGACCCACAGGTAGTGCACGGAATGCGCGGACGCGCAGCCGAGCGTCCCGACCGCGAACACGATCAGCCCGACGAGGATCACGTTGCGCCGCCCGAACGCGTCCGACAACGCGCCGTGCCACAGCGACATCACGGCGAAGGCCAGCATGTACGCCGTCAGCGTCTGCTGGACTTCCAGCCCGGTCGCGCCCAGCGACGCCTGGATGCTCGGGAACGCGGGCAGGTAGGCGTCGACGGAAAAGGGGCCCAGCATCGACAGCGCGGCCAGCAGCGACGCGAGGCCGCCGGCCGACAGCATGGTGACCTTGTGCGGCACCGGCAGCGGGACGGGGATGACCGGGTCTTTCGGCAGGTTGTCCGGTTCGGGTTCGGGCAGCATCGATTATTCGTCTTTCGGTTTTGCGGCGTCGCGGCGGTTGAAGCCGGCGACCATGTCGAAGCGGAACAGGCGGCATTCGAGGGCGCCGTTGAAGAACGGCGTCTTGCGCGATTCCTTCAGGCGCAGCATCTTGGGCAGGCCCAGGTCGGCCGTGAACAGGTACACGGTCCAGCCGGCGAAGCGCTGCTTCAGCGTGGTGGAGAGCTGCTGGTAGAAGCCGACGGCCATCTCGTCCTGCGGGATCGTGGAATCGCCGCGCACGCCGATCCGCTCGCCGTACGGCGGATTCGTCACCAGCAGGCCGGGCAGGCTGGTGGGCGGCTGCACCTGCTGCGCCTCGATCTGCTTCAGCGGGACGTCGAACAGGATGCCGGCCGCGCGCAGGTTGTGGCGGGTCATCGCGATCATGTCGCCGGAGATGTCGGAGCCGAAGATCGTCGGTTCGGCGGGCAGCGGGTTCGGCTTGATGGCCGTCTTCATCTCCTGCCAGGCCTTGGCGTTGAAGTTCCCGAATTTTTCGAACGCGAAGCGGCGGCGCGCGCCGGGCGGAATGCCCTGCACCATCTGCGCGGCCTCGATCAGGATCGTGCCCGAGCCGCACATCGGATCGAACAGCGGCACGCCCGGCTTCCATCCCGCCACGCGCAGCAGGCCGGCGGCCAGGTTCTCGCGCAGCGGCGCGTCGCCCGTCTCTTCGCGCCAGCCGCGCTTGAACAGCGCCTCGCCGGAGGTGTCCAGGTAGATCGTGAAGTTGCGCTGGTCGAGGAAGCCCACGATGCGCATGTCCGGCTCGCGCGTATCGACGGACGGGCGGCGGCCGAACTGGTCGCGGAAGCGGTCGCACACGGCGTCCTTGATCTTCAGGGTCGTGAACTCGAGGCTCGTCAGCGGCGACTTGATGGCGGTGATGTCGACGCGGATCGTGTGGTCGACGCCGAACCAGTCTTCCCACGGCTGTTCCAGCACGAGGTCGTAGATGTCGTTTTCGTTGGCGTAGTTGCGGTTGGCGATGCGCAGCAGCACACGCGACGCGATGCGCGAATGCAGGTTGATGCGGTATGCGTCGGTGTCCGAGCCCGAGCAGTGCACGCCGCCCGGCACCTGGTTGTGCACCTTCAGCGTCGCGCTGCCGGTGGCCTGTGCGATCTCGGCCAGCTCGTCGGCCAGCGCCTGTTCCATGCCGCGCGGGCAGGGGCAAAAATAAGAAGCCATAGGGGTACCTTTTATCCGTTATTTCGCATAATCGGGGTCAGAGCCCGGTTCACCGGGTGGGCTCTGACCCCGACTGACTAAATTGGGGTGAGAGCCCGGTTCACCGGCTGGGCTCTGACCCCGACTGACTATTGGGGCGAGAGCCCCGTTCACCGGGTGGGCTCTGACCCCGACTGACTAAATTGGGGTGAGAGCCCGTTCACCGGCTGGGCTCTGACCCCGACTGACTAAAAAGAAACGGCCGGGATCAGGCCCGGCCGCCAATTGCAAGTTTGAGTCTTCAGGTCAGAATGGTTTTACCACGACCAGAATCACGATCGCCAGCAACAACAAGACCGGCACTTCATTGAACACGCGGAACCATTTATGACTGCGCGTATTCACGCCGCGCTCGAACTTCTTCAGCAGCGATCCGCAGGCATGATGGTAGCCGATGACGAGGATCACGAGCGCCAGTTTTGCGTGCAGCCAGCCGCCCTTGATGCCGAAGCCCAGCCACAGCCACAAGCCCAGCAACAGCGCCGGCACCGCGAGGATCGTCGTGAAGCGGTACAGGCGGCGAGCCATGCCGAGCAGGCGCTCGACCGCGGCCGGGTTGCTTTCCTGGGCCAGGTTCACGTAGATGCGCGGCAGGTAAAACAGGCCGGCGAACCACGAGGCGATGAAGACGATGTGCAGCGCTTTGATCCACAAATACATGCAATCCCTCTATTTCCAAAATTCGGGCTCTGACCCTAATGCCGTTAAGTTAAGCGTGATTTCAGCCAGTTTAGGACCGGTAAGGTCCGCGCGAAGCCCTTGAAAAGGCCACTCAGATGTTAGTCGGAGCGGTCTTTTTGGCCTTAACTTAACGGCATTAGGCTCTGACCCCGGTTATTTGCGCACCTCGCCGTGGCCGAAGACCACGTACTTCAGCGACGTGAGGCCTTCCAGCCCGACCGGTCCGCGCGCATGCAGCTTGTCGTTCGAGATGCCGATCTCCGCACCGAGGCCGTATTCGAAGCCGTCGGCGAAGCGCGTCGACGCGTTGATCATCACGGAGGCCGAATCGACTTCGCGCAGGAAGCGCATCGCGTCCGTGTAATCCTCGGTGACGATGGCGTCCGTGTGCTTCGACGAATACGTGTTGATATGCTCGATCGCGGCATCGATGCCGTCGACGATCTTGACGGCGAGGATAGGCGCCAGGTATTCCGTGCTCCAGTCCTCTTCCGTCGCCGGCACCAGGTGCGGGTAGCCGTGCAGGATCGCCAGCGCTTCCGGGTCGGCGCGCAGTTCCACTTCCTTCGTCGCGTACAGCGCGGCCAGTTGCGGCAGCAAGGTGGGCGCGACGGCGCGTGCGACCAGCAAGGTCTCCATCGTGTTGCACGTGCCGTAGCGGTGCGTCTTGGCGTTCATGGCGATCCGGAGCGCCTTCGCGCTGTCGGCCTTGGCGTCGATGTAGACGTGGCAGATGCCGTCCAGGTGCTTGATCATCGGGACCGTGGATTCCTTCATCAGCCGGGCGATCAGGCCCTTGCCGCCGCGCGGGACGATCACGTCCACGAATTCCGGCATCGTGATGAGGGCGCCGACGGCGGCGCGGTCGGTCGTCTCGACGACCTGCACGCCGTGTTCCGGCAGGCCGGCGCCACGCAGGCCTTCGGCCACGAGCGCCGCGAGCGCGCGGTTGCAGTGGATGGCTTCCGAGCCGCCGCGCAGGATGGCGGCGTTGCCGCTCTTGATGCACAGGCCGGCCGCGTCGACCGTCACGTTCGGACGCGCCTCGTAGATGATGCCGATGACACCGAGCGGCACGCGCATGCGGCCCACCTGGATGCCCGTCGGGCGGAATTTCAGGTCCGTGATCTCGCCGATCGGGTCGGGCAGCGCGACGATCTGGCGCAGGCCGTCGACCATCGTGGCGATCGCCTTGTCGGACAGCGCCAGGCGGTCCAGCAGCGCCGGTTCCAGGCCGGCGGCGGCCGCCGCTTCCATGTCGCGTGCGTTGGCGGCGCGCAGGATGTCGGCGTCGCGCTCGATGGCGGCGGCGATCAGGAGCAGGGCCTGGTTGCGGGTGGCGCTGTCCGCGCGCGCCATCGCGCGCGAGGCCGCGCGCGCCTGGCGGCCCATTGTTTGCATGGTGTCGGTGATGTCCATCGTGCTTCGTTCCTCTGTATTCATATCAGCCGTAGGGTGGGCACCCCGTGCCCACCCTACGATGCAATTCTCAATGCAAGCTGCAGCATCGCGTCCCATGCGTCGCCCGCGAACTGCTTCGCGCGCAGGCCCTTGACCATCTTGTCGACCTGCGCCGCCTGCTGCAGCGCCGCTTCCAGCGTCGGCAGCGCGATCCTGCGCAGCGCCGGTTCCATCATGCGCTCGCGCGGGCCCCAGATGCGGTATTCCTTCAACAGCGCGCCCAGCGGGCGTCCCTGCGCCATCCCTGCCTTCAATTTTAGCAGCGTACGGATTTCTTCGGAGACGGCCCACAACACCAGCGGCAGCGCCTCGCCCTCGCCTTTCAGGCCTTCCAGCATCCGCACGAGGCGCGCCGGGTCGCCGGCCAGCATCGCTTCCGACAATTTAAAGACGTCGTAGCGGGCGACGTTCAGCACGGCGTCGTGCACCTGCTCGTACGTCAGCTTGCCCGGCTCGTACAGCAGGGCGAGTTTCTGGATCTCCTGGTGCGCCGCCAGCAGGTTGCCTTCCACGCGGTCGGCGATGAAGTCCAGGCTCTGGCGGTCCGCGCTCTGGTTCTGCGCGGCCAGGCGCGTGCCGATCCAGCCCGGCAGCTGCGCGCGTTCCACGTTCGCGATCTCGACGTAGACCGCGGCCTGCTGCAGCGCCGCCACCCACGATGCCTTGGCCGTCTGCCAGTCCAGCTTCGGCAAGGTGACCAGCGTGAGGTTGTCGGGGTTCAGGTCCTTCGCGTAGTTCTGCAGCGCGGCGCTGCCGTCCTTGCCCGGCTTGCCGCCAGGGATGCGCAGCTCGATCAGCTTCTTGTCGCCGAACAGCGACATGGCCTGGTTCGCGGCCAGCAGCTCGCCCCATTTGAAACTGCGCTCGACCGTGAGCACGTCCCGCTCGGAATAGCCGTGCGCGCGCGCCGCGCGGCGGATTTTATCGGCCGCTTCCAATGCGAGCAGGTGCTCGTCGCTGGTGATCACGTACAGGGGCGCGAGCCCCTTGGCGAGGTGGCCGTCGAGTGCGTCGGGCCGCAACTGCATGGTCTTCCTTTGTCGCTTATCTGTTAAGTGGCCGGCTTCATCGCGGCCAGGCGGCGGATGATCTGCTGCACGAGGTCCGCCTGCATGTCGCGGTACAGCAGCGCTTCTTCCGATTCCTTGGCCAGCACCTGGGTCTCGTCGAACGCCATGTTCCGGCGCAGCGAGATCTCGGTCGGCGCCACCAGCTCCGCGCCCTTGGCGTCGCGCACGCTGAACGTCAGCGTGTACGTCAGCAGGTATTCGCGCACGCGGCCCAGGCTGTTCAGCGACAGGATGGACTTGTTGCGCGTCTCGCCCAGCAGCACGAACTGCGCCTCGGCGTCCGTCGCCTTGTCGGCGATGACCACCTGGTCCGTCGCGCGCAGGTTGCGCTTGAGTTCCGTGCCCAGCGCCGACGTGTCCGGGAAGCCCAGATAAATGCTGTGGAACGGCATCGTGTAGCTGCCGTTCGAGCCGCGCAGCTCGAAGCCGCAGCCTGCCAGGCTACTCGCCACCAGCAGGGCCGCGGCCGCGCGCACCACCAACTTCCGGGTAGGGGCGCGCATCGCTTACACCACGATGTTGATCAATTTGCCGGGGACGACGATGACCTTCTTCGGCGTGCCTTCGATGAACTTCTGCGCCGATTCCGACGCCAGCGCGGCGGCCTCGATGGCGGCCTTGTCGGCATCCTTGGCCACCTTCACCGAACCGCGCAGCTTGCCGTTCACCTGGATCATCAGTTCGATCTCCGCCTGTTCCAGCGCGGCCGGATCCACTTCCGGCCAGGCCACGTTGAGGATATCGCCGTACTTGCCGGCGTACCCCAGTTCCTGCCACAGCGCGTGCGTGATGTGCGGCGCGACCGGGTTCAGCATGCGCAGGAAGATCGACAGGCCTTCGGCGATCACGGCGTCGCTCGCAGCACCTTCCGCCAGCTTGCTGGACTCCAGCGTGTTGAGCATCTTCATGCAGGCCGAGACGACCGTGTTGTACTGGATGCGCTTGAAGTCGTAGTCGGCCTGCTGCAGCACCTTGTGCACTTCGCGGCGCAGCGTCTTCTGCGCTTCATCCAGCGTGCCGGCCTGCTGGCCGGCCAGCGCCGCGGCGACGCGCTCGCGCTGGGCGTAAGCGAACGCCCAGACGCGGCGCAGGAAGCGGCTCGCGCCTTCCACGCCCGACTCCGACCACTCGAGCGTCTGCTCCGGTGGCGCGGCGAACATCGTGAACAGGCGGGCCGTATCGGCGCCGTACTGCTCGATCTGCGCCTGCGGGTCGATGCCGTTGTTCTTCGACTTCGACATCTTCTCGGTGCCGCCGATGACGACCGGCTGGCCGTCTTCCTTCAGCACCGCCGACTGCGGACGGCCGCGTTCATCGAACGTCAGCGTCACGTCGGCGGGGTTGTACCAGGTCTTCTTGCCCGACTCTTCTTCGCGATAATAGGTCTCGTTCAACACCATGCCCTGCGTGAGCAGGTTGACGAACGGCTCGTCGAACGTCACGAGGCCGAAGTCGCGCATGACCTTCGTCCAGAAACGCGCGTACAGCAGGTGCAGCACGGCGTGCTCGATGCCGCCGATGTACTGGTCCATCGGCATCCAGTAATCGTTGCGGGCCGGGTCGACCATCGCGTCGTTCGAACCCGGCGAGGTATAGCGCATGTAGTACCAGGACGAATCGATGAACGTGTCCATCGTGTCCGTCTCGCGGCGCGCGGGCGCGCCGCAGCACGGGCAGTCGACCTTCAGGAAGGCTTCGTGTTTCTTGAGCGGATTGCCGCTGCCGTCCGGGACGCAGTCTTCCGGCAGCACGACCGGCAGGTCCTTCTCGGGGACCGGCACCGTGCCGCACTTGTCGCAGTGGATCATCGGGATCGGCGTGCCCCAGTAGCGCTGGCGCGAGATGCCCCAGTCGCGCAGGCGGAACGTGACCTTCTTGTCGCCCAGGCCCAGGTTCGCGAGGTCGCCGGCGACGGCATTCACCGCCGACGTGTAATCCAGGCCGTCGTACTTGCCCGAGTCGACGACGACGCCGCGCTCCTTGTCGCCGTACCACTCCTGCCAGCCGTCCAGCGAGAAGGTCTCGCCTTCGACCGCGATGACCTGCTTGATCGGCAGGTCGTATTTTTTGGCGAACGCGAAATCGCGCTCGTCGTGGCCCGGCACGCCCATCACCGCGCCGTCGCCGTACGTGATCAGGACGTAGTTGCCGACCCAGACCGGCACCTGCTCGCCGGAGATCGGGTGCGTGACGAACAGGCCGGTCGGCATGCCCTTCTTTTCCATCGTCGCCATGTCGGCTTCGATGACGGAACCCTGCTTGCACTCGGCGATGAACGCCTGCAGTTCCGGATTGTCCTTGGCGGCGTGCTGCGCGAGCGCGTGTTCCGGCGCGACGGCGCAGAAGGTCACGCCCATGATCGTGTCGGCGCGCGTCGTGAAGACGTACATCTTGCCGTCGTTGATGAGCTCACCCTGCTCGTCCATGATCACGTGCGGGAACGCGAAGCGCACGCCGGTCGACTTGCCGATCCAGTTGGCCTGCATGATGCGCACGCGCTCCGGCCAGCCCGGCAGCTTGTTCTCGACGTGGTCCAGCAGTTCGTCGGCGTAGTCCGTGATGCGCACGTAGTACATCGGGATCTCGCGCTTTTCCACGGTCGCGCCCGAGCGCCAGCCCTTGCCGTCGATGACCTGCTCGTTGGCGAGCACGGTCTGGTCGACCGGGTCCCAGTTCACGGTGCCGGTCTTCTGGTAGATGATGCCCTTCTCGAGCATCTTGAGGAACATCCACTGATTCCACTTGTAGTAGTCCGGCTTGCAGGCGGTCATTTCGCGCGACCAGTCGATGGCGAGGCCCATCGACTCCATCTGGCCGCGCATGTGGGCGATGTTCGAATACGTCCACTGCGCGGGCGGCACGTTGTTGGCCATCGCCGCGTTCTCGGCGGGCATGCCGAAGGCGTCCCAGCCCATCGGCATCAGCACGTTGTAGCCGTTCATCCGCAGATAGCGGTACATCACGTCATTGATCGTATAGTTGCGCACGTGACCCATGTGCAGCTTGCCCGACGGGTAAGGCAGCATCGAGCAGGCGTAATACTTGCCTTTTGGGAAACGCGGGTCGTTCTCGACGGCTTTATACGCGTCGATCGACTTCCAGTAGGCCTGCGCGGCCTGTTCGACTTCGGCTGGACTATATTTATCTTGCATGATGTTCTGCGGACTGAAGGAGGTGAGCAGAACATTATACCGGCTCGTTCGTCAACCGGCGGCGGTAGCGCGGTAGGGTGGGCACCCCGTGCCCACGCGGACGTATGCGGCGTGTTGGCGTTACGCGTGGGCACAGGGTGCCGACCTACGATTGAACGCGTTTCCGTATTACCGAAGCTCGAGCTCCAGCGCCGGCTTCTCGCCGTAATCCTCGTAGCGCTCGTTGATGCCGATGATGCAGAACGCCATCTCTTCCAGCACGTCCGGCGCCCGTTCGCGCAGGGCTTCCGAGTGCGTCACGACGATGTGCAGCACCTCGTCCTTTTTCAGGCGGACGCTGCTCATGCCGTCTTCGTCGCGCAGATAGCTCAGGCAATCGACCCAGGAATCCATGGTGTGCACATACGAATCGGGAAAGCCGAACGCACGCCGGCTCTCGACGTGGAAGCTGTCCGCGTCGGTGATCGCGGCGCCGTTCAATTCGACGGTGGCCATGGAAGATCTCCTGTCAGGTAACGTAAAACAACGCCGCCCCTGCGCAGGCGGTCGGCTTACAAAATTGAATCCCGCCTCCGCGGGGAGTCGTTTCCGGCAGTGCCGGGAACGACGGCAGTCATGGAGAGTATGCCAGCAGATCGCCGGCAAAGCCGTCCAGTTCGGCGGGCGTGTGCGTCAGCCCTTGAGGCCCAGCACGTCCTGCATGTCGTACAGGCCGGTCGGCTTGTCGGCCAGGAAGCGCGCGGCGCGCAGCGAGCCCTGGGCGTAGCTGACGCGGCTGCTCGATTTGTGGCTGATCTCGATGCGTTCGCCGATGCCGGCGAACAGCACGGTGTGGTCGCCCACGATGTCGCCGCCGCGCACGGTGGCGAAGCCGATCGTCGACGGGTCGCGCTCGCCCGTCACGCCTTCGCGGCCGTAGACGGCGCATGCCTTGAGGTCGCGGCCGAGGGCGTCGGCGATGACTTCACCCATCTTGAGCGCCGTGCCGGACGGGGCATCGACCTTGTGGCGGTGGTGGGCTTCGATGATCTCGATGTCATAGCCCTCAGAAAAATTCTTGGCTGCCAGTTCCAGCAGCTTCATCGTGACGTTGACGCCGATACTCATGTTCGGGGCGAACATGATCGCGGTCTTGTCGGCGGCGGCGCGGATGGCGGCCTTGCCGGCGTCATCGAAACCGGTGGTGCCGATGATCATCTTGATGCCGTGCGCGGCGCAGTATTCCAGGTGGCGCAGCGTGCCTTCCGGACGCGTGAAATCGATCAGGAAATCGGCGTCGGCCAGGCCCTTGTCGAGGTCGGACTGGATCACGACGCCGGTCAGCTGGCCGGAAAACGCGCCGGCGTCCGCATTGATGAACGGGGTGCCTTCGCGGTCGAGGGCGCCGGCCAGCCGGGCGTCCGGCGCAGCGGCGATGGTTTCGATCAGCATGCGGCCCATGCGGCCGCTGGCGCCGGCGACGGCGATTTTCAGTTGGGTCATCATTGTCCTCCGCCGCCACCGCCTTTGGCTGCCTCGTCGCGCTTGCGCTTGAGTTCGTCCAACGACTCCTGCTCGGATTGGGTTTCGTATTTCGAGATGCCGATCAGGCGATTGATGTATTCGCGTTCCGTCGGCAGGTTGCCGCCGTCAAAGTGGTCGACCTTGTCGTCCTTGAAAAAGACGGTGACGCGGCTGGTGGTCAGCTCGCCGTTGCCGCGCGCGAGGTAGAACGGATAATCCCAGCGGTCCGCGTGGAAGGCGTCCTGCAGCAGCGGGGTGCCGAGAATAAATTTCACCTGGTCGCGGGTCTGGCCGACTTTCAGCTGGTTCAGCATTTCCTGCGAGACGAAGTTGCCCTGCTGGATGTCCGGGCGGTAGGGCGAGAAGATCCAGAGGAATTTCTGCAGCTTGGTGACGGTCGTCGTCTGCGCGCCCGAATTCGCGATTGCCGCGGACTTGCCGGCATCGGCAGCGACCGCGGCGGGGGCGGTGCTCACCGGGGCTGCCGGCTGGGTCTGGTTGCGCCAGGCGGCGCAGCCGGACAGCGCCAACGTCATGCAGGCGAGGCCGGCCACGAGCGCTGCCCGGGCGTGGGAACGATGTAAAACGGCGTTAATGCGCATATCTGACCTTAAAAATCGATGAGGCGGGAGCTATCAAAACGCTATATCATAAAGCACTCCGCCCATATCCGAGTAACAAAACATGAGCAACAATCCAACCGACCTGAAAGCCAGCGGCCTGAAAGCGACCTTGCCTCGGCTAAAAATCCTGGAAATTTTCCAGAACAGCGCGGTGCGGCACCTGACGGCGGAAGACGTCTACAAGACCCTCCTGAACGAAAATATGGACGTAGGGCTGGCGACCGTCTACCGGGTGCTGACCCAGTTCGAGCAAGCAGGCCTGTTGAACCGCAATCACTTTGAAACCGGCAAGGCGATCTACGAGCTGAACGCCGGATCGCACCACGACCACCTCGTCTGCCTCGATTGCGGCCACGTGGAAGAGTTCTACGACGACGAAATCGAAAGCCGCCAGCAAAAGATCGCCAGCGAACGCGGCTTCAAGATCGCCGAGCACGCCCTGGCCATCTACGGCCACTGCCAGAAGACCGACTGCCCGCACCGGCACTAAACCAGGCGCAAACCGGTAGCGTGGGCATTTGAGGCCGGGGGCCTCAAATGAAACGTGCCCACGCGTAACGTATGCGGTACGCGAACGTCACGCGTGGGCGGAGGCGGCCCACCCTACCCCCTCATGTGTGGCTCAGCGCGCTCGACAGCAGCTTGGCCGTGATGTCGACGATCGGGATCACGCGCTCGTAGGCCATACGCGTGGGGCCGATGACGCCGAGGGTGCCGACGATCTTGCCGTTCACCTCGTACGACGCCGTGACGACGCTCATCTCGTCCATCGGCACGAGCTTCGATTCGCCGCCGATGAAGATCTGCACGCCGCCGGCCCGGCTCGATACGTCGAGCAATTGCATCAGGCCTGTTTTCTGCTCGAACATCTCGAACATCTGGCGCAGCGAGCTCATGTTGGAAGACAGGTCGGCCACGGACAGCAGGTTGCGCTCGCCCGCGATCACCATATCGTCCGTCTCGGCCAGCGCTTCGCTGCCGGCCTCCACCGCGGCCTGCATCAGGCGTCCCATGTCGTCGCGCAGCTGGCGCAGTTCGCCCGTCAGGCGGCCGCGCACCTCGTCGAACGACAGGCCGGCGAAATGCTGGTTCAGGTAATTGGCCGATTGGATCAGTTCGGACGGCGTGTAGTCGACGTCGGTCAGCAGCAGGCGGTTCTGGACGTCGCCGCGCGGGTCGACGATGACGAGCAGGATGCGCTTTTCCGACAGGCGCAGGAATTCGATCTGCTGGAACGCCGATTCGCGCCGCGGGCTCTGCACGACGCCGGCGAACTGCGACAGGGACGACAGCATCTGGGCCGCGTTGGCGATCATCTTCTGCGGCTGGTGCGCGGGCAGGCGCATGCCGGCCTCGACGGCGTTCTCGTCGATCTGCTGCACGGTCAACAGCGTGTCGACGAACAGGCGGTAGCCGCGCGGCGTGGGAATGCGGCCGGCCGACGTGTGCGGACTGGCGACGTAGCCCATTTCCTCGAGGTCGGCCATGATGTTGCGGATCGTGGCGGGCGAGAGGTCGAGGCCGGAAATCTTCGAGAGCGCGCGCGAACCGACCGGCTGGCCGTCGGCGATGTAGCGCTCGACCAGGGCTTTCAACAGGGTTTGTGCACGGTTATCGAGTTGCATGGCCTTGGAACGGAACGGACTGTCCGGTTGTTGTCATTTCTTTCATTATGCACGTTCGATCGACGGTGTGCGTTATCCGTGTTCGCGCTTGAGCCAGTCGAGCAGCTCGTCGAAGTCGCGCACGATCGCATCCGGCACCACCTCGTGTTCCAGGTGCCCGGTCGACCCCGTGCGGTTCATCCACACCGCGCGCAGGCCGGCGCGCTGGGCGCCCCGCACGTCGAGCAGCACGTCGTCGCCGACATACACCGCGTCCTCCGGCGCCACGCCCAGTTCCGCGCACGCGGCCAGGAAGATCGTCGCATCCGGCTTGGCCACGCCGAACTGCGACGCCGCCACCGACACCTTGAAATGGTGCGACAGGCCGATCGTCCGCAGGTCGGCATTACCGTTCGAAATCGAGCCGATCAGCACGTGGTTCTTCAGGCGCAGCAGGCCCGGCAGCACATCGTCGTACGGGACCACGGCATTGCGCGCGGCGAAAAACTGCGCCATCGCATGCTCGACCTTGGCGGCATCCTCGCCCGCTTCCTGGAACGCCTCCACGAGGCCGGCGTGGCGCAGCTTGCCGAGGTCGAGGTGGAATTCGGGCTTGCGCGCCAGCAGTTCCAGGCGCGCCTGGCGCAGGGTGTCGATGGTAAACCGCTCGGCCACGCGCGGCGCGTGCTCGCGCAACCAGGCGAACAACGTCTCTTCGGCCTGCAGGATCACGGGGGCGATGGGCCACAGCGTGTCGTCGAGGTCGAACAGGATGGCCTTGGGCCAGGCACGGCGCGTGTTCATGTGGGATTGCGGCTCCGGAAACGAAGCTTGGACAGTGGAAAGGAGCAGGTCAAGCATAACGAGGGCGGCGCCGAAAAGCAATGCCGCGCCGGACACGGGCTCATGGTTACACCGTGATACAAAGGCAAATGAGGCCGTTGCTTGGCAAATGCACTAAAATGATGGGCATTTTTCTATTCGGCCGTACCGGCGCCGCCTTCGCGCGCCACTCATTCCATTGTGGAGATTTTATGAAGAGCTCGATCCTGCGTGCCGGCGTTGTAGCGCTGGCATGCGCGCTGGGCCTGTCCGCCTGCGGCGGCGGGAGCGGCGACCTGTACCTGACCGGCACGGTTGGCAACGTCACCAAGGACGGCCTGGTGCTGACCAATAACGGCGAAGACCTTGCCGTGACGACGCCGTATACCTCGTTCCAGTTCAATAACCGGATTTCGACGGACGACCAGTTCGACATCAAGGTCAAGGCCGTGCCGTCGAACGTTGCCAAGATCGACGATTGCACAGTGAACAACGGCAAGGCGCGCGCCAACTATTACACGATCGCCCAGATCAGCGTTGTGTGCAAAATCATTCAACATCCGCTGACGGCGTCGATCAAGAACCTGACGGGCAGCGGTCTCGTGATCGTCAACGGCGATGATCGCCATGACGTCCCGGCGGGCACCAGCTCGGTGTCGTTCGCGACGGTGTACGAAGACGGCGCCTACGGCGTCACCGTCCTCACCCAGCCGACCGGCCAGACCTGCACGGTCAGCGGCGGCAGCAGCGGCAACGGCTCGGGCATCATGGGCTCGGCCGCCGAGGGTACGACCGTCACCGTCACTTGCTCTTAATCCTGGAGAGACCTACATGAAGTTTTCTTTCGCGCGTCCGGCCCTCGCCCTCGCGATCATGGCGACGCTGGCCTCCTGCGGCGGCGGCGGCAAGGCCACGTTCCCGATCACCGTCACGGTCAGCAATGTGCGATACCCGGGCCTCGTTCTGAGCACGAACGGCCAGGACCTGACCGTCAACCCGCCGTCCGCCACCAGTGCGACGGACGCCATTGTCCCGGATGTCGTCCTCACCTTCCCGAACTCGATCGAGTACGGCCAGGAGTATGAAGTCGTCCCGAAAGGCGCGACCGTCGTCAACCACGCCGCGACGGGCGGCGCCCTGCCAAAGCACCAGCAATGCTCGCCGAACCTGTTCCCGGCATACGGCACGGCCGGCCAGCTGGCCAAGATCGACATCCGCTATGCCTGTGCCATCAACACGTATCCGCTCACCGGCACCGTCAAGGGCCTGACCGGCACCGGCCTCGTCCTCGCCAACGGCAGTACGACGGGCACCATCGGCGTCAGCCCCGCCGTGGACGCCAACAACGCCCCGACCGGCGCGGACGTGACGCTCACGATGAACCCGGTGCCCTACGGTTCGACCTACGGCGTGACCGTCCTGACCCAGCCAACCAGCCCGGCCCAGACCTGCACCGTCACCGGCGGCGGCACCAACGGCACGGGCGGCGGCACGATGGACGATGCGGCGGAAGCGGCAACGAGCCCCGGTGTAAACAACCTGGTCGTGACCTGCGTGACCAATAAATAAGCAGCACGCGACGGCCTGTAGGAGATATGGAAATTTCGAATATCGAATATCCGAAACAGAAATTGGACTGATATGCTGTGATGCAGCATAATTGCACCTGTCTCCTCCAACTCTCCTCAGAAAGAATTGGATTTAAGCCCGCCTCACAGCGGGCTTTTTTTTTGCCCGCGGGGCGACACGGGACCGGCGGCGGCATGCCGTCGATGTCCTCATCGGGTGCGTTGTGTGGTGCGATCTACGGCCTGTGCGGCCTGCTGTGGACGGCGCCGTCGAGCTGCGTGGCAGCCGGGCCGTTCTGGCTTCATTCACTGCCGGGCGGCAGCAGGTTCCATCTCTTGCTCGATCTTTTGCCCTGCGGCGCGCGCCGCATCAGGCGCGCGATTTCTCGACGGTGGCGAGGCGTTTCGCCGTCACCTTGACGACGGCCATCTGCTGGCCTTCGATCGTCACCTGGGCGTCGTAGCGCTGATGCCGGGTCACGCTGGCGGCGTGCGCGGCGCTCGTCACACCCACGAGGACGGCGGCTGCGAGGAAGATGGCTTCCATGTTTTTCAGGATGTTCATGACTATTCTCCTTCAGTCCGGTTCAAGGTTCAGATGGCGGCTTTGTCGACGGCGGCGAGGCGTTTCGCCGTCACCTTGACGACGGCCATCTGCTGGCCTTCGATCGTCACCTGGGCGTCGTAGCGCTGGTGCCTGGTCACGCTGGCGGCGTGCGCGGCGCTCGTCACACCCACGAGGACGGCGGCTGCGAGGAAGATGGCTTCCATGTTTTTGAGGACGTTCATTTTGCTTCTCCTGAGTGGTCGTTCGGTTCGTCGGGGGCCGTAATCGGCTCGGTATGGTGTCACTGTAGGCGCACGTCCCCGTCCCTTCCAGCGGACTGCGACGAACTGCATAAAACGCAGGATAAAGCGGCAAAAAACCGGATTGTGCGTTGCGGCACAGCAGCCGGCGCATGAGCATGCTCAACAGCCTGGCCGGATTCGCTGGCGATACTCGTCGATGGCACAAGCGGAGGCGAACATGGGGCGGCGGAACATCCTGAAAGTGGAGTCGGACGGGGCAACGGCACCCCTGGCGGCGCGGCCGGCCGGCACGGTGCCGGGCTGGAATGCGCTGGCGCTAACGTGCAGCGGGACGGCGCAGGCGCTGCATACGCTCGCCCTCGTGCATACCTGCGTGTACAACGCCTGGGCCGCCTACGACGGCGACGCGCGCCAGACGACGCTCGGCGTGGCCGTGCGCCTGCCCCGCGCCGAGCGCGACGCCGCCAGCAAGACGGCCGCGATGAGCCATGCGGCCCGCCGCGTCCTCGTCGACCTGTTCCCGGAACGGCAACCGGACGTCGATTGCCACATGGCGAGCCTGGGGCTGGCGCCGGCCGCCGCGGCCGGACAATTCAGCCCGGCCGGCATCGGCCGCACGCAGGCGGCGGCCGTGCTCGACGCCTGCCGTCGGGAGCAACCGTTCGCGCTGATGCCGGCCGAGGTCAACCGACCGGTCACCGCCGGGCGGCATGCGGTCGCGGCGCACTGGTTCCGGCTGGCCCGGCACATATCGTTACGGGACGGGCACGACGACGACCGCGACGTGCTGCTGTTCTTCGTGCTCGCCAATGCCCTGGCCGACGCCGCCAGCGCGGCCATGGATGAGAAATCCGTCGACGCCGCCTGCGCCGGCGCCGCGGCCGAAGCGCTACGCCGCTTCACGGGCAGCGACCGGCTGGACGCGGCCGCGTTCACGGCGGGTCAGGAAGCGGGAAAAAAGATCGGCGCGCGCGTGTTCGACAAGGCGCGCCGCTACCGGCAGGGGAAGTTATGACGCCGGCTTGAGGATATTCGCCAGCGCCACGTACTGCTCGAGCCCCACGGTTTCCGGACGCGTGCCCGGATCGATGCCGGCATCGACGAGCTGCTGTTCGGTGAACATGCCCGCCACGCAGTTGCGGATCACCTTGCGGCGCTGCGAGAACGCCTTCTGCACGACGGCTTCGAGCGTGGCCGCATCGGCCGGCAGCTGGCGCTTCGTCGGCACCATGCGCACGATCGCGGACTCGACCTGCGGCGGCGGATCGAACGCCGTCGGCGGCACGATGAACAGCAGCGCCATGTCGTAGCGCCACTGCAGCATCACGGACAGGCGGCCGTAGGCCTTCGTGCCCGGCTCCGCCACCATGCGCTCCACGACCTCCTTTTGCAGCATGAAGTGCTGGTCCTCGATGAGGTGGGCGTAGTCGGCCAGGTGGAACAGTAGCGGGCTGGAGATGTTGTACGGCAGGTTGCCCACGACACGCAGCTTCTTCCCTTCCGGAACGGGGATGCCGCCGAAGTCGAATTTCAGGGCATCGCCCGCGTGGATCGTCAATCGTTCGCGCGGATACGCTTTTTCCAGCCGCGCGACGAGGTCGCGGTCCAGCTCCACCACGTGCATGTGGTCGAGCTCCTTGAGCAGCAGTGCCGTCATCGCGGCCAGGCCCGGGCCGATTTCGACCATCGTGTCGCCCCGGTGCGGGGCTATGCCTTCGATGATGTCGTGGAGGACGTGGTCGTCGGTCAGGAAGTTCTGGCCGAAGCGCTTGCGGGCTACGTGTTTCATTATTGTTATGCGGGTGGGTTCTGTTGCGCGCGGACCATCGACAGGGCGACGCGGATCGCCTCTTCCATGCTGCCGCAATCGGCCTGGCCCAGGCCTTGCGCGGCCAGGTCGAGCGCCGTGCCGTGGTCGACGGACGTGCGGATCAAGGGCAGGCCGAGCGTGATGTTGACGCCGCGGCCAAAGGTCGCGTGCTTGAGCACGGGCAGGCCCTGGTCGTGGTACATGGCCAGCACGGCGTCGGCGTCCTGCAGGTATTTGGGCTGGAACAGCGTGTCGGCCGGATACGGGCCGCGCGCGTCGATGCCGCGCGCGCGGGCGTCCTCCAGCACGGGTGTGATGACGTCGATCTCTTCGCGGCCGAGATAGCCGTTCTCGCCCGCGTGCGGGTTCAGGCCCGTCACGAGGATGCGCGGCGACGCGATGCCGAACTTCTGCACCAGATCCGCGTGCAGGATGTCGAGCACGCGCGTGAGGCTGTCACGCGTGATGGCGCCGGAGACGTCCTTGAGCGGCAGGTGCGTCGTGGCCAGCGCCACGCGCAGGTACGGCTGATCCGCCCCCGAAGGTGACGCCAATGCGCCCGCGAGCATCATGACGACCTTGGGCGTGCCGGTCTTCTCGGCCAGGTATTCCGTGTGGCCGGAAAACGCGACGCCGGCGTCGTTGATGGTGCTCTTTTGCAGCGGCGCCGTGACGATGCCATCCCACCAGCCGGCTTGCGTGCCTTCGACCGCGAGATCGAGCGTCGCCAGCACGGCGCGGCCGTTGGCGGCGTCGAGCCGGCCCGGCACGACGTGGGCGTCCAGCGGCACGTCGACGACGGGGATCGTGTCCGGGCCGAAGTGCGGCAGGCCGCTGTGGCGCAGCGCGAGCGTGGAGATCGCGGACAGGCGGATGCTCGGGTCGATCAGGCTGGCCGTCAGCGACAAAAAGGCGGCATCGCCCACGAGCACGCAGCGGGCCTCGCGGCGCAGCGCCCAGGCCGCGCGGATCGAGATCTCCGGACCGATGCCCGCCGGCTCGCCGACCGTGACGGCCAGCGAAGGGCGTGTGCCTGCCTGGGACATCTTATTTGTCCTCGCGGAACTCGACGTAGGCGCGGTCGCGGACCTGGCGGCTCCAGTCTTCCAGCGCTTCCTGACGCTTGCGGTCGGTGAGGACCTGGCGCGCGGCCGAGCGTTCCTTCTCCTTCGACACGTCCTGCGTCTTACGCTCGACGACCTCGATCAGGTGCAGGCCGAACGGCGTCTTGATGACATCCGAGACCTGGCCCGGCTTGAGGGCGTTCATCGGGTTCTCGAATTCCGGCAGCGCGTCGCCCGGATACAGCCAGCCCAGGTCGCCGCCCTTCGAGGCCGAGCCGTCGTTCGAGTACTGGCGCGCCATGTCTTCGAACGTGGCCTGCTTGCTGTCGATCTTCTGCTTGATTTCCAGGAGCTTCTTGCGGGCTTCCTCTTCGGTCTGGGTCGGCGTGATCTTCAGCAGGATGTGGCGCGCGTGGGTCTGCTGCACGACGGCCTGGTCGGGCTTCTGCGCGTCCGCCAGCTTGCGCACGCCCGCGAGCTTGAGGACGTGGAAGCCGACGTTGGTGCGGATCACCGGCGTGACCTGGCCCGGCTTCAGTTTATGCAGTTCGCTCGCGAAGATCGGGGGCAGGCGGTCCGGATCGCGCCAGCCGACCGAGCCGCCTTTCAGCGCGTCCGGCGAATCGGAATACGTGGCGGCCATCTTGGCGAAGTCGGCACCGGTGCGCAGCTGGCGCTCGACTTCGTCGGCCCTGGCCTTGCGGGCGGCGATCTGTTCGGGCGACGCGTTTTCCGGGATGCGCACGAGGATCTGGGCGATGTCCATCTCGACGCGGTCGGCGGCGGCAGCCTTCTCGGCCGCCATGTACGTGTCGATCTCGGCGTCGGTGACCTGGATCTTGCTGTCGACTTCATGCTCGATCAGGCGCTGCATCATGATCTCGTTGCGGATCTGCTCGCGGAACTGGGAGAACGTCAGGCCGTCCTTTTCCATCGCGTTGCGCATGTCCTGCACGGTCATCTTCTGGTTCTCGGCGATGCGGCCGATGGCGCGGTCGAGCGTCGTGTCGTCGACGCGCACGCCCATTTCCTTGGCCAGCTGGAGCTGGGCGCGCTCGGTGATCATGGCCTCGACGACCTGGCGGCGCAGGTCTTCCTCGGCCGGCATCTGGGCACCTTGCGCCTTGAGGCGCTGGGTGATCTCGGCCATGCGCTGGTCGACTTCGCGCCTGGTGATGACCTCGTCGTTGACGATCACGTACACGGAATCGATCACGTGGGCATTGCTGGACGCCGGCGGCAGGAAGCCGGTGCCGGGTTTGGCGGCCGGCTTGGCGGCGGCGGGCTTGGCCGCGGCCGGAGCGCCGGCCGGTGCCGCCTGGGCCAGGACATCGCCGGTGGCGAGGGCGCACAGCAGCAGCACCGCCAGTTTGATCTGGTGCGGACGGAGCGGGGACGGGCGGGTAGTACGCATATTCAGGAAAGCACTCATTTCAGGTATCTAGTTGTCCATGGCCCGGTCAGGGGCGGCCGACGTTGGTGTTCAGCCGGGTGTAGCCGGGAATGCTCTTGTTGAAAGTCTCCAGCGGGTTGCCGAACCCCAGGCGCGACAGGCCGTTCAGCTCGAGCTGGAAGAAAATCGGCGTCGAGGTGGTCTGCGCGGCGGTCACGAAACGCTGTGCGCCCATGCGGAACACCCAGCAATCCGCCTTGTACTCGAGCCCCACGAGGCTCTCGAGCAGTTTGCGGTCGCGTACCGAGTAGCTGACCCGGGTCACACCATACCAGCGCTGCGACAGCGGCCACTGGCCCGAGACGTCGGCGTTGCGGAAGCCGTTGGCGATGCCGAAGGTGTCGCGTTGAAAACGGTATTCGAGGTTCAACACCTTCATCGGGGCCGGCTGCCACTGCACCCCGACATTCGAGCTGTACAGGCTGCGCGCCTGTGCATCGTATTGTACGCCGCTGTCGAAGCTCCAGGACTCCGAAATGCGGCCCGACGCCGCCAGCAGCGCGTCCGAGCGGGTCTGGTTGCTTTGCTCGCTCGAGTTCAGGCGCACGCGCGGGTCGGTGAAGTAGTAGCGGCTGCCGACCGCGAGGCGCAGGCGCTCGGCGCCGTTGGCCTCGATGAAGCGCGAGACGATCGCCGCCGTCAACTGGTTCGCATCCGACACCTTGTCGGCGCCGACGAAGCGGTTTTCCGTGAACAGCTGGGCGTAGTTGAAACCGGCGACGCCCGTATCGAAGTTGGGGATGTCGTCCTGGTTTTTATAGGGGGTGCGCACGTAGAACAGGCGCGGCTCCAGCGTCTGCGTGCCGCCCGATCCGAACAGCGACGACTTGCGCTCGAAGACGAGGCCGGAATCCAGCGAGACCGTGGGCAGCACGCGCGAGATCTTGTCGTCGCTGTTGACGTTGTGCGTCAGGTCGTACTGCGTCGCGTGCAGCATCAGCTTGGGCGTGACGAACCAGCCCGGATGCACCCACGGGTAGCTCACCTGGGCGACCATATTGGCGCGGTTGCCCTGCACCTGGTTGTCGTCCGGATGCGTGAAGCGCGTGGCTTCCGCATCGACGGCCCAGTCGAAGCCGCCCAGCACGTCGTAGCGGCCGGCGTGGAAGTTCAGCGTCGGCAGGCGGTTGTACGGCGTCGCCACGGTCAGCGCGGGATTCAGCACGGCGCCCGGGTCCTGCAGCACCTGGTAGCTCTGCACGCGCGCCGTCAGGTTCCAGTACTGGCCGTAGTAGTCCGTGCGCAGTTCGCGCAGCAGCTGGCGCTCGGCGCTGGCGGCGACGGTGCGCGAGAAGTCCGACGGGTATTCGTTGTCCGACGCCGCGTGCGCGTTCCAGCCGAACGTCCAGTTGGGCGCCAGGAACTGGTTGTGCAGCGTGTCGACCCACCAGCGGTTGCGGTGCGCCAGGCGGTCGTTGGCGAGGTATTCCACGTGCGTCTCGCCGTGGTAAGGCCCGCGGTCGGTCTCGCCCAGGTAGCGGCCCGTCGCGCCCAGTTGCAGGCCGCGCGCGAAGATGTAGCGCGGGAACAGCGTCAGGTCGCGGTTCGGCGCGATGTTGAAGTAATACGGCACCATCAGCTCGGCCGAGCCCTTGGAACCGAAGCCGATCGTGGGCGGCAGCCAGCCGGAACGGCGCGCGCCCGACAGCGAGAACGACAGCGCCGGAATGCCGAGGATGGGCACGTCCTTGAAATAGATGATCGTCTTGCCGGCCGTGCCGACGTCGCGGCCCTGGTCCAGGCGCAGCGTGCTGGATTTCAGGTACCAGTCGGGATCGGGGCCTTCGCACGTGCTGTACGTGCCGTCGACGACGACGGCCTGGTCCTCGCCGAGGAAATTGATGCGCTGGGCCTTGCCCTGCGCATTGTTCGTGCCAAGGCGGTAGGCCGGGTGCAGCACCCAGCCCTTGCCCGTTTCCAGGTTCAGCTGCAGGGCGTCGCCCTTGTAGCGGTCGCCGAAGCGCCACATCGTGATATTGCCTTCGGCCGTGACCTCGTCCTCGACGCGCCGGTAGCACGCCGTGTCCGCGGTGATGCCGGTGGCGCCGCGCGTGATCTCGACGTTGCGTACCATGTTCAGGATGCGATCGGGGCGGCCGGAAAATTCCTCGGCGCGCATCGTGATCGGGAGGTCCTGCTCGTCCGGATGGGCCGGCGCGGGCACGGGCGCGGCCGATGGCGCCGCCGTCTGTGCATACAGCGGCCCCGCGGCCATGGCCACGAGAGCGGACAATGCTGCGGTTCGCCGCGGCGGGAATGGTAGGGCCGTCGTCCAGCTCATGAAAGATCGCGTTGCACCATAAGGGCGATTGTTTGGATTGAATCCCTTATTATATGGGAATTCGTGCGGCACGGTCGCGTTAGTCCGCTCGGCGGTCATTCTGTGCAAGCGCGACGGTGAACCATAACTCTTTGATTTTCAAAGAGAAATGAATTTTACCGATAGATACAATTTTAACAATAGGATCTTTTCCGCTGCAGTCCCGAGTGGTCCGGTGCATAGGGAAATCGCGTATCATTACACCGAACTGCCCTGCGCACGCAGGCGCGCACTTTACAACCCGTCACGAACCCGTTTCACCGGGACGCTTCATGTCTTCTCAGCCTCAACACGTTACCCCCTCCCCCGACAAGGATGCCCGCCTGGCCCGACTGACCGAATGGTTGAGCTCGCTGGACCTGGTCGACGTCGGCAGCCTGCGCCCGGCGTCGTCCGACGCGAGTTTCCGCCGCTACTTCCGGCTCGATGTTGTGCCGGCGCTACGCGACAAGCTGGGCAATACCGTCGTCGCCATGGACGCCCCGCCGGAGCGTGAAAACGTCCCGGCCTTCATCCACGTCGACGGCCTGCTGCGCGACGCCGGCGTCACCGTGCCCGCCATCGTGGCCCGCGACGTGGACGCCGGCTTCCTGCTGCTGTCCGACCTCGGCACGACGATGTACCTGCAGCGCCTGTCCGTCGACAACGCCCCGTTCATGTACTCGGACGCCATCGACGCCCTGATCAAGTTCCAGCTCGCCAGCGAGGCCGGCGTGCTGCCCGAATTCGACCGCGCCTTCGTGCTGCGCGAGATGAACCTGTTCCCCGAATGGTTCATCGGGCGCCACCTGGGCGTCACGATGAACGACATCCAGCGCGCCCAGCTGGATAAGGTGTTCGAGGCGATCACGGCCAACGTGCTGGCGCAACAGCAAGTGTTCATGCACCGCGATTTCCATTCGCGCAACCTGATGTTCCTCGACCAGGGCAACCCGGGCGTGCTGGACTTCCAGGATGCCGTCTACGGCCCCGTCACCTACGACCTGGCCTCGCTGCTGCGCGACGCCTACATCCAGTGGGACGAGGAATTCGTGCTGGACTGGGTCGTGCGTTACTGGCAAAGCGCGAAGCAGGTCGGCCTGCCCGTCAACCCGGACATCGACGCCTTCTACCGCGACTTCGAATACATGGCCCTGCAGCGCCACCTGAAAATCCTCGGCATCTTCTGCCGCCTGAACTACCGCGACGGCAAATCCACGTACATGGGCGACCTGCCCACGGTGATGGACTACGTGCGCAAGACCGCCAACCGCTACACCGAACTCAAGCCGCTCGTGCGCCTGCTCGACGCGTTCGACGACAAGGCGCCGCAAGTCGGCTACACATTCTGAAGACCAGCCGATGAAAGCCATGATCTTCGCCGCCGGCCGCGGCGAGCGGATGCGTCCGCTGACCGACACCTGCCCCAAGCCCCTGCTCAAGGTGCGCGGCCGTCCCCTCATCACCTGGCACGTGCTGAACCTCGTGCGCGCCGGCATCAAGGACATCGTCATCAACCACTCGCACCTCGGCCACATGATCGAGGAAGCGCTGGGCGACGGCAGCCGCTACGGCGCGCGCATCGTCTACTCGCACGAACCGGCCCCGCTGGAAACGGCCGGCGGCATCGCCAACGCCCTGCACCTGCTGGGCGACGAACCGTTCCTGGCCCTGTCCGGCGACATCTACGCGCCCTACTTCGACTTCGAACAGGTCCTCGATGCGCTCAAGGACGTGGACGCCGTGGGCCAGCCGATCCCGCATGACAAACGCGACATCGCGTGGCTGTACCTGACGCCGAACCCCTGGCACAACCCGGACGGCGACTTCGGCATGACGATGTACACGCTGTCCAACGACGGCGATCCGAAATGGAATTTTTCGAACATCGGTGTCTATCGTCCCGAGATGTTCGACGGGATCAAGGCCGGAGAAGTTTCACGGCTCGGCCCCCTGATGCGCAAATTCATTGACCAGGGTCGTATCGGCGGTGAGATCTACACGGGCCCCTGGGTCAACGTGGGCACCGTGCGCCAGCTGGAAGAACTCAACGCGCCGCCGGCCTCCGTGCGGACGGACGCCTGATGGACTACGCGGCACGACGCGCGCGCCTGGCCGCGCAGATGCAGCCGGGCGCCGTCGCCGTGCTGCCCACCGCCCCGGAATTGCTCCGCAACGGCGACAGCGACTACCCGTACCGGCACGACAGCGCGTTTTACTATCTGACCGGCTTCACGGAACCGGAAAGCGTACTGGTCCTCGTCGCCGCGCACGGCGACAAGCCGGCCCGTTCGATCCTGTTCTGCCGCGAGAAGAACGTCGAGCGCGAAATCTGGGACGGCTACCGCCACGGTCCGGAAGCGGCGCGCACGACGTTCGGCGTCGACGACGCCTATCCGATCGCCGAACTGGATACGCACATGGCGCGCATCCTCGCGAACGCGCCAGCGCTGTACTACGCGCTGGCGTCGAACGCCGCGCTCGACGCGCAGGTGACCGGCTGGATCAAGGCCGTGCGCGCCCAGGCCCGCACCGGCACGACGGCGCCCGGCACCTTCGTCAACCTGTCGCCGCTGCTCGACGAGATGCGGCTCGTGAAGGATGCCGACGAACAGGCGCTGATGCTGCGCGCCGGCGAGATCTCGGGCCGCGCGCACGAGCGCGCGATGCGCGCGGCGCGGCCCGGCATGTTCGAATACGAGCTGGAAGCGGAACTGCTGTACGCCTTCCGCAAGAGCGGCGCCCAGTTCCCGGCCTACACGCCCATCGTGGCCTCGGGCCCGAACGCCTGCATCCTGCACTACAACGTCAACGACCGGCCCATGCAGATTGGGGACCTCGTGCTGATCGACGCCGGCTGCGAGCTGGATGGCTACGCGTCCGACATCACCCGCACGTTCCCCGTCAACGGCCGCTTCACGGACGCCCAGCGCGCCCTGTACGAACTGGTGCTGGCCGCGCAGGACGCGGCGTTTGCCGCCATCGCGCCGGGGCGGCCATACAGCGCCTTCCACGAAGCGGCGCTGCGCGTTCTCGTGCAGGGCATGCTCGACCTGGGCCTCATCGACAAGTCGGCACATGCGAGCGTCGACGACGCCATCGCCGCCAAGGCGCACGTGCCGTTCTACATGCACGGCACGGGCCACTGGCTGGGCATGGACGTGCACGACGTCGGCGCCTATCGCGACGTCACCCAGGCCGAGAAGCCATCGCGGCCGCTCGCGGAGGGCATGGTCGTGACGGTGGAACCGGGCATCTACGTGCGCCCGGCCGACGGCGTGCCGGAACGCTTCTGGCACATCGGCATCCGCATCGAGGACGACGTCGTCGTGACGAAGGACGGTTACCGCCTGCTGACGGCGGCCGCGCCGAAGACCGTGGCGGAGATCGAAGCGATCGTGGGGACGGCGCATGGCTGACGAGATTCTATCCGCCGACGTCGCCATCTGCGGCGCCGGCCCAGTCGGCCTCGCGCTGGCCGCGCTGATGGCGCGCCGCGGCGTCGCGCCGGGGCGCATCGCCCTCGTGGATGCGAAGGCGCTGGGCCAGGCGATCTCGGACCCGCGCTCGATCGCGCTGTCGTGGGGCAGCCGCATGCTGCTGGAGGATGTCGGCGCATGGCCGTTGCCGTGCACGCCGATCCACCAGATCCACGTGTCGCGCCGCGGCCACCTGGGCCGCAGCGTGATGGACCGGGCCGAGCACAAGCTCGATGCGCTGGGCTACGTCGCCCGCTACGGCGACGTCGTCGATGCGTTGTCGCGCGCCTGCGGGCGCGCGGGCGTGCAGGTGCTGCGCCCCGTGCGCGTGGCGGGGCTCGATGAAGAGCGCGACGGCGTCGTGCTGGCGCTGGACGACGGCCGCACGCTGCATGCGAAGGTGGCGGTGCAGGCCGAGGGCGGCGTGTTCGGCGAACAGGCGGACAAGACGCAGCGGCGCGACTACGTGCAGACCGCCGTCATCGCGCGCGTCACGGCCAGCCAGCCGATCGCGCACCGCGCCTTCGAGCGTTTTACGGACGAAGGTCCGCTCGCGCTGTTGCCGCAGGACGGCGCGGACGGCCATCAATATGCGCTGGTCTGGTGCGTGCATCCGGAACGCGCGCAGCAGTTGCTCGACCTGGGCGAGGAAGCGTTCCTACGTGAGCTGGGCGCGGCGTTCGGCGAGCGTCTCGGCACGTTCGTGCGCGCGGCGGAACGGGCCGCGTTTCCGCTCGGGCTGAATGCGGACCCGCGATTCACGACACGCACGGTGGCCATCGGGAATGCGGCGCAGACCTTGCATCCGGTTGCCGGCCAGGGCCTGAACCTCGGCCTGCGCGACGCGGCCGTGCTGGCGCGCCTGCTCGCGCGCGGGATCGACCACGACGGCGGCACCGCCGATGCGCTCTCCCGCTTCGCCGACGAACGTGCGCGCGACCGCGGCGCCATCATCCGCACCACGGATGCGATGGCGCGCGTGTTCGCGAATACGGGGCCGCACCAGGCGTTGTTCGGGCTGGCGCTGGCGGCCCTGGATACCGTCAAGCCGGCGCGGATGCTGCTCGCCGAGTTGATGATGTTCGGACGGCGTTGAACGCGTTCGCGTTTCGGCAGGTGCCCCGTCCACGCGTTCAACCGCCATATGATTATTCGACCCGCGTTTCGGTAATCGCGCGTGGGCACAGGGTGCCCACCCTACCGATGAGGTTCCACCGCCGGTAGGGTGGACGGGTTCCCCGTCCACGCGTCCAGCGTTATTCGACCGCCTTCACCATCGACTCGATCACCTTCTTCGCATCGCCGAACACCATCATCGTGTTCGGCTGATAAAAGAGATCGTTGTCCAGCCCCGCATACCCGGACGCCATCGACCGCTTGTTGACGATGATGCTCTTGGCTTTATAGGCCTCGAGGATCGGCATCCCCGCGATCGGCGATGTCGGGTCCTTGGCCGCCGGGTTCACGACGTCGTTCGCGCCCAGCACGAGCACGACGTCGGTCTGTCCGAATTCGCCGTTGATGTCTTCCATCTCCGCCACCTGATCGTACGGCACCTCGGCTTCGGCCAGCAGCACGTTCATGTGGCCCGGCATGCGGCCCGCCACCGGGTGGATCGCGTAGCGCACCTGCACGCCGTGCGCGGTGAGCTTGTCGACCAGTTCCTTCACCGTATGCTGGGCGCGCGCCACCGCGAGGCCGTAGCCCGGCACGATGATCACGGATTCCGCGTTCTGCAGGATGAACGCCGCGTCTTCCGGCGAGCCCGATTTCACCGGGCGCTGTTCCTTCGCGCCGCCCGCGTCGGCCACTGCGGCCTCGCCGCCGAAGCCGCCCAGGATTACGTTGAAGAACGAGCGGTTCATCGCCTTGCACATGATGTACGACAGGATCGCGCCCGACGAGCCCACCAGCGAGCCGGCGATGATCAGCATCGAGTTGTTCAGCGAGAAGCCGATGCCGGCCGCGGCCCAGCCCGAGTACGAGTTCAGCATCGACACGACAACGGGCATGTCCGCGCCGCCGATCGGGATGATGATCAGCACGCCCAGCACGAACGACAGCACGGCCATCACGATGTACGGGGTCCACGCCGGTGCCGCGCCGTCCGAAAAGCAGAACACGAGGCCGAGGCCGACGATGGCGATGGCCACGAGCAGGTTGATCATGTGCTGGCCCGGATAGCGCACGGGCGCGCCCTGGAACAGCCGGAATTTATATTTGCCGGCCAGCTTGCCGAACGCGATCACGGAGCCGGAAAACGTCACCGCGCCGACGAACGTGCCGATGAACAGTTCGAGGCGGTTGCCGAACGGGAGCCCGGCGCCGCGCGCGGCGATATTGAAAGCCCACGGCTCCGACACGGCCGCGATGGCGATGCACACCGCCGCGAGGCCGATCAGCGAGTGCATCGCCGCGACGAGTTCCGGCATCTTGGTCATCTCGACCCGCCGCGCCGCGATCGCGCCGATCGTGCCGCCGACGACCACGCCGAGCAGCACGAGACCGAAGCCCATGCCGCCCGTCTGCATCTGCTCCTTGAGCTTGAACATCAGGGCGATGGTCGTGACGACGGCGATGCCCATGCCCGTCATGCCGAACGCGTTGCCCATGCGCGCGGACGCGGGCGACGACAAGCCCTTCAAGGCCTGGATGAAGCACACGGACGCCACCAGGTACAGCAGCGTCACGACGTTCATGCTGATCAGGTTCATGCGGCCTCCTTGGCACGGACAGCCCCGGCAGCGGCATCGCCTGCGGCCGGCTTGGCGGCTTTCGGCTCCTTCTTCTTGAACATCTCCAGCATGCGCTGCGTGACGAGGAAGCCGCCGAACACGTTTACGGCCGCCAGCGCGACGGCGATGGTGCCGGCGACCCGGCCCGTCAGGCCTTCCGTCAGGCCGGCCGCCAGCATGGCGCCGACGATGATGATGGCCGAGATGGCGTTGGTCACCGCCATCAGCGGCGTGTGCAGCGCGGGCGTGACGGTCCACACGACGTGGTAGCCGACGTAGATCGCCAGCACGAAGATGATCAGGTTGATGATGGTATGACTGATTTCCATGACGGCCTCTCCTTATTTACGTAACACGTCGCCGTCGATGGCGACCAGCGTCGCGCGCACGATCTCGTCCTCGCGGTCGATGACGAGCTTCCCGTCCTTGTCGATCACGAGCTTCAGGAAATCCAGCACGTTGCGCGCGTACAGGGCCGACGCATCGGCCGCCACGAGCGCCGGCAGGTTCGGTTCGCCGATGATCGTCACGCCGTGCTTGATCACCGTCTTGCCGAGTTCCGTCAGCGGGCAGTTGCCGCCCTGCTCGATGGCCATGTCGACGATCACGGAGCCCGGTTTCATGGCGCGCACCGTCTCTTCCGAGATCAGCACCGGCGCCTGGCGGCCCGGGATCAGCGCCGTCGTGATGACGATGTCCGCGAGCTTCGCGCGCTCGTGCACGAGTTCCGCCTGGCGCCGCATCCAGTCGGCCGGCATCGGGCGCGCGTAGCCGCCCGCGCCTTTGGCGATCTCGCGCTCCTCGTCGGTCAGCAACGGCACGTCGATGAACTTGGCGCCCAGCGATTCCACCTGTTCCTTCACGGGCGGACGGACGTCGGACGCTTCGATGACGGCGCCCAGGCGCTTGGCGGTCGCGATGGCCTGCAGGCCGGCGACGCCGACGCCCATGATCAGCACGCGCGCCGCTTTCACGGTGCCGGCGGCCGTCATCAGCATCGGCATGAAGCGTTGATAGGCATTCGCCGCCATGAGCACGGCCTTGTAGCCGGCGATGTTGGCCTGGGACGACAGCACGTCCATCGACTGGGCGCGCGTGATGCGCGGCGCCGCTTCCAGCGCGAACGCGGTCAGGCGCTGCTGCGCCAGCGCGGCCAGGTTGTTGGCGTCGAACGGGTTCAGCATGCCGACGAGGGCGGCGCCCGGCGTCATCTGCGCGCGCTCCCCGGCATCCGGGCTGCGGACCTTCAGGACGAGATCGGCCCCGAGGGCCTCTTGCGCGGTCCCGATGCGGGCGCCGGCGGCAACATAGGCGTCATCGATCACGGAAGCATGGACGCCGGCGCCCGATTGCACGATCACTTCGTGCTGGGCAGCCAGCTTCTTGACGGTTTCGGGGGTCGCTGCGACACGTGTCTCGCCCGGCCTCGATTCGGCCGGCACACCAATTCTCATAATGCCTCCGTATAATTGATAAACTGTCCACAATCTAGCATGTAATGCCCCCGATCAATACAGATGAGTGGTTTTTCGTCAACAGATCGGCAATTCTCGTGGCATGGCCCGTGAGAACCTAGACGAATCCACAAGATTTTTGTTTCATATCAATATTCAAACTTGTCCGGAACTGTTGCACCGCAGCGTGCGCCCGAGCAACGCACGTTCCATCAAGGTAGAATGTCGGCTCACTACAAGGACGCGCATGACCCATACCTTCAGACCGTCAGTCACCGTCGCCGCGATCATCGAGCGCGATGGCCGCTTTCTGCTGATCGAAGAGGAAACCAGCGACGGCATCCGCCTGAACCAGCCTGCCGGCCACCTCGACCCGTACGAATCGCTCGAACAGGCGGTGATCCGCGAGGCGATGGAAGAGACGGCGCACGAATTCATCCCGGAAGCCCTCGTCGGCATGTACCTGTCGCGCTACCACTCGAAATCGCGCGGGCATGACGTCACGTACCTGCGTTTCACGTTCTGCGGCAAGGCCGGCAGGCAGTTCGACCAGGCGCTGGACCATGGCATCCTGCGCACCTTGTGGTTGACGCGCGACGAGCTGGCCGCGTGCCAGGAGCGCCACCGCAGCCCCATCGTGCTGAAGTGTGTGGACGATTACCTGGCGGGCAGGCGCACGCAGCTCGACCTGCTGTACACGGACCACTCGGTCTTCGAAAACGGACTCACCATCAAACCGGACGTAACCTGAAATGAGTAAAAAGAAAGTCGTGATCGGGATGTCGGGCGGCGTCGACTCCTCGGTCGCGGCCTGGATGCTGAAGGAACAGGGATACGAGGTCGTCGGCCTGTTCATGAAGAACTGGGAAGACGACGACGATTCCGAATACTGTTCCACGCGCCAGGACTGGATCGACGCGGCCAGCGTGGCCGACGTCGTCGGCGTGGACATCGAGGCGGTCAACTTCGCCGCCGAATACAAGGACCGCGTGTTCGCGGAATTCCTGCGCGAATACCAGGCCGGCCGCACGCCGAACCCGGACGTGCTGTGCAACGCCGAGATCAAGTTCAAGGCCTTCCTCGACCACGCGATGAAGCTGGGCGCCGACCTGATCGCGACCGGCCATTACGCGCGCGTGCGCCACAACGGCGCCACCGATCGGTTCGAGCTGCTCAAGGCCCTCGATTCGACCAAGGACCAGAGCTACTTCCTGCACCGCCTGAACCAGGCGCAGTTGTCGAAATCGCTGTTCCCGCTGGGCGACATCGCCAAGACCGAAGTGCGCAAGATCGCGGAAAAGCTGAACCTGCCGAACGCGGCGAAAAAGGATTCGACCGGCATCTGCTTCATCGGCGAGCGCCCGTTCCGCGAATTCCTCGGCCGCTACCTGCAGCACAAGCCGGGCCCGATGAAGCTGGACAACGGCCAGACCGTAGGCGAGCACGTGGGCCTGTCGTTCTACACGCTGGGCCAGCGCAAGGGCATCGGCATCGGCGGCCTGAAGTCGCACAAGAACGCGGACGGCACGAGCGAGCCGTGGTTCGTGGCGCGCAAGGACATCGCCACCAACACCCTGTACATCGTGCAGGGGCACGACCACCCGTGGCTGCTGTCGTCGAACCTGGGCGCCGGCCAGGCTTCCTGGGTCGCGGGCGAGCCGCCCGGGGTCGAGTATACTGCGCGCGCCCTGTCGGCCAAGACGCGCTACCGCCAGGCCGACGTGCCGTGCACGGTCGCGCCGGAAGGCCTCGACCGCTTCACGCTCGACTTCACCGATCCGCAATGGGCGGTGACGCCGGGCCAGTCGGCCGTGCTGTACGACGGCGACGTGTGCCTGGGCGGCGGCATCATCGATACTGCCAGCGCCATCTGATTGTTGCGTTCTGCACGCAGCCACGGCATTTTTGTGTGGGATTAGTATTTGTCCATCGTATCGGACACAAAAATGTCGTAACCTTCCTGTATATTTCCGCATGGAAAATTTGTGGCATGCTTACCCGAGGAATTACCATGGCTGAAGACATCGACAACAACGCGACCGAAGTGCTGTCATTCCGCCTGGGCAGCGAGGAATATGCGATCAGCATCCTCAAGGTCCAGGAAATCCGCGGCTACGACGCCGTCACGCGCATCGCCAGCGCGCCCGACTACCTGAAGGGCGTCGTCAACCTGCGCGGCATCATCGTGCCGGTCGTCGACATGCGCATCAAGTTCAACGTGGGCGCGGCGACCTACGACGCGTTCACCGTCGTGATCGTCCTGAACATCAACAAGCACACGATCGGCATGGTGGTGGACAGCGTCTCCGACGTCGTCACGCTCACGCCGGACCAGATCAAGCCGGCGCCGGACCTCGGCGCCACCGTGTCGGGCGACTACCTGCGCGGCCTGGCTACCGTGGGCGAGCGCATGCTGATCATGCTCGATATCGACAAGCTGCTCGGTTCCGAGGAGATGGGGTTGCTGGCGGCGGCGAAAGAGGCGGCCTGATCCAGGCCGCCGCATCAAACGTCGTCCCCGCGAAGGCGGGGATCCAATTTTGCTTGCGTTTCGATACGCGAAGAACTTGGGCCCCCGCCTGCGCGGGGGCGACGTTGTCCCAAGCCGGTAAGTCTCATTCGCCCCGGTGTTTCTTGACGATCGAAATGACGGTGTTGCGTATCGTGCGCAGCACCGTATCCGCCTTGAACGGCTTGACGATGAACCCGTGCACGCCGCCCGCGAGCGCGGCCTGGATGGCGGGCGCGTCGAGTGTGCCGGACACCATGAAGATCAGCGTTTTCGGGAATTGCGTGCGCAACTGGCCGACGGCTTCGTGCCCGTCCTCGAACTGCTCGCGCGCGATGCAGAAGATGTGCGGGTGGTGCTTGAGCGCTAGCGCAAATCCGGCCGCGGCCGTATGGGCCTGGCCGGCGACGTCGTAGCCGCCGTCGGTGAGCACGGTGTTGAGCAAGCCGCGCGCGACGGCGCTGCCGTCCACGATGATCGCCTTGAGCATCGGTTTCCTTTCTCGTTAATCTGCCTCGTACGCGAGCATGTTCCACGTGACGCCCAGGCGCACGTCGGTCTTCAGCTGCACGAGCTTGCGCGACACCTCCAGGATCTCGCGTTCCGCGCGCAGCCTCTCGCCCAGCGGCGTCTTGAGGATGCCGGCGCCCGCCATGACGGCGTCCAGGTCGCCATAGGCGTTGAGCAGGCGCGCGGCCGTCTTCATGCCGATCTTCGACACGCCCGGCACGCCGTCCGTCGGGTCGCCCATCAGCGCCAGCAGGTCGTGCAGGCGTTCCGGCGCGACGCCGAACCGGTTGCGCACCCACGCGTCGTCGTGCCACTCGCCCTTGAAATGATCCCACACCAGCGCGCCGTGCGCGATCAAGGGATGCAGGTCCTTGTCGGTGGTCGCGACGACCGCGTCGCCGCGTCCTTCCGACAGCCAGCGCAGCACGCCCGTGCCGATCACGTCGTCGGCCTCGACCTCGGGCAGCATCAATACGTGCAGGCCGACCTTGCGCAGGCGCTCGTGGAATTCCGGCAGCGCCTCGCGCAGCACGCCCGGCATCGGCGCGCGGCCTTCGCGGTAGCGCGGATACAGGGCGTGGCGCCACGTGGCGCCGCCGTAGTCGAACGCGGCCAGCACGTGCGTGGGCGCGTGCGCTTCGAGCAGGGTGCGGAACGACGAGAATGCGTGGCGCAGCGCGATGCTCGCCTTGAGGTCCGAGTCCGGTTCGGGACTCGCCTCGTACACGCGCCGTACGATGTTCAGGCCGTCGATGGCCAGCAGCTTCGCCATGGTTCTTTACGTCTTGCTTACTTCACGAAATCGTATTGCCCGCCGCGTTCGAGCGCGCGCCGGTAGGCCGGCCGCGCGTGGATCTTGTCGAGGAAGGCGACGAGGTTCGGATACTGCCCATCCAGCCCGCCGCGCGCGGCCGCCGCTTCCAGCGGAAAGCTCATCTGGATGTCGGCGGCGGAAAAATCGTCGCCCGCGAACCAGGTGCGCTTGCCCAGTTCCCCTTCCAGGAACGCCAGGTGCTGGCGGATCTGCGGCAGCACGAAGCTGTCCTTGACCTTGTTCGCGATGGCGCGCGCGATCGGGCGCACGAAGAACGGCGCGGGGCCGTTCCCGACGCGGTCGAACACGAGTTTCAGCAGCAGCGGCGGCATCGCCGACCCTTCCGCGTAATGCAGGAAATACGTGTAGTGCAGGCGCCCGGGCGTGCCCGGCATCGGCGCAAGCGCCGTGCCGTAACGGCCGACGAGGTATTCGATGATCGCGCCCGATTCCGCCACGATCGCGTCGCCGTCCTGGATCACGGGCGACTTGCCGAGCGGGTGCACGGCGCGCAGCTCGGGCGGCGCCAGCATCGTCTTCGGGTCGCGCTGGTATTTTTTGATCTCGTATTCCAGACCCAGTTCCTCCAGCAGCCACAGGATGCGCTGGGAACGCGAATTATTCAGGTGATGGACGACGATCATTGGCATTTGCGAGCGTGACAAAGGCCCTAGCTTAGCATTGTTGCGTGCTGACCAGAAGCAAAGCGACAACGACATCGTCGCCAAATTTGCCATATTCGCCGAAAGATACCGGATATATCGCCGGTGACATTAGATCGCCGAGCATTTCCAAGACTATAAAAGAACGTTGTAGAGATGCTGCGTCCAGAGACAAATTTTGACGAAAACCATCAATTACAAACGTCATCCCATGTTTTCATGATTAAACTCAATTTACCTTTCCATAAACCAATTCCCCAGCCATGACATTCCGCCATCTCACCATACGCGTCAAGCTCATGCTCAGCATGGGTGTATGTCTGCTCGTATTCATCGCCATCTCGTCCACGCTGTCGATCACGATGACCAGTGCGCAGATGCGCGAGCGTGTCGTCGACAATGAATTGCCGGCCCAGGTCAGCGCCATCCGCAACGACATCCAGCGCCAGATCGCGGAACCCGCGGCGATGTCGCAGACGCTGGCGAACAACACGTTCCTGCAGGCGTGGGAAGATGCGGGCAACCCGGACGACGGCCTTGCCGCGTGGACCGCGCAGGCCAAGCGCCTGTACGAGGCCAACCATGCGGCCACCGTGCTCTGGGTGTCGGACAGCACATCGAAATACTTCACCGAAAAGGGGCTGGACCGCACGATCGACAAAACGTCCGACAAGGATGCGTGGTTCAAAAAATTCCTCGACAGCGGCGCACCCTATACGCTCAACCTGGACAAGGATGCCACCTCGGGCGTCTACATGCTGTTCATCGACGCGCGCGTGCAGACGCCGGGCGGCAAGCTGGCGGTCGCCGGCCTGGGTCTCTCCGCCGAAGCGCTGGCCAACAGCATCCGCAACTATCGCCTGGGCAAATCCGGCTATGTCTACCTGGTGAGCAACAACGGCACCCTGCTGGTCCACCGCGACCGCAGCCTGCTCGACGGCCACCATACCCTCGACAAACAGCCCGGCTTCACGCCCGAACTGGCGCGCTCGCTGCTGAACAAGCAGGCGTTCGCGTCGGCGCGCTACGAAGCCCCGGCGGGCCGCCAGTTCGTCGCCTCGTCGTACGTGCCGGAACTGAAACTGTACGTCATCGCCGAAGTGCCGGAAGCCGAAGTGCTGGGCAACATCGGCCGTACGGCGGCGGTGTCCGCCATCGTCGCGGCCCTCGTCGGCGGCGCGGTCGGCCTCGCGGCGATCTGGTTCGTGGCCGGCGCCATCTCGGCGCCCGTGATGGGCGCGGCCGGCATGCTGGGTGAAATCGCCGACGGTGAAGGCGACCTCAGCCGCCGTCTGGAAGCCGATGGCGAGGACGAGGTCGGCAAGCTGGCCCAGGCGTTCAACCGCTTCGTCGGCTCGCTCAGCGGCACGATCGGCAAGGTGCGCGACAGCAGCCATGTGATCGCGGGCGCCACCGAAGAAATCGCACGCGGCAATATGGACTTGTCCGCGCGCACCGAAGCGCAGGCGTCGAGCATCGAGGAAACGGCTGCCGCGATGGAAGAACTGACGACGACCGTGCGCCACAACGCCGAACACGCGATCGAAGCGAACCGCCTCGTGTCCGAGACGGCGCAATCGGCCGAGAAGGGCGGCGCCGTGGTGGCGGAAGTCGTGCGCACGATGGGCGCCATCACGGAAAGCTCGCGCAAGATTTCCGAGATCATCGGCGTCATCGACGGCATTGCGTTCCAGACCAATATCCTCGCCTTGAACGCGGCCGTGGAAGCGGCCCGTGCGGGCGAACAGGGCCGCGGCTTCGCGGTCGTCGCCGGCGAGGTGCGCACGCTGGCCCAGCGCTCGGCCGCGGCATCGAAGGAAATCCGCCAGCTGATCCTGGACTCGGTCGCCAAGGTCGATGCCGGCAGCGCGCTGGCCGACGGCGCGGGCCACGCGATGGAAACGATCGTCTCCTCGGTGCGCCGCGCCGAAATCCTCATGCGCGACATCGCCTCGTCGAGCCAGGAACAGAGCCTGGGCATCACCCAGGTCAACCAGGCGATCGCGCAGATGGACGACGCAACCCAGCAGAACGCCGCCCTCGTCGAGGAAGCGGCGGCCGCCGCGGCCGCGCTGCAGGAACAGGCGCGCGAGCTGGATGCCGTCGTCAGCACGTTCAAGCTGGCCGCACCGGCGGGGCGCAAGCTCCTGGCAGCGTAACACCGGGGTCAGAGCCTAATGCCGTTAAGTTAAGGCCAAAAAGACCGCTCCGACTAACATCTGAGTGGCCTTTTCAAGGGCTTCGCGCGGACCTTACCGGTCCTAAACTGGCTGAAATCACGCTTAACTTAACGGCATTAGGGTCAGAGCCCGATTTTTGGCAATTGCCCAAAATCGGGCTCTGACCCCGGTACGTTTGCAGACTTTTCCACGCTTCGGTACTATGCTTTGTTGCAACTTTTACCCAAGGTTGCTCATTCAACCGTCCCGTGGAGAACAATCCAATGTCGCGTCACCGCCTGCCATCCCTGTCCGCCCTTTCCCTCTTGCTTGCCGCCGCCTTCGCCAGCGCGGCGCACGCCCAGACGCCAGCGATGGCGCCGGATATCCCGGCCGACAAATTCACCGCGACGGTCCCGAACGCCGACTACGTCAAGCAGGAGGTCATGATCCCGATGCGCGACGGCGTCAAGCTGCACACCGTGATCGTGATCCCGAAGAGCGTCATGGCCGGCAAGGCGCCGATCATGCTGACGCGCACCCCGTACAACGCCTCGGGCCGCGCGAGCCGCATGAAGAGCCCGCACATCGCCTCGATCCTCGGCGACGGCGACGACGCCTTCATCGAGAACGGCTACATCCGCGTGTTCCAGGACGTGCGCGGCAAATACGGTTCGGAAGGCGATTACGTGATGACGCGCCCCGTGCGCGGCCCGTTGAACAACACGCCGGTCGACCACAGCACGGACGCCTGGGACACCATCGACTGGCTGGTGAAAAACATCCCGCAGTCGAACGGCAAGGTCGGCATGGTCGGCTCGTCCTACGAAGGTTTTACGGTGCTGATGGCCCTCGTGGAGCCGCACCCGGCACTGAAGGCGGCGGTGCCGATGAGCCCGATGGTCGACGGCTGGCGCGGCGACGACTGGTTCCACAACGGCGCCTTCCGCAACACGAACCTCGCCTACATCGCCGGCCAGAACGCGGCGCGCGGCGAAGGCGAGAAAATCGTCACCGGCATCAACGACGACTACGAGGCCTACCTGCGCGCCGGCTCCACGTCCGACTTCGCCCACATCTTCGGCCTCGACCAGCTGAACTTCACGAAAAAACTGTTCGAGCATCCGGCCTACGACAGCTACTGGCAGGAACAGGCGCTGGATAAAATCCTCGCCAAGCGCCCGTTGAAGGTGCCGACGATGACCGTCGTCGGCCGCTGGGACCAGGAAGACATCTACGGCGCCTACGCGACCTACGCCGCCGTCGAACCGCAGGACAAGACCAACAAGATGAATTCGCTCGTGGTCGGCCCGTGGCGCCACAGCGGCGTCAACTACGACGGCTCCACGTTGGGCGCGCTGAAATTCACGGGCGACACGGCCCGCGAATTCCGCCGCGAGGTCATGCTCCCGTTCTTCAACCAGTATCTCAAGGACGGCGCGCCCGCGTTCGACACGCCGCCCGTATGGTCGTACCAGACGGGCGTGAACCGCTGGCGCCGCCTCGACCAATGGCCGCTCGCGCCGGCCAGCACGCCGCTGTACCTGAAGCCGGGCTTCGGCCTCGCGTTCGAGAAAGCCGAGGGCAAGGCCGACAAGACGGCCGCGTTCGACGAATACGTGTCCGACCCGGCCAAGCCGGTGCCGTTCGTGCCGCGTCCCGTGCACATGAACGACGCCAATGTCTGGAAGCCGTGGCTCGTGAACGACCAGCGCGGCGATGCCGACCGCACCGATGTGCTGACGTACACGAGTACCCCGCTCACCGCGCCGCTGCAACTGGCCGGCCAGCCGATGGTCGACCTGTTCGCGTCGACCTCGGGCACGGACAGCGACTGGGTCGTCAAGCTGATCGACGTGTACCCGGACGAAGTCGCGGCGCAGCCGGAACTGGGCGGCTACGAGCTGCCGATCGCGATGGACATCTTCCGCGGCCGCTACTACCAGGGCCTGGACAAGCCGGCCGCGATCCCCGCCAACAAGGCCGAGCGCTACCGCTTCGCCCTGCCCAACGTCGACCACGTGTTCCTGCCGGGCCACCGCATCATGGTGCAGATCCAGTCCAGCTGGTTCCCGCTGTACGACCGCAATCCGCAGACCTTCGTGCCGAACATCTTCTACGCCAAGCCGGGCGATTATCGCAAGGCGACGCAGCGCGTCTATCACGCGCCGGGGCTGGAGAGCGCGATCGAACTGCCGGTGGTGCGGGCGGCGAAGTAAGCGGTGCGGCGCCGGCCGGGTCATGCGTTGTGGCTGGCCGGCGACACACATGTTAAATCCTTAGGACTTTCGCGGACTGCACGGTAGGCTGTCAGCACGCTCATCGTTGCCGATCACCGAGGTCCTGTCATGAAGTTCATCGTTTCCGCCGCAGCCCTGCTGCTGGCAAGTACGCTCGCTCACGCCCAGACCAGCCACTGGGGCTTCAGCTACACCGGCTTCTACGACCAGGAAGCGGGCGCCTTCCTGCCCGACATGCGCATCGACGGTTCGTTCACCGGCGTCGATGCCGACGGCGACGGCGTCCTCGAACGCGGCGAACTGACGTCCCTGCTGGTCGACACGAAAGACTATGTGGCGTGCGCCGCGAGCAGCAACGCGTACTACCACTGCGACGCCGACAGCTTCACGTTCTCCGCGGAGAGCGGCCTGGCGTTCAGCGTGAGCGAGACGTCCAGCGATCCGGAAGGTTTATATGGCGGCGGCCACCTCGTCACGACGGGACAGCTGGCCTACGACTACCAGTTCAATCCCTATGCCAACGCGGAACACCACCTGTATTGGACCGACGCCACGGTGCTGACCATGACGTCTGCGCTGGGCGGGACGGAATCGGTGCCGGCCGTGCCGGAAGCGCCGGCGTGGATGATGCTGCTGGCCGGCGTGGGCGGCGTCGGCCTGTGGCGCCGGCGTGGTTCGCAGCGCATCCGCCCCGGCTGAACGATCACGGTTCGCCAGCGCACGGATCGGAGCCGGGGCCCGGCCTAGACTGCCGGCATGGGCGCAATCTACATCGGCATCTCGGGCTGGCGCTACGCACCGTGGCGCGGCGTGTTCTACCCGCCCGGCCTCGCGCAGGCGCGCGAGCTGGATTACGCGTCGCGCTTCCTGCCCTCCATCGAGATCAACGGTTCCTTCTACGCGCTGCAGCGCCCCGCCAGCTACGCGGCGTGGTACGACGCGGCGCCGCCCGGCTTCGTGTTCGCCGTGAAGGGCAACCGCTTCCTCACCCACATGCTCAAATTGCGCGGCGTCGAGACGCCGCTCGCCAACGTGCTCGCGTCGGGCGTGCTCGCGCTGCGCGACAAGCTCGGGCCCTTCCTGTGGCAGTTCCCGCCGCAGTTGCGCTTCGACGCCGGCAAGGTCGAACATTTTCTCGGCCTGCTCCCGCACGACACGGGCCGTGCGCTCGATATCGCCCGCGGCCACGACGACAAGGTCGCAGGCCGCGCGCTGCTGGACATCGACGCCGTGCGCCCGCTGCGCCACGCCGTCGAAGTGCGCCACGAGAGCTTCCGCGATCCCGCCTTCATCGCGCTGCTGCGCAAGTACGGCGTGGCGGTGGTGGTGGCCGATGCGGCCGGCAAGTGGCCGGAATTCGAGGAGGTGACGGCGGACTTCGTCTACATCCGCCTGCACGGCGAGCACGAGCTGTATGCGAGCGGCTACGACGACGCGTCCCTGGCCCGCTGGGCCGCGCGCATCCGCGCGTGGGCGAAGAAAGGAGATGTGTACTGCTACTTCGACAACGACATCAAGGTCAGGGCGCCGTTCGATGCGAAGCGCTTGATGGAGATGGTGGGCGTGGATTGGAAGCCGGCGACCTGAAAACCGTCGTTCCCGCGCAGGCGGGAACCCGAGTTTTGAGCGTACCGAAATGCATGCAAAATTGGGCCCCCGCCTGCGCGGGGGCGACGGTGTTTTAGCGCTGCACGTGGACCTGGATGACCTTGCGGCCCTTCGCATCCGTCTCCGGCAATGGCGTCGTCTCGCAGGTGCCGCACGAATCGCACCCGCTGCCGCAACTCGAATCCGTGCCGAGCCACGTCACGATGCGGCCCTTGCCGGTGCCGCGCGACAGCTTGTAGACGAGCTTCTCGCGCCACGTCTTCGGCAGGTACTTGGCCGCCGCATACAGCGCGGCCAGGGCGACGATGAGTCCGACGATCAGGTATTGAATCACGATCAGCTCCCCAGCACGGCCCGTGCGATGTGATAGGTCAGGAACGAGGCCGTGTACGCGAGCGCGAACATGTAGCCGGCCATCAGCAGTGCGTAGCGCATGCTGCCCGTCTCGCGGCGCACGACGGACAGGGTCGACAGGCACTGCGGCGCGAACACGTACCACGCGAGCAGCGACAGCGCCGTCGGCAGGGTCCACGAGGCGGCGATGATCGGGGCCAGCGAACCGGCCACGTCGTCGCCCGTCGTCGACAGCGCGTACACCGTGCCGAGCGCGCCGACCGCCACTTCGCGCGCCGCCATGCCCGGCACGAGCGCGATGCAGATCTGCCAGCCGAAGCCGATCGGCTCGAACACGACGGCGAGCGCCCGGCCCAGTATGCCGGCGATGCTGTAGTAGATCGGCGGATGCGTCGCGCCTTCCGGTGCGCCCGGGAAGCTGGACAGGAACCAGACGAGGATCATCAAGGTGAGGATCACGGTGCCGACGCGCGTGATGAAGATGCGCGCGCGCTCCCACAGGCCCAGCGCCAGATTGTGCAGGTGCGGCCAGTGGTAGGCGGGCAGTTCCAGCATCAGCGGCTGGTGGCCCTTGGCGCCGACGGTGCGCTTGAAGAAGTAGGCGACGCCCATCGCGCTGAAGATGCCCGCCGCGTACAGCACGAACAGCACGAGGCCTTGCAGGTTGATGCCGCCGCCCAGTTCGCGGGCAGGGATGAACGCCGCGATCACGAGCGCGTACACGGGCAGGCGCGCGGAACACGTCATCAGCGGCGCGATCATGATCGTCACGAGGCGGTCGCGCGGGTTCTGGATCGTGCGCGCGGCCATCACGCCGGGAATCGCGCAGGCGAACGACGACAGCAGCGGGATGAACGCGCGGCCCGAGAGGCCGACTCCGCCCATCATGCGGTCGAGCAGGAACGCGGCGCGCGGCAGGTAGCCGCAATCCTCCAGCACGAGGATGAAGAAGAACAGGATCAGGATCTGCGGCAGGTACACGAGCACGCTGCCCGCGCCGCCGAACACGCCGTCGACGACCAGACCGCGCAGCGGGCCGTCCGGCAGCGCGGCGCCGACCCAGTGGCCGAGCGCGTCGACGCCGTTCTTGATCAGGTCCATGGGCACGTTGGCCCAGCTGAACACGGCCTGGAAAATCAGGAACATCGTGGCCGCCAGGATGATCGGGCCGATCACCGGGTGCAGCACGACGTGGTCGATCTGCTCGCTCAGGTTGCCGGTGTCCTTGTCGAAGCTGACCGTCGCGTCGATGATGCGGCGCACCTCGCGCTGCGTCTCCTCGACCGGGACGGCGTCGATGGCGGACAGCGGGTTCGGCTTCGCCTGCGTATCGAACGGCATCGCTTCGAGCGCCTTGAGCAGGCCCTTCTCGCCGCCGGCCTGCACGGCCACGGTCTCGATGACGGGCATGCCGAGTTCCCGCGCCAGGCGCGCCGTGTCGATCTCGATGCCGCGCTTCTTCGCGACGTCGACCATGTTCAGTGCCAGCACCATCGGCAGGCCGAGGCGCTTGATCTCCAGCACGAGACGCAGGTTCAGGCGCAGGTTGGTCGCGTTGACGACGCAGATGACGGCATCCGGCGTCTGCTCGCCGGCGCGCAGGCCGGCGACGACGTCGCGCGTGATCGCTTCGTCCGGCGTGTGGGCGGCAAGGCTGTAGGCGCCCGGCAGGTCGAGCACGCGCAGCGGACGGCCGCCCGGCAGCATGAAGCTGCCTTCCTTGCGCTCGATGGTGACGCCGGCGTAGTTCGCGACCTTCTGGCGCGCGCCGGTCAGGCGGTTGAACAGGGCGGTCTTGCCGCAGTTCGGATTACCCAGCAGGGCGACGAGCGGCGTTTTTGCGGCCGCCAGGACCTGCTGTTCTACTGCTCCCATGTCGGTTCCGTCACTCCGGCTGGATCGAGACCAGCGCCGCTTCGAACCGGCGCAGGGCGAACGTCGACTGGCCGACCTTGACCGCGAGCGGACCGCCGGGCAGGCCGCGCTTGAGCATGCGGATGCGCTCGCCCGGCACGAAGCCCAGTTCCATCAGGCGGCGCGACACGTCGATGCCGCCGTCGCGGCTGCCGAGCGCGTTCGGCGCGAGGTGGATCACGGTGCCGCTCTGGCCGGCCTTGAGGCTGTCGAGCGTGGTCAGGGTGGGTGCAAGAGTCATGGTGTCGCTTCCCGGTGGTGGTGCGCTGCTTTAACGGATGGGTACATCATAAACCTAAATGCGAATTATTTCTATTTGCGGTTTGTCCACTTCTGCTCACTCGGCATCGTTTTAACGCAACGGCGCAACAAAAACGCTTGCAATCCGGATTTAATTTGCGCAGAATACGAAGGGTAATGAGAATGATTCGCATTATAGACCAAACAACAATGGCCTGTGATGCACCCACCACGGAACCGTCCATGATCGTCTGCGTCTGCAACAACATCTCCGACCGCGAAATCCGCCAGGCGGTCGACCTCGGCCTCACGTCGATGGCCGACCTGTACAAGGAACTCGGCGTCGGCACCTGCTGCGGCAAATGCGTCAGCTATGCGCGCGAAGTGATGCACGAGCACCTGGAAAGCAAGACGGTCGTCACCGAGCTGCGCCGCACCCCGCACGACGGGCTTGCGGCCTGATCCGGCCCGCCGCCGCCGCGGGTGATAACAGGCAGACAAGGCGCCAATATTGCTACGCCCAATCCGTGCGTGCGACTGTCCATGCGCGGTCCGGTCTTGGTAATATGTGACTTCCGATGCGCCCAGATTTCACTCCCATGCCCGTAATCCCGTTCCGTCCACCAAGAGCGCCCTTTACGGTCCAGCCTCCCCCGCAGCCTTCGCGCCGAGCACTCATCGTGAAATGGCTGCGCAGGACGCACGGTTGGATCGGTCTCTGGGGCGCCGTGCTCGGCCTGCTGTTCGGCAGCACCGGCATTCTGCTCAACCACCGCGCCGTGCTCAGGATTCCCGCCGTCCGGGCGCAGGAGTCCACGGTCCAGGTTCCCCTGCCGAGTCCGGCACCCGGCAGTCCGCAGGCGCTGGCCGTCTGGCTCAAGCGTTCGCTACGGCTGGAACCGGAACCCGGACGCGTGAAGGCCGAGGCCGCCCGTGCCGTCGCCTGGGGCGACAAGTCCCTGATCCAGCCGGCGCGCTGGAGCGCCAGTTTTACTTCGCCATCAGGCAATGTCCAGGCTGAATATTGGGTCGGTAACAGCTATGTCACCGTCAAGCGCGCCGAAAACAATGTCTTCGGCACCCTCGTCAACCTGCACAAGGGCGTCGGCATGAGCGCCGCGTGGGTCCTGCTCGTGGATACGCTGGCCGGTTCCATCATCCTGCTGTCGCTGTCCGGCGTCGTGCTGTGGACGCTCACCAACCGGCGGCGCACGGTCGGCATCGTGATCGGTACGGTGTCGCTGCTGGCGGTAGGCGGGCTGGCGCTGGCCGCCATCTGATTTCCCGTGGCGGCGGCGTGCACGGCACGCCACGCCGTTGCCGTCCGCCGGCGCACGGTCCGGCAAACGATTCACACCCCTGCCCGCCTGCCGCGCGGTTTGCTATGATGCCGGGACAACAACCGCACGCAAAGGCAATCATGAAGGGCGATCCCAACATCATCCGGCTGCTCAACGCGCAGCTGACCAACGAGCTCACCGCCGTCAACCAGTACTTCCTGCACGCGCGCATGTACCGGCACTGGGGCTTCGCGAAGCTGGGCAAGAAGGAATACGACGAATCGATCGGCGAGATGAAGCATGCCGACCGGCTGATCGACCGCATCCTGATGCTGGACGGCTTGCCCAACCTGCAAGCCCTGCACAAGCTGCTGATCGGCGAATCGACGCAGGAAATGCTCGAATGCGACCTCAAGCTGGAACGCGCGGCCCAGGTCACGGTCAAGGAAGGCATCGCCGCCGCCGAGATCGCGCACGACTATGTGTCGCGCGACCTGCTGCTGGAGATTCTCGAAGACACCGAGGAACACATCGAGTGGCTGGAAACCCAGCTCGACCTCATCGTCAAGGTGGGCATCCAGAATTACCTGCAGTCCCAGATGGGCGAATAAGAGCGAGCATTAAGGGGCCTCGAGAAACCGTAGCGAGCGGAAGCCATGTTGGCCGAGAAGCGCAGCCGTACTTGAGTACGGTGAGCATCGCAGGCCGACAGGGCGACGCGCAGTAGGTTTATCGTCGCCCCTTCAGGATTGGCGCCAGCGCGCGACCCACTTGTCGTAGAAACCGATGTCGCCCGGCACGGCGCCCGTGACGGCACAGATCGCGCCGGCGAATTCGTTGGCGCGCGACAGGATCAGCTCCAGCGGCCAGCCGCGCGCGCGGCCCAGCATGAAGATGGCGGAAAAGGCGTCGCCGGCACCGGTCGTGTCGATCACGAACGGCGGCACCGGGTTGTCGCGGGTGGCGATGTAGCCGCCGTCGGCGCCGAAGTACACGGAACCGCGGTGGCCCAGCGTGACGATCAGCGCCTCCAGCGAAAACCGGTCCATCAACGCGCGGCAGGCCGCGTGCACCTCTTCCGTCGACAGCGCCGCATCGTCCGGGCCGATCTGGAAATACCACTGGAACAGCGCTTGTAATTCCTCTTCGTTGACCTTGACGACGTCGGCCGCCGTCAGCGCCTTCGTGACGATGGGCTCGGTTGCCTGTCCGGGCCGCAGGTTGAGGTCGAGGAAACGCTTGGCCTGCGTGTTTTCCAGCACGGCCGCCAGCGCCAGGCGCGAGCGTTCCTCGCGCAGGGCCAGCGTGCCGAAATAAAAGAAGTCATGATCAGCGCCGGCGATGCTCGCGGCGGCCGCCTGCGGGTCGATGAAATCGTAGGCCTGGCGCGGCAGCAAGGTGAAGCGGTGGGCCGCGCCCTGGCGCTCGGCGACGGCGCGGCCGGTCTCTTCCATCGGGTCGACCTGCAGGCCCGATTCCGGAATCACGAAGCGCTCGAACTCGGCGCGCACGGCGGCGCCGTTGCGGTCGTCGCCGATGCGCGTGATCATCAAGGGCGGCGCCATGAAGGCCGCCAGGTGGCGCGCCACATTGAACGGGGCGCCGCCCACCGCGTGCCCGCTCGGCCCTTCGTCGACGAGGGCTTCGCCGAAGACGATGGTCGATATGCGCGCGGTCATCATCGGGGGCTCACTGCGGCAGGAAAGGCACGGTGTCCTTGAACGACGGCCGTTCGGACAGCTTGTCGAACAGGCGCGCCAGGTTCGGGTAGGTGTCGCGCCAGGCGATGTCGGGGAAGCGGAACGCCAGCCAGCCCAGCGTGCAGCCGACGGCGACGTCGGCCAGCGTGTAATGGATGCCCATGCAGAACGGCTGCTCGCCCAGGTTCTCGGACATCACTTCGAGGCCGCCGTGCACCTTGCCCATCTGGCGGTCGAACCAGGCCTCGCTCTGCTGCGCGGCCGGGCGCCACGTGCGCTCCAGGAAGGCCAGCACGGCCGCATCCAGCACGCCGTCCGCCAGCGCTTCCCACACCTTGACGTTGGCGCGGTCGCGGCTGTTCGCGGGCAGCAGTTTGCAGACGGGCGTCAGCGTGTCGAGGTATTCGGCGATCACGCGCGAGTCGTACATCGCGCTGCCGTCCTCCATCACGAGGCACGGGACTTTCCCGAGCGGGTTCGACGACGCGATGTTCGTTTCCGGTGCCCAGACGTTTTCCAGCTCGAACTGATAGTCGAGCTTTTTTTCTGCCAGCACGACGCGCGCCTTGCGCACGTAGGCACTGGTGACGGAACCGATGAGTTTCATAAATGCTCAGTATTGGGGAGTGGCTGACAGTATAGCATCGGCCTTTCGCCCGCCGAACGCAGGGAACCGCTTGCAACGGTGGCCAAATGAGACTTGACAAAGCGATCCCGGCCAGGCCGCCGATGGTAGAATCTCGTTTTTGCACTCACCGCTTCCCGCCTCCCATGACCTCTACCGCCTCCTCCTCGACCCTGTCGGCCCTGTCCCCCCTGGACGGCCGCTACGCCGCCAAGACCGACAAGCTGCGCCCCATCCTGTCGGAAGCCGGCTTCATGCACCACCGCGTGAAAGTGGAGATCGCCTGGCTGCAGGCGCTGTCGCAAGCCGGCTTCGCCGAACTGAAACCGTTCTCCGCGCAAGCGTCCGCCCTGCTGGACAAGATCGCCGCCGGCTTCTCCGACGCCGACGCTGCCCGCATCAAGGACATCGAGGCCGTCACCAACCACGACGTGAAGGCCGTCGAGTACTGGCTGAAGGAACAGGTCAAGGATGTGCCGGAGCTGGTCGCGGCCTCCGAATTCATCCACTTCGCGTGCACGTCGGAAGACATCAACAACACGTCGCACGGCATGATGCTGAAGGCGGCCCGCGACGGCGTGCTGCTGCCGTCGCTGCAGGCGGTGATCGCCAGGCTGACCGAGATCGCCCACACGAACGCCGACCTGCCGATGCTGTCGCGCACGCACGGCCAGACCGCGAGCCCGACCACGCTCGGCAAGGAATTCGCCAACGTCGTCGCCCGCCTGCAGCGCGCGGTGAAGCGCATCGCCGACGTGGAAATCCTCGGCAAGATGAACGGCGCCGTCGGCAACTACAACGCGCACCTGTCGGCATACCCGGGCTTCGACTGGCCGGCGTTCTCGAAGAACGTGATCGAGCAGCGCCTGGGCCTGACGTTCAACCCGTACACGATCCAGATCGAACCGCACGACTACATGGCGGAGCTGTTCGACGCCATCTCGCGCACGAACACGATCCTGCTCGACCTGAACCGCGACATCTGGACCTACGTCTCGCTCGGCTACTTCAAGCAGAAGCTGAAGGCCGGCGAGATCGGTTCGTCGACGATGCCCCATAAAGTCAATCCGATCGACTTCGAGAACTCGGAAGGCAACCTCGGCCTGGCCAACGCCATGCTGCGCCACATGGCGGATAAGCTGCCGGTCTCGCGCATGCAGCGCGACCTGACCGACTCGACGGTCCTGCGCAACATCGGCGTGGGCTTCGGCTACGCGCTGCTCGCGTACGACAGCTGCCTGCGCGGCCTGAACAAGCTGGAAGTGAACCCGGCGCGCCTGGCGCAGGACCTCGATGCGAACTGGGAAGTGCTGGCCGAGCCGGTGCAGACCGTGATGCGCCGTTTCGGCATCGAGAACCCGTACGAACAGCTGAAGGAACTCACGCGCGGCAAGGGCATCACGCGCGACGCGCTGCAGGAATTCATCGGCAAGCTGGCGATTCCGCAGGACGCCAAGGACCTGCTGCTGGCCATGACGCCGGCGAATTACACGGGTCTGGCGGCGCAGCTGGCGAAGGCGATTTAAGCATTTCGCGGATAGCGCTGCAAAGAAAATGATACGTCGTTCCCGCGGAGGCGGGAACCTAATTTTGCATGAGCTGTCGAAACGCGTAGAACTTGGGCCCCCGCCTTCGCGGGGGCGACGTTTCTCACTGAGTAGTCGTCCTCTTCACCTCTGCCACGTCAGCTTGACCCCCACCGTCCTGGGCACCTCGGTGCGCACGGGCACCACGCCGTATTCCGCGTGGCTGCCGTTCAGGTTCGTCCCGATCACCGATAACTCCATCCCCGGCGCGAACCGCCAGCCGAACCGCGCGTCGATGGCCGTGTAGGCCGGCACGTACGGGAATCCCAGCGCGCCGTTGCGGCGCACGGCCAGTTCCAGCTCGCGCTTCTCGCCGAGCGCGTGGCTGGAGCGCAGCTGGGCCGTGTAGGCCGGATCGCGGCCCGTCGTCATCACGCTGCCCAGGTCACCGCTGCCGGGCTTGAGCGAAAACACCTCGTGCAGCAAGGTCGCCCCCGCCGCGATGCGCCACGACTCGCTCACCTGCACGTTGCCCCAGGCTTCGATGCCGCGCGTCTGGCCCGCCATCAGGTTGCCGAACACGATCGCGCGTCCGTCGGGGGTGATGTCCTGGGTGCGCAGGTGGTCGTACAGGTTGCGGTACGCGGTCACGGAATACGACACGCGCTGCCCCGCCTGCCCGCGGTAGCCCAGTTCGAACACGCGCGCGGTCTCGGACCGCACTTGCCGGCCGCCCGCCAGCAGGTAGGGCGGCGCGCCGGGCACGTAGGCGTCGACGTCCAGCCGCGACGGCGCGCGCACCGTGCGCGACACGGCCGCCCAGAACGCGTGCGCCGGCGTGGCGCGCCACGACAGCCGCACGGTCGGCAGGAATTCGGCGCCCGTGTACGGATTGCGCTCCCAGCGCGCGCCGATGGTGGCGCGCAGGTCGTCCCGCAACGCCATCTCGTCCTGCGCGAACAGGCTGGCCCAGGCCTGCCTGTCGCTGGCCGGCAGGAAGGCGACGAAGCGGCTGTTGTCGACGCGGTCCCAGTTGTAGCGGTACTCCCCGCCCCACACGACGCGGTGGCGCCCGACCGGCGCCAGCGCATGCTGCAGCTGCACGTCGAGGATGTCCACGCGGTCGGCGAATGTGGGCGGCACGCGGCGGTAGCGGGTGTCGTAATAGGCTTGCGCGGTCACGCTGCCGCCGCCGTCGATCAGGTGCTCCCAGTGCCCGGTGACGTTGGCGCCGTGCAGCCGGATATCGTCCAGGCCCGTGCTCGCGCCGGGTGCCGCGATGACGCCCGGCACCGGCTGGCCCTCGCGCCCGCGCCAGGCGTTGGCGTTGACGCTGAACCGCTCCGACCCGCGTTCCCAGTCGCCGCGCCAGCCGACCTGGCCCTGCGTCCAGTCGTCGTCGATCGGCTGGCCGGACGCCAGGTCGCTGTGCGCCAGCCGGAACGCCTTGCCGTACGCGCGCCAATGGCCGCCGTCCATCTCGGCGCCGTGGCGGAACGCGGCCTGGACGCCGTCGTCGTCGGCGCGCAGCACGAGCAGGTCGCCCTGCGTGTCGCGCGCGTGGCGCGTGGTGATGTTGATGACGCCGTTGACGGCATTCACGCCCCACAGCGTGCCGCCCGGGCCGCTGATCACTTCGATCCGCTCGACGTCTTCCAGCATGACGTCCGGCTCGTCCCAGAACGTGCCGGAAAACAGCGGCGAATACACGGACCGGCCGTCGATCATCACCAGCAGCTTGTTGGCCGGGCTGTTGCTCGTGCCGTTCATGCCGCGCGCGGAAATGAACGCGTTCGTGTTGCTGCTGCGCGCGACCTGCACATTGGGCGCCAGGTTCAGGGCGTCGACGAGGGTGCGGGCGCCGGAGCGGCGGATGTCTTCCGCCGTGATCACGAACACGGACGCCGGCGCGTCCTGCAGGCGCTCGGGCCGGCGCGATACCGACGTGACGTCGATGTTCGCCAGCTCTTCGATCGACAGGTCGACGAACTCGCCGCCCGGCCGGCGCGCCCCCTCGTCGGCATGGACCGGCTGCGCCAGCAGCAGCGCGGCCACCAGCAGGGCCACGCCGGACGTGCGGCAATGGGTTCCGGGAACCATCTGGTTCATCGCTTATCGAAAGAAATAATCATTTCCCAACCATTATTTTTTATAAATCCATTTTTTCAACATTTTACCTTCACGACCCCGCGATTTTGTCGCGCACACCGCTCGGGCTGGTACACGAACGACGGATTGTGCCATTTGCTGAACAAAGTTATCCGTGTGGATGGCTTCCTTACGATATTTGGAACAGGTAAAGTGTCCCTATTGCAAAACAACGCCGGCGCGCAAGTCGTGCTAGTGTGTTTAAGGAAATGCCGGCTGCTTAACCAGGCCGAACTTGGTAAGATTTGGTCCTAACACGTACTAACTGATCGGAGACACCCACCCATGCAGCGCTATACAACGACCGCCATCGTGCTTCACTGGCTGATCGCCGTGCTGATCATCGGGGCGTTCACGCTCGGTCTCGTGATGACGGACATGCCCGGCATCTCGCCCACCAAGCTGAAATATTTTTCGTGGCATAAGTGGGCGGGCGTCACCGTGCTGCTGCTGGCCACGCTGCGCCTCCTGTGGCGCCTGAAAAACCGCCCGCCGGCGCTGCCCGCGTCGATGCCCGCGTGGCAGCGCGGCGCCGCCCACGGCCTGCACCACCTGCTGTACGTGCTGATCTTCGCCGTGCCGCTGTCCGGCTATTTTTATACGCTGGCGACCGGCTTCCCCGTCGTCTATTTCGAACTGATCAAGCTGCCCGTGCTGATCGCCAAGGACAAGGCACTGGCCGACACGCTGAAGCCGATCCATTACTGGCTGAACATGACGATGGCCGGCCTCGTCGGCCTGCACGTGGTCGCCGCCCTGAAACACCAGATCATCGACCGCGACGGCACGCTCGGACGCATGCTGCCCGGCCGTTCCCACTGAAGGAGATACCATGACATTCACCCGTGGCAGCCTTGCCGCCTCAGTTGCCGCATTACTCGCCGGCGTGACCCTCATCGCCAGCGCAATGCCGCTCAAGACCGACGTGGCGCACAGCAGCGTCTCGGCCGTGTTCAAGCAGATGAACGTGCCGGTCGAATCGAAATTCAAGCGTTTCGACGCGCAGATCGACTACGACGCCGCGCATCCGGACAAGGCGACGGCGCGCGTCGACATCGACACGGCCAGCTTCGATATCGGCGAGGCCGAGTACAACAAGGAAGTGGCCGGCAAGGACTGGTTCAACTCGGCCAAGTTTCCCAAGGCCACCTTCGTGTCGTCCGCGATCAAGCCGGCCGGCGCGGGCAAGTTGTCCGTCTCGGGCAAGCTGACCATCAAGGGCCGGGTCCAGGACGTGACCTTCCCGGTCACCATCAAGCCGGAAGGCACCCGACAGGTTTTCGAAGGACAGCTGCCGATCAGGCGGCTGGCCTTCAACATCGGCGAAGGCGAGTGGAAGGACACGAGCATGGTCGCCGACGAAGTCGTCATCAAATTCCGCGTCGCTGCGGGACAGTAATCCACACCCCATCGTAAAGGACTGTTTTTCATGAAATTCAAGCACCTCGCCCTGCTCGCCGCCGTCTTCGCTTCCAGCGCCGCCTTCGCCGCCGACACCTACAAGGTCGACCCGGCCCACACCTACCCGAGCTTCGAGGCCGACCACTTCGGCGGCCTATCCAACTGGCGCGGCAAGTTCGACAAGAGCGACGGCACCATCGTGCTGGACCGCGCCAACAAGTCGGGCACCGTCGACATCACCATCGACACCACGAGCCTGGACTTCGGCTACGCCAAGCTGAACGAGCACGCCAAGGGGCCGGATATGTTCGACGTGGCCAAGTACCCGACCGCCACCTACAAGGGCAAGCTCGTGTTCAAGGGCGACGTGCCGGCGTCCGTCAACGGCGAACTGACCCTGCACGGCGTGACCAAGCCGGTCACCCTGCACATCAACCAGTTCAAGTGCATCCAGCACCCGATGCTCAAGCGCGAAGTGTGCGGCGCCGACGCGTCGGCCACGTTCAACCGTGCCGATTTCGGCGTGGATTACGGCGTCAAGATGGGCTTCAAGCCGGAAGTCAAGCTGGCCATCCAGGTCGAAGCCGTCAAGCAGTAAGCAGCGTATCCCAACGTAAAAAAGCCTCGCGTCGCGAGGCTTTTTCTTTTGGCGAACAACGTGTTTCGGTAGGGTGGGCGGCCCCCGCCCACGCGTTCAGGCAGCGTATGAATCGACATATTCAACGTATCGTCCATTTCACGCGCCGGTTGAACGCGTGGGCACGTGGTGCCCACCCTACGTCGCCGGTCGATCAACGGCCGTCGCGGTCCAGGTCGCCCGGCATCGCACGCTCCACGCGGTCCCACGCGGCGCGGCTGGCCGACTTGGCCTGCTCCCACGACAGGCGCGACTGGCCCTTCACGCGATCCCACTCGTCGGCCATGTGCGGCTCGGCCAGGTCGTAGCTCGGGAAGCGGCGCGCGTTGTTGTAGCCCAGCGCGTAGGCCGGCGAATAATCGTCGTACGTGTAGCCCTGGGCGTAGTACGGCTGGGTTTGGTAGTTGGTGCGCCAGTAGGCATCTTCCGCCGTCGGATTGACGAGGTGGCCGGCTCCCTTGCCCACCATGCCGCCGGCGATACCGCCGATGGCCGCGCCGGCCGCCATGCCCACCGGACCGCCCACGGCGCCCAGCGCGGCACCGGTCACGGCACCGCCGCCCGCGCCGACGCCGCCGGCCAGGTTGTGCTCATGCAGCTCGTCGCCCGGTTTCGGGTTCGCGACCTCGCCCGCGCCCTTGCCGGCCATGCCGCCCGCGATACCGCCGATGGCAGCGCCCGCGACGGCGCCGATCGGGCCCGCCGGGCTGCCGATGGCCGCACCGGCCAGTGCGCCCGCACCGGCACCGGTGCCCTGGGCCAGATTGTGTTCATGCAGGCGGTCTTCGCTGTGCGGATTCACCACTTCGCCCGCGCCACGGCCCGCCGCGCCGCCGGCCAGGCCGCCGATCGCGGCGCCGGCCAGGGCGCCCACCGGACCGGCCACGGAACCCGCCGCCGCGCCCATTGCCGCGCCGGCACCGGCACCCGTGCCCTTGGCCAGGTAGTGTTCGCCCAGGTCGTCGCCCGCTTTCGGATTGACGACTTCGCCCACGCCCTTGCCGGCCATGCCGCCGGCAATGCCGCCGATCGCGGCGCCGGCCGCCATGCCGACCGGACCACCGACCGCGCCCAGCGCGGCGCCGGTGGCCGCACCCGCGGCGGCGCCGATGCCGGTGCCGATCACGTGCGAGCCGCCGTTGTCGACGAAGGTCTGGTTCAGGTAGGCGACGTCGTCATCCGTGCGCGGCGTCACGCCCATCACGATGCCGCCGTTGTTGATGCCTTCCTCATAGTGCTTGACGCGTTCTTCCGGGATGCCGGCGCCGATCAGTGCACCGATCAGGCCGCCGGTGATGCCGCCCGCGCCCGCGCCGGCCAGGGCCGCCGCCAGCGGACCGGCGACGACGAGGCCCGCGCCCGGGATCACGAGCGTGGTGCCGATGGCGGCCACGCCGGCCAGCACGGCGCCGATGGTGCCGCCGATGCCGGCGCCGGCAGCGGCGCCCTCGGCGGCCTTGCTGCCCAGTTCAGTCTCGGTGTCGGCGAAATGGGTCTTGCGGGTGGTGTCCGACATCATCAGGTTGACGTCGTCCTTCGTATAGCCGCGGGTCGAAATTGCGTTGTACGCACGCTCCGCGCTGGCGCGGTCGGGGAACAGCCCGGTGACCATGCGGTTCTGCTTGTTCTGCTCTGTCGTCGTCGTGTCGAAAATGGCCATGATGAAATTCCTTTCAGTAATCGAATCGGTCCGGGGTGTCGCGGTTCACTTGATGCAAAGTGGCTTAAACGATATGCCTGCCGAGCAGTGCGCTTCTGTTCGCTGACGCACCCAGTACAGGACATTCCGCATCACAAGAGAACGCACGCGCGGTTTGCGCGTCTAACGTTCGGCAACGCACCGACCCCGGGGGGTGTGCATCACTAGACTTTGCACATGGCCTCGGCAATCAATTGGCCTGGAGTATGTTTTTTCCAACTTGAGGAGGACTCAACATGTTATTCATTATCTGGATCGTTGTCGGTGGTGTGCTCGGCTGGCTCGCCAGCATGGTCATGAAGACGGATGCTGAGCAAGGCATGATTCTCAATATCGTGGTCGGTATCGTGGGAGCCTTCCTGGGTGGCTGGCTGCTGTCTCCGCTGTTCGGCAGCGGCACCATCAACTCCGATGACTTCAGTGTGTCGTCGCTGCTGGTCTCTTTCCTGGGCGCCGTCATCCTGCTCGCTATCGTGAATCTGCTCCGTCGCGGCCGCGTCCGCTAAAACAGGTGCAAGCCCCACTTTGAAAACCAACGTCGCATGGCGTTGGTTTTTTTACGTCCGGAATCCGAGCTCATGCGCATCAAACGTTCCATCGTCGTCCTCATCACCTGCATCGCCACGCTCGTGGCGGGCTTGCTCGTGCTGAACTTTTCGCCCGGCGAAAAGAAGATCGACACGCAGTTGACCCGGCAATACGACACGAGCGACCCGCAGTTCCGCCGCTCGCTCGGCGTGCTGCTGGGCCCGCCCATCATCGAGGGCAACAAGGTCGAAGCGCTGCTCAACGGCGACCAGATCTTTCCCGCCATGCTGGACGCGATCCGCTCGGCGCAGAAGTCGATCAGCTTCGAAACCTATATTTATTGGGAAGGCACGATCGGGCGCGAGTTCACGGAAGCGCTGTCGGAACGGGCGCGCGCCGGCGTCAAGGTGCACGTGCTGCTCGACTGGATCGGCAGCATGAAGATCGGCGAGGCCGCGCTCGACGAGATGCGCCGCGCCGGCGTGGAAGTGCATCGCTATCACAAGCCCGTGTGGTGGAAGCTGGCGCGCCTGAACAACCGCACGCACCGCAAGCTCTTGATCGTCGACGGCAAGACCGGCTTCACGGGCGGCGTCGGCATCGCCGACAAATGGCGCGGCCACGCCCAGGACCCCAACCACTGGCGCGATTCCCACTTCCGCGTCGAAGGTCCCGTCGTCGGGCAGATGCAGGCCGTGTTCAACGACAACTGGACGAAGGCGACCGGCGCCGTGCTCGACGGCCCCGACTATTTCCCGGCGCTCGTCGCGCAAGGCGACATGCCCGCGCAGATGTTCTCCAGCTCGCCCACGGGCGGCAGCGAGAGCATGCACCTGATGTACCTGCTCGCGATCACGGCCGCGCGCCACACGATCCACCTGTCGAATTCCTACTTCGTGCCGGACGAGCTGGCCCTCAAGGCACTCGTCGCGGCGGCGAAACGCGGCGTCGACGTGCGCATCATCACGCCGGGGCCGGTTATCGATTCCGACATCGTGCGCGCCGCGTCGCGCGAGCGCTGGGGAGAATTGCTGGCGGCCGGCGTCAAGATGGCCGAATACCAGCCGACGATGTACCACGTGAAGGCGCTGGTCGTGGATTCGCTCCTCGTCTCGGTCGGCTCCACCAACTTCGACAACCGCTCGTTCATCCTCAACGACGAAGCGAACCTGAACGTGCTCGATGCCGGCTTCGCGAAACAGCAGGAGGCTGTCTTCGAAGACGACTGGAAGCACGCGCGCCAAGTGAGCCTGCAGGCCTGGCAGAACCGGCCGTTCACGGAAAAGATCGGCGGCATGCTGGCGGACCTGATCGGGGCGCAACTATGAAGCGGGCCATGTACACATCCCTGCTTCCGTTTGTCCTCCTGGCCGCCTGCGCCGCGCACGCCGACGAAGGCATGTGGATGCCGCAGCAGCTGCCGCAAGTCGCGAAGCAGCTCAAGGCGGACGGCCTCGAACTCGATCCGGCGACCCTCACCCGGCTGACCGGCTTCCCGATGGGCGCCATCGTCAGCCTGGGCGGCTGCTCGGCCTCGTTCGTGTCGCCGCAAGGCCTCGTGATCACGAACCACCACTGCGTGTACAACAGCGTGGCCGTCAACTCGACGCCGCAGCGCGACCTCCTCGCCGACGGCTTTCTCGCGCGGACGATGGCCGATGAACTGCCGGCCGCGCCGGGCAGCCGCGTGTTCGTCACCGAGGACGTCGCCGACGTCAGCCGGCGCGTGATCACGCCGGACGTCGCCAGGCTCACGGGCAAGGCGCGCCTGGACGCGATGGAGACGAACCAGAAAGCCCTCGTCGCCGAATGCGAGCGGGACGCCGGCTACCGCTGCACGGTGGCGAGCTTCTACGGCGGCCTCGCGTTCTACCGCATCAAGCAGCTCGAGATCCGCGACGTGCGCCTCGTGCACGCGCCCCCGGTCGGCATCGGCAAGTTCGGCGGCGACACCGACAACTGGATGTGGCCGCGCCACACGGGCGACTACGGCTTCTATCGCGCCTACGTCGGCCGCGACGGCAAGGCCGCGGACTACGCCAGGGACAACGTCCCGTACCGTCCCAAGGTGTGGCTGAAGATCGCGCCAGGCGGCGTGCGCGAGGGCGATTTCGTCATGGCCCTCGGCTACCCGGGCCGCACGAACCGGCACCGCCTGCCGTCCGAAGTGGCGTTCACGTTCGACTGGAACTATCCGGCCTACGTGAAGGCCGCGGGCGAGACGCTGGCCGTCATCGAGCGCGAAACGAAGAACGATCCGGCCATGCGCCTCAAGTACGCGGGCCAGATCGCCAGCGTCAACAACTACTACAAGAACCGCAAGGGCATGCTCGCCAGCTACCAGGGCAGCGACATCCTCGCGCGCAAGACGGCCGAGCACAATGCATTGAAAACCTGGGTGGATGCGAACCCGCGGCGCAAGGCGGAATTCGGCGCAGCCATCGAGGCGGCCGAACGGCTGATCGCCCGGCGCGACGCGCAGACCCGGCGCGAATTCTTCCTCGGCTATTCGATGCCGCGCTTCCTGAACGCGGCGCGCACCCTGTACCGCCTCGCCAACGAGCGCGCGAAGCCGGATGCGCTGCGCAAGTCGGGCTACCAGGAACGCGACCTGGCGCGCCTGGCGTCCGTCATCGGCGGCCAGGACCGCACGTACGACGAGAAGGTCGACAAGGCCCTCGTGCTGAACTTCCTGAAGCAGTACGACGCGCAGCCGCTCGACCAGCACGACGCCGCATTCGACAGTGCGCTCGGCATCGAGCCGGGCATGGGCGAGGCCGACCTGAAAGCGCTGCTCGACCGCGTCTACGCCGGCTCGCGGCTGCAGGACAAGGACGTGCGCACGGCGTGGCTGACGAAGACCCCGCAGGACTTCAGGGCCAGCAACGACAGCTTCATCAAGGCCGCCGTCGCGATGTACGACGCCGACGCGCGGCGCGAGGCGGAAGAGGACGAACTGGCGGGGAATATCCAGCAGGCCTACGCCGGCTACATGAAGGCCAAGATCGCCTACATGAACGGTCGCGGCCAGGCCGTCTACCCGGACGCCAACTCGACGCTGCGCGTCACCTTCGGCAACGTCAAGGGCCGCGACTACGGCGCCGACGGCACCGGGTCCTGGACCGCGTTCACGACCGTGAAGGGCGTCGTCGCCAAGCACACGGGCACCGGCGAATTCAACGCGCCCGAACGGCAGCTGGCCGCGATCCGCGCGCGCGACTTCGGCCGCTGGGCCGATCCGGTACTGAAGACCGTGCCGGTCGACTTCCTCGCCACGCTGGACATCACGGGCGGCAACTCGGGTTCGGCCGCGCTGAACGCGCGCGGGGAACTGGTCGGCCTCGCGTTCGACGGCACGCTCGATTCCATCATCTCCGACTGGGATTTCGATCCGCGCGCCACGCGCGACATCCAGGTCGACATCCGCTACATCCTGTGGAACATGGAGAAGGTGGACCATGCCGACAACCTGCTCGAGGAGATGAACGTGCGGTAAAACCGTGCGTTCATCCGTGCGCCATGCATTCCATGCCGCGCTCGGCGCAGTTCATTCCATTGCCGCTGCCGGCCGCCGCGCCGCCCGCTACACTGCCTGCACATCGACGCATAAGGAGAACGGCAATGAAGCGGATCTGGATCTGGTGCTGGGCGCTGCTCGGCATCGCGTGCGCGCCCGTGCACGCGCAGGAAGACAAGGTTCAACAAGAGCAGGCGCAGGCATGGACGCAAGCCCGCGCCATCGTGGCGGACCTGGATAAAATCGTCGTGCCGCACGGCGTGCAGGCGTCGTACAAGACGCGCATCGGCGGCATCGACCAGTGGCTCACGGTGCGCGGCCAGGAACGCGACAACCCGATGATCCTGTTCGTCCACGGCGGCCCGGCATCGCCCGTCACGCCGACGCTGTGGCAGTTCGAGCGCCCGCTCGAGGAATACTTCACCATCGCGAACTGGGACCAGCGCGGCGCCGGCAAGACCTACGGCGAGACCGACCCGGACAAGGTCGCGGACACCATCCACATCGACCGCTACGTCGACGACGCCATCGAAGTCGCGGAGCACCTGCGCCAGCGCTACGGCAAGAAGAAGCTGATCCTGATGGGCCACAGCTGGGGCACGATCGTCGGCATGAAGGCGGCGCTGAAGCGTCCCGACCTGTTCTATGCCTACGTCGGCATCGGCCAGGTGATCAGCGTGCGCGAGAACGAACGCATCAGCTTCGACTACGCGCTGGAACAGGCGAAACTCCACAAGAACGAGGAAGCGCTGCGCGATCTGCAGTCGATCGCGCCCTATCCCGGCAACCAGCCGATCACGCGCGAGCGCATCATCGTGGCGCGCAAGTGGCCCCAGTACTACGGCGGCATGAGCGCATACCGCAGCGAGTCCGCCTATTATTTCGACGGTCCGCGCCTGTCGCCGGACTACGATGCGAAGCAGGTGAAGGACATCGACCAGGGCAACCTGCTGACACTGGGCCGCATCCTGCCGGAGTTCGTGCACGTGGATTTCTCGAACGTGAAGACGTTCCCGATCCCGGTGGTGATGTTCATGGGCCGGCACGACTACACGACGCCGACGGCACCGACCGTGGCCTGGCTCGCGCAGGTGAAGGCGCCCATCAAACAGGCCGTGTGGTTCGAGCGCTCGGCGCACATGATCCCGTGGGAAGAGCCGGGCAAGACGCTGGTCAGCCTGTTGACGTACGTGCGGCCGTTGGCGCGGCAATAACCGAAAGTGCAAAACGTCGCCCCGTGCAGGCGGGGGCCAATTAAACGTCGCCCCCGCGCAGGCGGGGGCCCAATTTTGTGAGCGCCGTCGATACGCATACAACTTGGGCCCCTGCCTTCGCAGGGACGACGTTGTTATGCGTACGTGGTCACGTCAATGCATCAACTCCGCCTGCGCCGCATCCACCTTGTTCAAGCGGCTGTTGCGGATGCCGTAGCCGAAATACGTGAGCACGGCCACCGTCATCCAGATCGTGAACACGGTATAGGTCGTGCTGGACAACCCGCCCACGAGATACAGGCAGGCCAGGATCGACAGCCCCGGCACCAGGTAAGGCCCGAACGGCACGCGAAAACCCTTGCGTCCCGTCTCGCCCTGCTTGCGGCGGATGACCGGCACGGCGACCGACACGACGATGAACGCGACCAGCGTGCCCATGCTCACCATGTCCCACAGGAAGGTGGAGTCGACGAGGCCCGCCACGATGCCCACGGCGACGCTGACGATCAGCGTGTTCGTCACCGGCGAGTGCGTGCGCGGATTGACGCTGCGGAAGGCCTTCGGCACGAGGCCGTCCTTGGAGATGGCGTACAGGATGCGCGTCTGGCCGTAGATCGTCACCAGCGTCACGGAGAACACGGAGATGACGGCGCCGGCCGACAGCACGAGCGCCGGCCAGGCCTTGCCGGTCACGTTCTGCAGGATCACGGCGAGGCCCGCTTCCTGGCCCGCGAACATCGCGGCCGGCTGGGCGCCGAGGGCGGCGATCGCCACCAGCATGTAGAACACCGTGACGATGCAGAGGGCGGCCAGGATGCCGATCGGGACGTCGCGCGTCGGGTCCTTGACCTCTTCGCCGGCGGTGGCGATGGTGTCCAGGCCGATGAACGAAAAGAACACGGTGCCCGCGGCCGCCGTCACGCCGGCCAAGCCGCCGATGCCCTTGCCGGTCGCCGGCCACACGAACGGGTGGAAGTTGTGGATGTCGAAGCCGGACAGCGCGATCGCGGAAAAGAACACGAGGATCGCCAGCTTGATGAGCACCATGACGGCGTTCGTCGTCGCCGATTCCTTGGTGCCGCGGATCAGCAGCACGCAGCACAGCACCACCAGCAGGATCGGCGGCAGGTTGATCTGGCCGGCGTGGAATTCGACGCCGCCGGTCTTGCCCGCGACGATCATGGGCGAGCGCAGCGCATCGGGAATCTGCCAGCCGAGCGCGTTCTGCAGGAAGTTATTCAGGTAGTCGGACCAGCCGATGGCCGTCGCGCTGGCCGCGAGGCCGTACTCCAGCAGCAGGCAGGCCGCGACGATGAAGGCGGCGAACTCGCCCACGGTGGCGTAGGCGAAGGAATACGAGGACCCGGCGGCCGGCACGCGGTTGGCCAGCTCGGCATAGCACAGCGCCGTGAGGCCCGCGGTGACGGCGGCCATCAGGAACGACAGCACGACGGCCGGACCGGCCTTCGGCACGGCTTCCACCATCGTGAAGAAGATGCCGGTGCCGATCGTGGCGCCGACGCCGATCATGGTCAGGGGAAAGAGGCCCAGCGAGCGGCCCAGGGCGTGGGCGGAGCCGTCATCCGATTTGTGCTCGGATGTCTTGGTGCGGATGAGCTTTTGGCCCAGGGTCTGGTTCACGACGTGTCCTCTTGGCGCGGGTGGCGCTGATTATATGTGTTATGTGGATGCGATATAAGCACCCAAAGTCCGCGATTATAGGGCCAGTTTCCGGGGGCGTTTTCAGTGCCGCAAAAAAATACTTCACTTAAACATGCATTTTTTATGCAGATTTAGGTAGAATACGGCCGTGCAGGTAGAATACGCCGGTACCCACTGAGCTTACCCAATGCGACTCACTCGATTCTCCGATATTGGCCTGCGTGTCCTGATCTATCTGGAACGGGCGGGAGAACGTACGCAGCCGGTGACGGTGGCCGAGATCGGCAGGCAGTTCGACATCCCGCTGAACCACCTCGTGAAAGTGGTCGGGCAGTTGGCGAAGCTGGGCTGGGTGCAGGCGACGCGCGGACGCAACGGTGGCCTGCGCCTCGCGGCCGATCCGGCAACGCTCACGATCGGCCAGGTGCTGCGCAAGCTGGAAGGCGAGGACGACGAACTGGTCGACTGCGAAGGCACGGACTGTACGCTGAAGCTGGATTGCCAGCTGCGCGGCATGCTGCGCACCGGCATGAAGGCCTTCTACGACGCGATGGACCGTTTTACGCTGGCCCACGCGACGGCCGGCAATACCGGCGAGCAAGTCATGCGCATGCACCGCATGTTCTGGGATGGCGCGGCAAGAAGCAGGCTGCCGGCCGCGGAACCGGTGAGTGAGGATTAACTTATTAGTATGATGGCAACGCCCGCCATGCGAGCCTTTTTTTGAACCGTAAATCTGCATTTTAAATGCATAATTAAAGGAACCAAGATGATTTCCGAAGCATCCCGCCCCTACATCGATGCCAGCGTCCCCGTCCTGCGCCAGCATGGCCTGACGATCACCAAGCTGTTCTACACGAACATGCTGGGTGCGCATCCCGAGTTGACCCGCATCTTCAATATGGGCAACCAGGCAAGTGGGGCGCAGCAGCAATCGCTGGCATCGGCGGTGTTCGCCTATGCGGCCAACATCGGCAATCCGGGCGCGCTGGGTCCCGTCGTCGAGCGCATCGTGCACAAGCACGTGTCGGTCGGCATCCGCGCCGAGCACTACCCGATCGTCGGCAAGCACCTGCTGGACTCCATCGCCGCCACGCTGGGCGACGCCGCCACGCCGCCGCTGCTGGACGCCTGGAAGGAAGCGTATAACTCGCTGGCCAAGCTGCTGATCGAAGCGGAAGCGAAGATGTACAGCACGGCCGGCATCCAGCCGGGCGAAACGCGCCCGATGCGCGTCACCGACGTCAAGACCGAAAGCTTCAACGTGCTGTCGATCCGCTTCGTCCCGGCGGACGGCAAACCGGTTTCCGCGTTCAAGCCGGGCCAGTACGTCAGCGTCGCCGTCGACCTGCCGGGCGGCCGCCACCAGCTGCGCCAGTACAGCCTGTCCGATGCGCCCGACGGCGAGAGCCTGCGCATCTCGGTCAAGCGCGAAGACAGCATCGACGACACGCCGGCCGGCGAAGTGTCGAACTGGCTGCACGCGAACGTCAACGTCGGCGCCACGCTGCAGGTATCGCACCCGTTCGGCGAATTCACGCCGGAGACGGAAGGCGACAAGCCGCTCGTGCTGCTGTCGGCCGGCGTCGGCATCACGCCGATGGTCTCCGCACTGAAGCGCGTGGCCGGCGTGAATCCGCAGCGCCGCGTGATCTTCGCGCATGCCGCCCGCGATGCGGCCCACCATGCGCTGCGTGCGGAAGTCGACGCGCTGCAGGCCGTGATGCCGAACCTGTCGGTCGTGACGTTCCACGAAGACGCGCGAGGCGCCGCCGGCGTCATCGCGGGCCGCATGGACGTGACCAGGCTGCCGGCATGGCCGCGCGAGGACGCGAACGTGTATCTGTGCGGACCGCACAAGTTCATGCAGGCGCAGTGGCTCGGTTTGCTGCACGCCGGCGTGCCGGCGGGGCGCCTGTATCGCGAGGTGTTCGGGCCGGAGCTGCTGGATCACCTGCTCTGAACCTGCGTGCGTCGAACGCGTGGGCGGAGGCAATGCCCCCGGCATTACCTCCCCGCCCACCCTACGTGCTCTCGTTGGGTGGGCACCCCGTGCCCACGCATCCCACCACGCACCCGCGTAGGGTGGGCACCCCGTGCCCACGCGTTCCGCCACCCACCCTCGGTGCCCACGCATCCCACCACATTCAATTCACGACCTGGATGAGCGTCCCGCGCACGGTCCGCTGCGCGGGATTCCCGTACACGCGGATACCGCCGGACCCGCTGTTCTGCGCGACCAGCGACTGCTTCACGTTCGCCGTGATGCCGCCCGATCCCGTCGCCGACAGGTCCGCCTGGTCGCTCGCGAGGTCCGCCAGGTCCAGGTGACCGGACCCGTTCGACCGCGCCGCCAGGCTGCGCACGGCGCCCGCCACGCGCAGCTGACCCGAGCCGTTCAGGTTCGCCGTCACGTGCTCGCCCTGCATGCGGCCGACGACCAGCCGGCCGGAACCGCTCATGGACACGGTGCCGCCGCCGCTCTGCAAGGTCGCCGCGTCAATGCTGCCCGAACCGTTCATCGCCGCATCGAGGCTGGCCACGCGGCCCGTCAGCAGCACCGAGCCCGAGCCCTGCTCCGCCACCACGAGCGGCGCGCCGTTCAGGTCCTGCACGGTCAGGTGGCCGGAACCGTTATGGCGCACGTCCGTCAGGCGCGGCACGGTATAGGTCACGCGCACGGCATGATTGGTGCGGAACGACCGCTCCTTCTCGATGACGAGGCGGTCGCCGCGCAGTTCCGTGCGGATGAACGGCAGCAGGTTGCTGTCCGCCTCCACGACCAGCGACGTGGCCGGGCCGACGCGCACGTCGACCGTGATGGTGCCGTTCACTTCCAGTCCCGGCACGGTGGCGATCGTGCGCTCGTCGCGCGCGAACGCGCCGTTGCCTTCGACCGAATCGTTGGAGAACGGCGTGCGGACCTGGTAGTCGCCATCGCCGTTCGGGTTGACGATGATGGCGCAGCCGCCGAGGACGGCGCAGGTGATGGCGATGGCGATGGCGAGCGGAGTACGCATGAAGTCCCTTTTCTTGTTGTCAGTGGATGGCGCGGCAGGGCCGACCATGCCACTGTAGCAAGGGCATCCGGCACCTGCCCGCGGGATGCGACAGGCGGTAGAAAAGACGGGACGAACGGTCGCGACGGACGACGGTCAGCGCTGGCCCAGGCGCGTGTCGCCGAACAGCTGCTTGAATTCGTGCGGCTGCGAGCGCCAGTACTGCGGCGGCGCGCTGACCGTCGCCCCCAGTTCCGCCGCCGCGTGCCACGGCCAGCGCGGGTCGTACAGCATGGCACGCGCCAGCGCCACCATGTCGGCCTGGCCCGTCTGCACGATGGTCTCGGCCTGCTTCGCTTCCGTGATCAGGCCCACGCCGATGGTCGGCATCGACGTCTGCGCCTTGATGCGGGCGGCGAATTCGATCTGGTAGCCCGGGCCGACGGGGATCTTCTGCTGCGGCGACACCCCGCCGCTCGACACGTGGATGAACTGGCACCCGAGCTTTTCGAGTTCGCTCGCCAGCACGAGACTCTGGTCCAGGTCCCAGCCGCCCTCGACCCAGTCGCTGGCCGAGATGCGCATGCCGACGACCATCTCGGGCGACACCGCGGCGCGCACCGCCTGGAACACCTCGAGCGGGAAGCGCATGCGGTTGTCCAGCGCGCCGCCGTAACGGTCGTCGCGCCGGTTCGACAGCGGCGACAGGAACTGGTGCAGCAGATAGCCGTGGGCGCCGTGCAGTTCGATGGCGTCCAGCCCCAGGGCGTCGGCGCGGCGCGCGGCGGCGACGAAGCCGTCCTTCACGCGCTGCATGCCGGCCGCATCGAGCGCCAGCGGCACGGTTTCGCCGGCCGCATGCGGCATCGCGGACGGCGCCACGGTCTGCCAGCCGTGCGCATGGTCGGCCGGAATATTCGCCCCGCCCTGCCACGGCACCTCGCTCGACGCCTTGCGGCCCGCGTGGGCGAGCTGGATGGCGATCTTGATGGGGGCGTATTTGCGCATGGCGTTGACCACCGGCTCCAGCGCGGCCGCGTGCTCGTCGGACCACAGGCCCAGGTCGGCGTGGGTGATGCGGCCTTCCTCCGTCACGGCCGTCGCCTCGATGGTCAAGAGGCCGGCGCCGGACAGCGCGAGATGGCCGAGGTGGATCATGTGCCAGTCGGTCGCGAGGCCGCGGTCGGCGGAGTATTGGCACATCGGCGCGATGGCGATCCGGTTGGCCAGCTCGAGCGGGCCGAGTCGGATCGGAGAGAACAGCTTGCTCATGGGTGGTGCACTCCCTTGACGTAGGGTGGGCACCCCGTGCCCACCAAATGCATGCATAAAGGGATAGTCTAGCGCGCGCGGTTAAAACGCGCTTTTCGGGAACCGGGATACGTGCGTTGAACGCGTGGGCACGTGGTGCCCACCCTACCGTAGGGTGGACGGCTCGCCATCCACGCGTTCAACCGGCGGTGCCAGGCACGATCAATCCGCGCGGACGACCATGATCCCCGCCCGCAGCCCGACCCGCACATCCGGGTTCGGGAACACGACACACTCCTCGTCGTGCTGAACGGTATAAACCGTATCACCATCCCGTGCGATCACGTCGCCCTTCTTGAGCGGCGTGAAGTTCTCAGTGTCGCGCCCGAAGCTCATCGTAAAAGCGTCGGACAGCTTGGTGATCGACTGCGCCGTATCGAACACGATGGGCGCCTTGCCCTCGCCCGCCGTCGAACCGCGCAGCAGGCCGCGCAGCGCGTCCGCCATCGCCGCGAACTGCGCCAGGTCGTTCTGTCCCAGCGTGCCGATGCGTCCCAGTTCCACGGTGGTGCCCGCGGCCCCGTGCCGCTCGGCCGTCCAGTAGCTGTACGTGCCGGCGGAAGCCGGATTCATGATGACGGCTTCGATGCCGCCGACGCCCAGCCACGCGATCAGCGCGCGGCGCGGTTCGGCCGCGATCAATTCCGGCACGATCGCAAAACGGGGATAGCGCGACCCGCGGATCGCCGTGTGCAGGTCGAGGTGCCAGCGGCGCGGGCCGCTGCCGTCGAAAAAGTCGGCGGTCGCCGCGATCAGCGCGTCGGCCCGGCCGGCCTCGAAGGTGCCTGCCAGGTCGCCGCGCTGGTCGCGGAACATGCGGTTCAGGTCCGCATCGATGAAACGCTTGCCGGCCGCGATCGCGTCGATGTTCCCGACGCACAGCATCAGGTCCACCGCGAGTTCTTGCGGCGCGCGCGACAGCGCCTCGATGGCGTAGGCCACCATCTCGATCGGCCCCGTCTCGTCGCCGTGCACGCCCACCGACAGCAGCACGGCGGGACGATCCGGCGTAGGTGCGGCAGCCTTCACCGTCAGCACGCCCTTCGCAGGCTGGCCGACGATGAAACCGGCCGCCGCGAAGCGGCCGGCGACCTCGCCGAAGTCGGCCTGGGCCAGCGCCCGGATCGCCTTCGGCAAGGTACCCAACTGAGCGAACGAAGCGGCCGCCATCGCGTTACGCCAGCGTCGCGACGGTGAGGGCCGCGGTGCCCGCTGCGATGCGGTCCGGGCTCGAACCTTCCGACAGCGACCACACGGCCAGCATCGCCTGTTCCAGGTCGGTCGGCTGGACGTAGCCGCCGGACAGGCCCATCGCCGCCGTCAGCTCGCGCACCGCGGCCTGCATGTCGCCGGTGGCGCGGCTCGCTTCCAGCACCTCCAGCAGCAGGCGTTGCTGCGTGCGGCGCAGGGCCTGCAGCGCGTAGTTGCGCAGCTGTTCCTGCGACTTGCTGATGGCCGGCAGCTTGAGGCCGCGCTCCAGCGTGTCGATGCCGGCCTGCTCGCGCAGCACCATGCCGACGCGCAGGAACTCGGCCAGCGACATGCCCTGCGGACGCTGCACCGACACGGCCGCGAACAGGAAGGCGGCCAGCGATTCGACCGTATCGACGGCCTTCCACGCCTGCACGAACGACGACGACAGGCCGGCCTGCGCATCGGCATCCGACTTCGCCGGCATCAGCTGGCGCAGTTGCTCCGGCTGGGCGAACAGGTTCGACAGCTCTTCCATGCCGCCGGCGCCGGCCTGCTCCGCCGGCAGCGACAGCACGCCTTCGATCACGGTGCGCAGCATCACGCGGGTGCGCGCATCGACCGTCTGCGACACGTCGCGCGGCACGACCAGCGCGTCATGGTCGAGCGCCTCGAACACGGGCGCCAGGTGCAGCGCGGACCAGGCCTGGCCCCACGCTTTCACGACCTCGGCGTCGTCGATGCGGTGTTCCAGCGCCAGGTCGCGCAGCATCAGCGGGCCGCAGCGGTTGACGGATTCGTTGGCCAGCACGGTCGCGAGGATCGCATTCGACAGCGGATGCGCCAGCGGATCGCGCGTGGCGACCAGCTGTGCCGGGAAGTACGGGCGAAGGATGGTCTCGGCCCACGGCTGCTGGGTCAGCGGCAGCGCGGCCAGCAGGCGCTTGAAGCGGTTCTTGACGTTGGCGACGACGACGGCCAGTTCCGGCGTCGTGAGACCCAGGCCGAGGCCCTTGCGGCGCTGCAGTTCCGTCTCGCTCGGCAGCTGTTCCAGCTCGCGCGACACGGCGCCTTCCGCCTCCAGGCTCGCGATCAGCGCGGCATAGCCGTCGACGACGGCGCTGTTCGATTGCGCCTGCGCCTCGCGCACCAGCAGGTGCGTCTGCAGCGTGTTGTCGCGCAGGACCAGCTTCTCGATATCGCCCGTCATTTCCGTCAGCAGGCGGTTGCGCTCGCCCTCTTCCAGCTGGCCCGCGTTGACTTCGGTGTCGAGCCAGATCTTGACGTTGACTTCGTGGTCGGAGCAGTCCACGCCGGCCGAGTTGTCGATCGCATCGGTGAAGATGCGGCCGCCGGCCAGCGCGAATTCGATACGGCCGGCCTGGGTCGCGCCCAGGTTGCCGCCTTCCGCCACGACCTTCACGCGCAGCTCGTTGCCGTTGACGCGGATGTTGTCGTTGGCGCGGTCCTTGACCTGCGCGTGGGTCTCCGTGGAGGCCTTGATGTAGGTGCCGATGCCGCCGTTGTAGAACAGGTCGACCGGTGCCAGCAGGATACGGTGCATCAGTTCTTCCGGCGTGAGCGACGTCTCTTCGATGGCCAGCGCCTCGCGCACCTGCGGCGACAGCTCGATGTGGCGGGCGGTGCGCGGGAACACGCCGCCGCCTTCCGAGATCAGGTCCTTGTCGTAGTCCTCCCACGAGGAACGCGGCAGCGCGAACATGCGCTTGCGCTCGTTGAACGAGACGACGACGTCCGGATTCGGGTCGAGGAAGATGTGGCGGTGGTCGAACGCAGCCAGCACTTTCAGCTGGCGCGACAGCAGCGCGCCGTTGCCGAACACGTCGCCCGACATGTCGCCCACGCCGACCATCGTCACCGGGGTCGTGTTCATGTCGTGGCCCATCTCGTAGAAGTGGCGCTTCACCGCTTCGAACGCGCCCTTCGCCGTGATGCCCATCTTCTTGTGGTCGTAGCCGTTCGAACCGCCCGACGCGAACGCGTCGCCGAGCCAGAAGCCGCGCGAGACGGCGATGCTGTTGGCGATGTCGGAGAAGGTCGCGGTGCCCTTGTCGGCGGCCACCACGAGGTACGGGTCGTCCTGGTCGTAGCGCACGGTGTCGCCAGGGGGTACGATCTCGCCGCGCACGCGGTTGTCCGTCATTTCCAGCAGGCTCGCGATGAACAGGCGATAGACGGCTTCGCCCTCGGCCGCGACGACGTCACGCGCGGCATCCTTCGGCATCTGCTTGCACACGAAACCGCCCTTCGAGCCGGCCGGCACGATGACGGCGTTCTTGACCATCTGCGCCTTCACGAGGCCCAGCACTTCGGTGCGGTAGTCTTCCATGCGATCGGACCAGCGCAGGCCACCGCGGGCGACCGGGCCGCCGCGCAGGTGCAGGCCTTCGAAGCGGCGCGAGAACACGTAGATCTCGCGGAACGGACGCGGTTCCGGCACCAGCGCCAGGTGGCTCGTGTCGAACTTGAAGATGATCTTGTCGCCGCGATTTTCGGCCGTCCCCTGGAAGTAGTTGGTGCGCACGGTCGCCATCACGAGGTCGACCAGCGCGGCCATGATTTCCTCGGTGTCGGCGTGGTTGACGGTGGCCAGGTCGGCCTTCAGCGCGACCAGCTTGGCGTCGCCCGCTGCGCGTTCCTCGTCCGACAAGGCCGGATCGAAACGCAGCGCGAAGCCTTCCACGAGTTCCTTGACGAGCGCCGCGCGCGGGCGCAGCGTCTCGGCCATGTAGCGGGTCGAGAACTTGCTGCCGGCCTGGCGCCAGTAGCTGATGTAGGCGCGCACCAGCTGCACCTCGCGCATCGACAGGCCGCCTTCGATCGTGAGACCGTTCAGGCGGCCGTCCTCGGCTTCGTCGTTGAACAGCGCGGCGAACAGTTCGTCGGCCACGTCGACGACGCCCGGTTTCGCCAGCTTGGCGGCGGAATCCGCGTCGACGATCAGGCTCGTGATGTAGCGGCGGGTGCCGTCGGCCGTGTCGATCCAGAAGCTCTGTTCGCGGTCGATGGCGACGCCGGCGTTCTGCAGCGCCGGCAGGATGCGCGACAGCGACGGCATCGTGCCCGTCGAGTACAGGCGCAGCGACGTGACGCCCGCTTCATCCGTCTCGATGCGGACCGACACGTGGCCCTGCTGGCCGTTCGCGATGATCGCGCCGACGTCGCGGAAGGCGATTTCCGGCGCCGTCGCGGCCACGTAGTTCACGGGCAGCGTGGGCAGGATCTTGCGCAGCGCGTTGCGGGTCGGGACGTCTTCGACCGTGTCGGTCAGCGCGGTGTAGCGGTCATGCCAGCCGTCCAGCACGGACAGCAGCGGTTTCTGGATGTCGGTTTCCAGGTCGAGCGGATAGCGCGCGGCTTGCGCGATCAGGTAGACGCGGGCCAGCGGACCATCGGCGACGAGGGTCTGCGTGCGCACGTCGACGGCGCCCGAGCTGTCCTTCAGCGCCTGCGCCAGCGCCGCGACGACGGCGGCGCTGTAGCGCTCGCGCGGCAGGTAGACGAGGACGTTCAGGTGGCGCTGGTACACGTCGCGGCGGGCGAACACTTTCGCGCGCGGCTGCTTGTACAGCGAGACGACGGAGCTGCACACCTGGGCGAGCCATTCGGGGTCCGCTTCCAGCGCTTCCGTGCGCGGCAGCGATTCCAGGATCTCGAGGAATTTCTCGGCGCGGAAGCCTTCCTGGCGCACGCCGGCGATGGACAGCACTTTCGCCACGCGGCCGCGCGCGAACGGCAGGCGCGCCAGCGGGGTCGAGGTGGCGGCGCGGGTGAACAGGCCGACGAAGCAGTGTTCGCCGATCGTGTTGCCCTGCGTGTCGGTGTCGCGCACGCCGATGAAGTCCAGCGGCTGGTCGCGGTGCAGCGTGCCGGCCACGTCGGCCTTCACGATCGACAGCGTGTCGTCGCGCTTGGACAGGATCTCGAAGTCGCCCGGGATGTTCTGCAGGCAGGTGCCGTACACGGGATGCGCCGTGTCCTGCAGGACGCCGATGCGGCTCGGGATGTCGCGTTCCAGCTCGCGCACGCCCGGCTTCACGAAGTAGTAGGCGTAGCCGAACGGCTCGAAGCCTTCGTTCTTGGCCCAGTCGAGGAACGCGGCGACTTCCTGGCCGCCCGGCGTGCCTTGCGCGCTGGCCGCGGCGGCGACGGCCGTCATGCGGTCGGCCATCGCGACCGCGTCGCGGTGCACGATGGCGGCGTCGCGCGCCACCATCTGGATGCGTGCGACGAGTTCGGCGAGTTCGTCCTGCGGCAGGTCTTCGGCCAGCAGGCACAGGACATACGATTCGAGCGGCGCGCCCGCTTCGCCGACGGCGACCACGCGGCCGGCGGCGTCGCGGCGCACCGGCAGCACCGTATTCAATACGCCCGACGCGACGACGCGCTGGCGGCGCAGCGCCATCACGAACGAGTCGACGAGGTAGGGCATGTCCTCGTTCAGGATCAGCAATGACGTCGACATGCCGCAGCGCCCGTCCGTGTAGCGATTCTCCGCGATCTGGCAGCCGTCGGTCGTGCGCTGCGCCATCTGGGCGAAGGCATCCCACAGGATGGCGGCGAGGTTGCGTGGGTCGATGCCGGCGAGGTCGTCCTCGTCGAGGGCGCCGATCCAGGCACCGATCAGCGCGCCCACCTGGTCGGGGGCATCGGCCGGCTTGTTCTCGTTGACCAACGCGAGGGTTTGCGTGCGCAGATCGTGAGGCATGTCTTTGTTCATTGGCTTCTCCAAAGCGATAGTTGCGCCGGGTTCGTCACGGCTTGTGGCCACATGTTCCCGGCTTGTATGGACAGGGTTGTCCCGTCCAGATTCGTGCTTCCAGTTCCGGAAACTATTCTTTGCGTAGGGTGGGCGCCCCGCGCCCACGCGTGACGCGAGCCGTATGTTGGCCTTATGCGTGGGCACAGGAGTGCCCACCCTACATTTACGTTTATATGTTCACGTTCATCATGACAGATCATACAGCCCCGGCAAGCCGAGGATGCGTTCCAGGTCTTCCAGTGCGGCCGCGCACTCGATGGCCAGTTGCGGATCGGCCAGGTCGGTCGGCTCGACGCGGTCGCGGTAATGACGCTCGACCCACGGCACGAGGCGCGCATATAAATCGTCGGTCATCAGCACGCCCTGGTGCATCGCGGCCGCTTCCTCGTCCGTGAGCACGACGCGCAGGCGCAGGCACGCGGGGCCGCCGCCGTTGCGCATGCTCTGGCGCAGGTCGAATTCGATCAGTTCGTCGATGGCGCAGTTTCCCGACCTTCCGCTCGTCACCAGCTGCTCGAGGTAGCGCGCCACGGTCGGGACCTCGCGGCATTCGTGCGGCACGACGAGCGCCATACCGCCGTCCGGTTTCGACAGCAGCTGGCTGTTGAACAGGTAGCTGGCGACGGCGTCGGCGACCGGCACGACGCTGGTGTCCACGCGCACGGCGCGCAGGTCGGTGCCGGTGGCGCCGAGCGCGCGGCGCAGCGATTCCAGCGTCGCGGTTTCGTCGGCGAAGGCCTGCTCGTGGTAGAACAGCACGTCGCCGTTGCCGACCGCGATCACGTCGTTATGAAACACGCCCTGGTCGATCACGGCCGGATTCTGCGCCGCGAACACGGTGCGCGCGGCGTCCAGGCCGTGCAGGCGGGCGACGGCCTGCGAGGCTTCCAGCGTCTGGCGTGCCGGGTATTTCGTCGGCGCGGGTGCGGACGGGTCGAACTCGACGCGGCCGTACACGAAGAATTCCACGCCGGCCGCGCCGTGGGCGCCGGCGAAGCGCGTGTGGTTGGCGGCGCCCTCGTCGCCGAACGCCGGCGTCGACGGCAGCGGGTCGTGCACGACGAAGCGGTCGGTGTTCGCGAACAGGGCGCGCAAGGTGCGCGTGGCCTGCACGTGTTCTTCCGCGCGGTGCAGCTTATTGTTCAGGTTCGCCGCGGTGAAGTGCACGCGGCCGTCCGCCGTGTCGGCAGATGGGCTGACGGTGGCGGCGTTCGCCGTCCACATCGGCGACGCGGAGTAGGCGCAGGCGAGGATCACCGGCGATTCGCGGTACGCCTGCGCCAATACGTCGGCGTCCGTGCCCGTAAAGCCGAGGCGGCGCAGCAGCCTGAAATTCGGACGCGCCTGCGGCGGCAGCAAGCCTTGCGCGAAGCCGCGCGCGGCCAGGGACCGCATCTTGGCCAGGCCCTGCAGCGCGGCCTGGCGCGGGTTCGACGCGCTCCTCACATTGCTGAACGAGGCCACGTTGCCGAACGAGAGGCCGGCGTAGTTGTGCGACGGGCCCACGAGGCCGTCGAAGTTGAATTCGCGTGCGTTGCGCATGGTGTCAGAAGGTCAGGCCGGGCGACAATTTCGCCGGCATTTCCAGTTCGGCCGTTTCGATCGAGGCGACCGGGTACGCGCAATAGTCGGCCGCGTAATAGGCGCTCGGACGGTGGTTGCCCGATTTACCCACGCCGCCGAACGGCGCGGAACTCGCGGCGCCCGTCGTCGGACGGTTCCAGTTGACGACGCCCGCGCGCGCCTTGATCGCGAAGCGCTTCCACAGGTCTTCCGACGGCGACAGCAGTGCCGCGGCGAGGCCGAATTCGGTGGCGTTGGCGGCGTCGATGGCGCGGTCGAAATCGGCCACGCGGATCACCTGCAGCAACGGGCCGAACCACTCTTCGTCGGGGATGCCCGTCGCATCGGTCACGTCAACGATACCGGCAGTGACGAAGCCCGCGTCCGGATCGAGCTGACGCATGCGCAGCAAGACCTTGCCGCCCTGCGCTTCCATCATCGCCTGCGCCTGCACGAGGCGTTTGGCGACGGCGGCCGAGACGACGGGGCCCATGAACGGCTGCGGCTCCGCGTTCGACGGACCGACCGCCAGCTTGCTGGCGACTTCCACGAGGCGGTCGATGAAGGCTTGTCCTTGAGGCGTGTCCCGCACGATCAGGCGGCGCGCGCACGTGCAGCGCTGGCCGGCCGAGATGAACGCGGACATGACGGCGTGGTGCACGGCCGCGTCGACGTTTTGCACGTCCCACACGACGAGCGGATTGTTGCCACCCATTTCCAGCGCCAGCATCTTGCCCGGCTGGCCGCCGAACTGTCTATGCAGCGCGGCGCCGGTCTGGCTGCTGCCGGTGAACAGGATGCCGTCGACGTCGGCCTGGCCCAGCGCGATGCCGGTGGCGCGGCCGCCGTTCACGAGGTTCAGCACACCTTGCGGCAGGCCGGCCTGTTCCCACAACTGCACGGTACGCAGGGCGGTGCGCGGCGCGTATTCGCTCGGCTTGAACACGAGCGTGTTCCCCGCGATCAGCGCCGGCACGATGTGGCCGTTCGGCAGGTGGCCGGGGAAGTTATACGGGCCGAACACCGCGAACACGCCGTGCGGACGGTGGCGCAGCACGGCGTTGCCGTCGGCGACCTTGGCACTCGTTTCTCCCGTGCGCGCGGCGTGCGACTGCACCGAGATGTCGACCTTGTTCGCCATCGTCGTCACCTCCGTGCGCGCTTCCCACAAGGGCTTGCCCACTTCCTCGGCGATGATCGCGGCCAGGTCCTCGTTGTGTTCCTTGAGCAGGTCGCGGAAGCCCTGGCAGATGGCGATGCGTTGTTCGAGCGGCGTGAGGGCCCAGCCCTCGAAGGCGGCGTGGGCGGCCTGCACGGCGCGGGCCACGTCTTCCGCCGTGGATTCGTTGCTGGTCCAGGTCTGGCGGCCGGTGGACGGGTCGATCGTCGCGAGCAGCGGGCCGCTGCCGGCCAGCCATGCGCCGCCGATGTAATTCGATACGTTAGCCATGGTTCTTCCTTACGTTGAGGGTCAGCGAGCGGACAGGATCGCCCGCCTGGCAATGCAGTAGCTGGAGTTCGCGCACGGACAGGGGCACGTTGCGGCCGCCGTCGCAGGCCTGCGTGAGGACCATGCGGAAATCGTCGAGCTTCGTGTTCGACACGAGCGTGGCCTCGCCCTCGCCTTGCGGCTGGCCTTCCGCGGCCACGGTCAGCACGCTGTCGCGCACGGCGCGCAGTTCGGCCACGCGGCCCTGCAGCACGGGGCCGGCGTCGAAGATGTCGACGTAACCCTCGTAGTGCATGCCTTCCTGTTCCAGCAGTTTTCGCGCGGGGAGCGTGGAGCGGTGCACCTGGCCGATCACGGCCTGCGCGTCTTCCGGCAGGTACGCGACGTACAGCGGCTGGCGCGGCATCAGTTCGGCGATGAACGATTTCTTGCCGAGCGCCGTGAGGCCGTCGACGTGGTTGAAATCCATCTTGAAGAAATGCCGGCCCAGGCCTTCGTAGAACGGCGACGTGCCGTCTTCCGCCTGGTAGCCGCGCATCTCGGCGATGATCTTTTCCGTGAACAGGTGCTGGAACTGGGCCATGAACAGGAAGCGGCTCTTCGACAGCCACTTGCCGTTGTAGCCGGTGCGGTATTCCGGCATCAAAAACAGCGAACACAGTTCCGTCGACCCCGTGAGGTCGTTCGACAGATACAGCGTGTCCATGCGCGTAAACACGTTCAGTTCGCGGCTCGAGTGGACGAGCGTGCCGATGCGGTAGTTATAAAACGGTTCGGTCAGGCCCACGGCGGCCTTGATGGCGCACACGCCGGCCAGGCGGCCGTTGGACGTGTCTTCCATCACGAACATGTAGTCGCGTTCCTCGGGCGGGATCGTCTGCGCGAACGACGCCACCGCGGTCTCGACGCGTTCGCCCAGCATGGCGCGGTCCGGCTTCAGCGTGGTCATGCCACTGCCGACCTGGCGCGCCATCTCGATCAGCGGATCGATGTCGTTCAGGGTGATTGCGCGGATTACGAGCATGGGTTCCTCATTGTTTTCCAAAGCGTCAGATCCGTACGCAGATGACACTGTCGCCGGTCTCGACACCGAGCGCCTCGCGCGCCGCGGGCGGCAGGCAGATGGCGTCGGCGCTCTCGGCCGGGTCGCACGGCAGCACGACCGCGCGGAATTTGCGCTCGCTGCTGGCCACCGCGTAATTCACCATCGCGGCCTTGCCGCCGCGCGTGGGCGGCTGCAGTTCGGCGTTCGCGACCTTCCTCACCATCGACCCGGAGAACGAGTGCAGCGCGTGCTTGTGCGCCTGCAGGATCGGGCCGCCGTCGAAGATGTCGATGTATTCGTCGGCCTCGAAGCCCTCTTCCGTCAGCAGGTCGAACGCGGGCTCGCCGCTCGGGTGGATCTGGCCCATCACGGCCTGCGCGGGGCCGGGCAGCAGCGGCACGTAGACGGGGTAGTGCGGCATCAGCTCGACGATCAGGGTGCGGTTGCGGGCGCCGCCGATCGTGCGTTCGGCGTCGAGGAAATCCATCTTGAAGAACTTGCGGCCCAGCGCATCCCAGAACGGCGACTGGCCCGCGTCGTCGGTGACGCCGGCCAGCGGCACGAAGAAGCGGTCGCCGAAGCGGTGCGGCGCGAGCACGGCATACAGCAGGCGGGCACGCGACAGCAGCGCCGCTTCGCGCCGGGCGGTGTCGCGGTCGCGGATATAAAAGCCGGACAGCTGCGAATACGCCGTCAGCTCCGAGCACAAGGTCAGCGCGTGCACGCTGTGGCTGATGTTCAGGTCGCGCGAGACCTGCTGGATCACATCGTTGCGGAACGCGAAATAGGTGCCGTTGGAGCCGGCCGACGCGTGGATCGCGGCGGTGCCGGCCAGCTCGCGGGACTCGACGTCCTCGAGCACGAACAGGTAGGACTCTTCGCTGGGGATGTCGACGTGGGCGGCGAACGACGCCACCGAACGCTCCACGAACGCGGCGATCTTTTCGCGCGTGCGCGGCAGGGTGTGCACTCCCGGCGTGGACGCGGCGAGCAGCGTCTCGAGGGCGCCGACATCCGCTGGTTCTACCGGACGGACTACATACATGGAAACTCCCGACAAAGGCATCGAACGAACGGAAGCCGGCCGGGCTGGGGTGCCCCCTTTCCGGCCGGGTGGTGCGGAGGTCAGCCGGCGAGGAACGCGTCGGCGGCCTGGCGCATGAGGCGATCCGCTTCGGCGATCTGCTCGTCCGAGACGACCAGCGCGGGCGCGAGACGCACGACGTCCGGACCGGCGATCAGCAGCATCAGGCCGAGTTTTTCCGCGGTCTTGGTGTAGTCCTTGGCGCGCCCCTTGTTCGCGTCGGCCATCGGCAGGCCGATGAGCAGGCCCTTGCCGCGCGGCCTGGTGAACAGCTGCGGATAATCGGTTGCCAGCGTCTCCAGATTGGCGAAGATTTTTGCGCTGGCTTCGCGCACGCGCGCCAGGAACGCCGGCTGGTTGACCTGCTCGATCACGTTCAGCGCGACGGTGGTCGCCAGCGGGTTGCCGCCGTACGTCGTGCCGTGCGTGCCGACCGACAGGTGCTGGCCGATCTCGTTCGTCGTCAGCATGGCGCCGATCGGGTAGCCGTTGCCCAGGGCCTTGGCCGACGTCAGGATGTCCGGGGTCACGCCCACGTTCATGTAGTCGTACAGCGCGCCGGTGCGGCCCACGCCCGACTGCACTTCGTCGAACACGAGCAGCGCGCCGGTCTTGTCGCACAGTTCGCGCAGCGTTTTCAGGAACTCGATGTCGCCCGGGATCACACCGCCCTCGCCCTGGATCGGCTCGACGATGACGGCCGCCACGTCGTCGCCGATGGCCGCGCGTGCGGAGGCGATGTCGTTGTAGTTGATATGGTTGATTTCCGGCGGCAGCGGCTCGAAGCCTTCGGTGTATTTCGACTGGCCGCCGACCGACACGGTGAACAGCGTGCGGCCGTGGAACGAGGAATAGCACGACACGATGCGCGACTTGTGCGGGCCGAACTTGTCGTGCGCGTATTTGCGCGCCAGCTTCAAGGCGGCTTCGTTGGCTTCCGCGCCGGAGTTGCAGAAGAATGCGCGGTCGGCGAACGTCGCTTCCGTCAGCGCGGCGCCCAGGCGCAGCACGGGTTCGTTCGTGTAGCCGTTACCGAGGTGCCACAGCGTGTTGATCTGGCGGGTCATCGCGTCGACCAGCACCGGGTTGCAGTGACCCAGGCTCGATACGGCGATGCCGGAGGTGAAGTCGAGGTAATGCTTGCCTTCCTGGTCCCAGACGTCCAGGCCCGAAGCGCGCACCGGGACCATCGCGGCCGGCGCATAGGTCGGTACGAGCACCTCGTCGAAAGTCTGGCGTGTGACAGGCCGCGTGGTGACACCCGATTCGAGCTTAGCATTCATGACGTTTTCCTCATCCAAGTAAAGGTTGCGCGGACTCCAGCAGCCGCGCCGAGCGACTCATTATAGAGAAGCCAAACCTTGCCGTTCTTTCCAAACTGCGACAGGCATTTTCATTTTTGGACGAGCAACAAAAAACCGGGGTCAGAGCCTAATGCCGTTAAGTTAAGCGTGATTTCAGCCAGTTTAGGATCGGTAAGGTCCGCGCGAAGCCCTTGAAAAGGCCACTCAGATGTTAGTCGGAGCGGTCTTTTGGGCCTTAACTTAACGGCATTAGGGTCAGAGCCCGATTTCTGGAAATGTCGAAATTTCAATATTTTGCGGCAAGAAATTGCCAAAAATCGGGCTCTGACCCCGGTTCTGACCCCGGTTACTGGCTCAGCTTGCGCTGGCGCTCTTCGCGGGGGGTATTGCCGAACAGGGCGCCGAAGGCGGTGGAGAAGTGGGAGCCGGACGAGAAGCCGCACATCAGGCCCACCTGCACGATGGAGTGGTTGGTGTCGCGCAGCAGCTGGCGGGCGCGCTGCAGGCGCAGTTCGAGGTAGTAGCGCGACGGCAGGCTGCCCAGGTATTGCTTGAACAGGCGTTCCAGCTGGCGGCGCGACACGCCCGCCAGCTGGGCGATGTCGTCGGTCGACAGCGGTTCCTCGATGTTCGCTTCCATCAGGGTGACGGCCTCCGTCAGCTTGGGCTGCAGCACGCCGAAACGGGCCTGCAGCGCCACGCGCTGGCGCTCGTCCGGGCCGCGCACGCGGTCGACGCACAGGATTTCCTTGACCTGGGCCTGGACCGTCGCGCCGAACAGCGTGTCGACGAGCGTGAGCGCGAAGTCGATGCTGGCCGCGCCGCCGCAACAGGTGATGCGGGCGCCGTCGATCTCGTACAGGTGCGGGCTCAACAGGGCCTGGTCGGCGCGCATGTCGACGTCCGGATACAGCGACCACGGCAGCGCGGCCCGCGCGCCGTTCAGCGCGCCCGCCTCCGCGAGCCACAGCACGCCGGCGCCGACGCCGCCCCAGACCGGCGCCGCGCGGCAGCGCGCGACGAGGGCGCGCAGGTTGGCGGGACGCAGCCCGGCCTCGGATTCGTCCGCCACGAGCAGCACGAGGTGCCACAGGCGCTGGTCGGCCGTGAATTTGTCCGGACTGCGCACGTCCACGTGCAGGCGCCCCGGGCCCAGCACCTTGGCCGCCAGGCGCAGCGGCTGCACGAGGCCGGACCACGTCAGCGCATCCGGCTCGCCGGCGTGCACGAGCAGCACGCGCAGCGGCGCCTCCTGCGCGAGGCGGGACAGTTCAAGATGCTGCATCGAAACGAACAGGGGTCATTACTCGGGGCGAGCGCGGCGGCCGGCCGGCTTTCGGCATTCCATTGACTGACTATCATACCGGAGATCAACAATGCCGCGCCGAGCCAGCCGCGACCGCCCATCGCCTCGCCCAGCCAGAAATACGCGAAGAACGCGGCGCCGCCGGGCTCGAACGCATAGATGACGGCCGCCTCGTTGGCGCTCGTGCGCGCCTGGCCCCAGGCCTGCATCGAGATGATGGCGGCCGTGCACAGCACGCCCAGATAAGCGAAATTCGGAGAATAACGCGCGAGGCCGTGGCCGATGTAGGTCCAGTAGTTCGCGGCCTCTTCCATGCCGACGGCGCCGTGCGGCACCTCGCGCACGAACAGCCACAGCGCGGCGCACACGGCGACCGTGCCGATCTGCGCGGCCGTCACGCTCATCAGCCGGGTCGCGCGGCGCGTGTAGGTTTCCATGACCTTGATATAGGTGCCGAACGTGAGCGCGGCCAGCAGCGCGAGCGTGTCGCCGCGGCCCCAGCCGCCACCGCCGTCCCAGCACAGCGAGACCAGGCCCAGCACCGCGAGCAGCAGCGCGGCGACGATGCGGCGCTCCGGCAGGCGCCCTTTCATCAGCCCCAGCAGCGGCACGACGAGCACGTTCAGGCCGCAGATGAAGGCGTTGCGGTTGGACGTCGTCAGCGCCAGCCCCTCCACCTGGAACAGGTAGCAGAAGAACAGCAGCACGCCGAGCGTCGCGCCCAGCGCTAGGTCGGTGCGCCGTGCGCGCCACAGGAAGGGCGACAATAACAACGCCGCGATAACGAAGCGGGTCAGGATGATCCAGACGGGAGAAAAATAGGCGGTCAATTCCTTCATCGCGGGGAACGTCGTTCCCCATACGAGGACGACGACGACGAGGGCAAGGATGCCGCGCAGATGCTGGGTCATGAAGCGTTCAATGTTGTCTGGCAAGATTGCTATGGTAACGGGGCCGAACGCAAAACGCGAAGCGCTGGGGCCTGCCCGCGCTGGCGGCTATAATCGTTTCATGGGTGAACGATATCTGAAGAGTGTGCGCCTGCTGGCCGAATGCCTGCAAGGGTTCGAGCGCTTCGTCGCCGAACCGGTGCGCCGGCATGGGCTGACGCATCCGCAATTCGACATCATCGCCACCCTCGGCAACACGCCCGGCATGACCTACAAGGAACTGGGCGAGCGGACCCTGATCACGAAGGGCACGCTGACCGGCGTCATCGACCGCCTCGAACAGAAGGGTCTCGTGGAACGCGTGCGCAAATGCGACGACAGGCGCTCGTTCCGCGTGTGCCTGACGGCGGCCGGGGACGCCCTGTTCCATAATGTGTTTCCGGCCGTGGTCGCGCACGGCAAGCAGCTGTTCGCCGATTATGGCGACGGCGATTTCGAACAACTGGACCATGCGTTGCGCCGCCTGCGCACCCGGCTCGACGCGCCGGACCTGGCGGCGCCGGCGCCTGGCGAACACCGCGCGGGGCATGTCCCCGCCGACGAAGGATGACATGAAGACTGCACTGCTCGAAGGCAAAAAGCCCCCTCATTTCGACAAACACATCATCGGCAACCTGCTGCTCGACGTGGCCCCGCCCGCGGAAGTCCGCGACGAGCCGATGCTGATCGGGGTGCGCAACGACGCCGGCGAGATCTACCGCCTGATCGGCGCCGCCACCCTGAACAGCTTCATGAACGCGGTCGAGGAGCTGTTCGACCTCGGCCTCGTCGACGAGCTGCAGGACACCGAGGAACAGAAAGACGGTTGCGACGCCATTTTCAGCGAGCCCTGACGAGCTGCCCGGGGGTATAATTTTTTCCCATGGACAGAATCGACGCCCTCAAGAGCATTGCCGCGCAAGCCGGGCGCGGCGACCTCCACTTCCCGACCCATGTCGACGCGACGCTGAAGCTGCAACGCGCGCTGGCCGACCCGGCATGCCACATCGACGAAGCGGCGCGCCTCGTGCAGACGGAGCCGCTGCTGGCCGCGCGCACCGTCGCCATCGCCAACTCGGCCGCCTATAACCGCTTCGGCAACGACGTCACCAACGTCAAGGCAGCCGTAGCGCGCGTGGGCTTCCGCACGCTGGGCGCGCTGGCCGCGGCCGTCATCGTGCGCCAGTTGGCCAGCGAAATCCACGACCCGGTGCTGCGCGCCAAAGCCGACCAGCTGTGGCTGCACTCGACCCACGTGGCCGCGCTGTCGCAGGTGATCGCGCGGCGCGTCTCGTTCGTCGATCCGGAAACGGCGATGTTCGCCGGCATCGTGCACGAGGTCGGCGGCTTTTATCTGCTGTCGCGCGCGCCCGAGTTCCCGGGCCTGCTGGACGGCGGCGCCGACGAATGGATCGAGCATGGCGAGACGGCCATCGGCCGCGGCGTCCTGCTCAAGCTGGGCGTGCCGGCACCCGTGATGGGCGCCATCGAAGCGCTGTGGAACGGCATGCGCGCCCTGCCGCCGGAAACCCTGGGCGACACGCTGCTGCTGGCGAACGACCTGGCGCCCGTCCCGTCGCCCCTGCTGGAACGCGATCCAGGCATTCCCGGCGTGCAGGTCGGCGCCACCATCGACTTCGCCGTGGGCGAAGGCACCTTGAGCACCATCCTCCAGGAATCGGAGGATGAAGTGAAAAGCCTGACGGCCGCACTGGCCTGAATTCCTCCTTTACCTGCTCGTCGGCCGGCCGCCCTTGCGCGGCCGGCGTCATTTCGTACATATGTGACTTTTCAGTCACTTACTTTCATCTTGTTACACTCCTTACCGATTGAGAACTTCTCTTAGGGAAACACGGTGCTATCTTGGCCATATTGCGATTCACGACGAATCGCGAGCCCGAGAACACTAAGGAGTGAACCATGAAGAAACTGCTGCTCGCATTGCTCGCCACTTCCGCCGTCGCCGGCGCCGCCCAGGCCCAGACCACGACGCCGCACGCCTACATCGGCGTGGGCGCGGCCACGGCCGACAACCAGACCACGGACAGCTACAAGACCGGCGCCAAGGTCTACGGCGGCTACGATGTCGACCAGAACTGGGGCGTGGAAGCCGGCTACACGGACTTCGGCAAGGAAAACAACGGCGCCGGCAACGTCAAGGGTTCCGGCACGTATGTCGCCGGCAAGTACACGGTGCCGCTCGGCGACCGCTTCTCCGGCTACGGCAAGCTGGGCGTGGCCTACAACGAACGCAAGTTCGACAACGGCCTGGGCACGCACGTCAACGACTACGACACCGGCCTGTATGGCGGCGTCGGCGTCGAATACAAGCTGAACGAGAAGCTCGCCGTGAACGCGGAATACGAGCGCTATGGCAAGGACAAGGCGTTCGGCGCCAAGGCCGACGTGTACACCGTCGGCCTGAAATACGGTTTCTGATTCCCCTCCCCGGACCCGGCAACGGGTCTGCTGCACCGGACGTCGTCTCTGCGCAAGCAGGGGCGACGTTTTTTTTGGGCTGTGTTCGCGTTAGTTATGTGAACTGAATCCAGTTGCAACGGTCATACGCATCGTCGAGTTAACTCATGAGGAGTGACGATGCGCAGCCTGACGTTCGACGAAGTGTTCGCCAAGTTGTCGGCGGTACAGCTGTCGGCTTCCGACCTGGTCCGGCTGCGCGAATGGATCGCCGGCCTCGCGCACCCGGCGGAATGCATCGCGCTGATCGAACAGGCCGCCAGAGGCCGGCCATGCCCGCGCTGCGGCTGTGGCCGCGTACACCGCTGCGGCCAGGCGAGCGGCCTGCAGCGCTTTCGCTGCCTCGCCTGTGGACGCAGCTATAACGCGCTGACCGGCACACCACTCGCACGGCTGCGCAAAAAGGAGTGCTGGCTGCCGTTCCTGCAATCCATCCTCGAATCGCGCACGGTGCGCGACGCCGCGCGCGTGACAGGCGTGCATCGCACGACAAGTTTCAGGTGGCGCCACCGGTTCGTGCCCGGCGCGATGCGCGACCGTCCGGCGACGTTATCGGCGATCGTCGAGGCGGACGAGACCTATCGTCTCGAATCGCAAAAGGGCTCGCGCAACCTGACACGACCGCCGAGAAAGCGCGGCGGCGTGGCCACGCGGCGCGGGATCAATCGGGAACACGACTGCCTGCTCATCGCGCGCGACCGCAGCGGGCAGACGCTGGACTTTCACACAGGCCGCGGACAAGTGACCGTCGCGCAATTGCATGCGTGCCTCAAGCCGGTCTTGCCGGCCGACGTGCTGCTGATCAGCGACGGGGCCGTCGCGTATCGCCGTTTTGCCGAACAAGCGGGCGTCACGCACGAGGCCGTGAACGTGAAGGCCGGCATCCGGGCGCGCGGCGCCATCCACATCCAGAACGTCAACGGCTGGCACAGCCGCTTCAAGAGCTGGCTGGTGCGGTTTCGCGGTGTCGCGAGCCGCTACCTCATCAATTATTCGGGCTGGCAACGGCTGTTGGATGCGCGGCGCCTGACGACACCCGCGCACCTGCTGTGCGCTGCGGCCCGGCTCGGCTAAGGCGGCTGCGCCCGTTTACCTAAATATCGCGAACACAGCCCAAAAAAACGCCCGCTCCGAAGAGCGGGCCAAGTCCAAAACTAGGGATGTCCTGAAAGAGACGAGTCCATCTTAGTTCCCGCCACCTCTGCACTCTGTGCGGTGACTCACATTTTGTTAAATCTTCCTGCTCATCTGTAAAAAAGCCTATGCAGGCAGGGCGACAGGCAAAAAAAAACCCGCTCCTTGCGGGAGCGGGTGAAGTCCAAAACTAGGGATGTCCTGAAAGAGACGAGTTCATAGTAAGGCAGCCTTAAGTGAACGCTCTGTGCGCTGTTTCACACAAAGAAAAATCTTTTATATCAAAGCGATGCGGTATTGATCCGCCCCATAAAAACAAAAGCCGCCGCGGCCAGGCCGGGGCGGCTTTATCGGGGCAACGATCGTGATTACACGACGGCGCCGTCCGTCTCGTCCTTCGCCTTGATCGGCTTGATCAGGTCCTCACGCTTGACGCCCAGCCACATGGCGATGGCGGCCGCCACGAACACGGACGAATAAATACCAAACAGGATACCGATGGTCAGCGCGACCGCGAAGTAGTGCAGCGTCTCGCCGCCGAAGAACAGCATCGACAGGACCATCATCTCGGTACAGCCGTGGGTGATGATCGTACGCGAGATCGTGCTCGTGATCGCGTGGTCGATGACCTGGGTCACGGACAGCTTGCGCTCCTTGCGGAAGGTCTCGCGGATCCGGTCGAAGATCACGACCGATTCGTTCACGGAGTAGCCCAGCACCGCCAGCACGGCGGCCAGCACGGTCAGCGAGAATTCCCACTGGAAGAACGCGAAGAAGCCCAGGATGATCACGACGTCGTGCAGGTTGGCGATGATCGCCGCCACCGCGAATTTCCATTCGAAGCGCACGGCCAGGTAGATCATCACGCCGATCACGACCATGACCAGCGCGTTCAGGCCGTTCTGCGCCAGCTCGTCGCCGACCTGCGGACCGACGAATTCCACGCGCTGCTGGCTCAGCACCTCCGCGCCCGCCGCATTCACGCAGCTCGTATGGGCAACGGTCTCACCCTTGGCGGTAATCTGCTCCACTTGCTTCGGCGTACCGGATTCCGCCCCGCACAGCGTGTTGAACACCGTGGCCGACGTGCCCGAACCAGGCACGTCCTTGCGGATCGGCAGGCGCAGCATGACGTCCTGCGCGGTGCCGAACGGGACCACTTCCGGCTGCTCGTAGCCCAGCTTTTCCAGGTTGCGGCGGATCTTTTCCTGGTCGGCCGCGTGCGGGTAGCGCAGTTCCATCACTGTGCCGCCCGTGAACTCGACCGAGAAGTTCAGGTGCTTGGTCACCAGGAAGAACACCGCGGCGACGAAGGTCAGCGCCGAGATCACGTTGAAGATCAACGCGTGGCGCATGAACGGGATGTCCCGTTTAATCTTGAAAAATTCCATGTTCTACGCGCTCCTTATTTCTTGACGGCCGGCTTGGCGCCCGCGGTTGCCGCGCCGCCGTTCCAGACGGTACCGATGGCGATCTTGCCGAGTTTCTTCTGGCGGCCGTACCACAGGTTCACGACGCCGCGCGACAGGAACACGGCCGAGAACATCGACGTCAGGATGCCGAGGCAGTGGACGACGGCGAAGCCGCGCACGGGGCCCGAGCCGAACACCAGCAGCGCCAGGCCGACGATGAGGGTCGTCACGTTCGAGTCGAGGATGGTGGCCCAGGCGTGGCTGAAACCGGCCGAGATCGACGCCTGCGGAGTATTGCCCGCACGCAGTTCCTCGCGGATGCGCTCATTGATCAGCACGTTGGCGTCGATCGCCATGCCGAGCGCCAGCGCGATTGCCGCGATGCCTGGCAGGGTCAGGGTCGCACCCAGCATCGACAGCAGGGCCAGCAGGAACAGCAGGTTGCAGGCCAGTGCGATGACGCTGAAGAAGCCGAACAGCTGGTAGTAGATCATCATGAAGATGGCGATCGCCACGAAGCCCCACAGCGTCGAATGCAGGCCCTTGGCGATGTTTTCGGCACCCAGTTGCGGGCCGACGACGCGTTCCTCGACGAATTCCATCGGTGCCGACAGCGCGCCGGAGCGCAGCAGCAGCGCCAGCTCGGCGGCTTCCTGCGGGCTGCGCATGCCGGTGGTCTGGAAGTGCGAACCCAGCTCGCTCTGGATCGTCGGCGCCTGCAGCACGGTGTACTTGCCCTTTTCCTTGAGCAGCACGGCCATGCGCTTGCCGACGCGGGTACGGGTCGCTTCGCGCATCTTGCGGCCGCCGTCGCTGTTCAGGTCGATGTTGATGGACGGACGCTGGTTCTGGTCAAAGCCGGCCACGGCGCTGGTGATGGAGTCGCCCGTCAGGGTGACGTCCTTCGACACGACAACCGGCGCGCCCGGACCTTCGGTGAACAGTTCCGAGTTCAGCGGGATCGCGGCGCTCGTCTCGGTACCCGGGGTGACGGTCTCGTCGACCATGCGGAATTCCAGCGTGGCGGTGCGGCCGATGATGTCCTTCGCGTGGGCGACGTCCTGCACGCCCGGCAGCTGGACGACAATACGGTCGCGGCCCTGTTGCTGGATGACCGGCTCGCTCACGCCCAGTTCATTGATGCGTTTGCCCAGTGCGCTGATGTTCTGCTTGACGCCCTCTTCCACCGCGTGTTGCAGCGCTTCCGGCTTGAGGGTGACGATCAGCTTGAGGTCGGTGCCGTCGGCGGCTTCCGAAAACGCCAGGTCGGCATTCTGGCTGGCCAGTAGGTTGCGCGCCTGGGTGCGGGTGGCTTCGTCGCGGAACTTGATCTCGACGTTGTTGCCGATGCGTTCGATTCCCGCGTGGCGGATGTTCTTTTCGCGCAGTTCGGTGCGGATGCTGGTCAGGACGTTCTTGATGCGCGTTTCCTGCACGGCCCTGGCGTCCACCTGCAGCAGGAAATGCACGCCGCCGCGCAAGTCGAGGCCGAGGTTCAGCGGCTTGGCGTTCAAGGCCTGCATCCAGGCCGGCGTGTTCTTGACCAGGTTGACGGTGACGATGTAGTCGGGGTCGGTCGGGTCACGGTTCAGGTCGCGCTCGAGCGCCGCCTTGGCCTTGAACTGGATGTCGGGGGTCGCGAAGCGTGCACGCACGGCGCTCCTGTCCCCCGCACCTTCCAGCGCCACGCCGTCGGTGGGAATACCTTCGCTCTTGAGCGTGTCGGCAACCTTGCTGGCCGTGTCGCTGTTGATCTTGACTGTCGCCTTGGACGTCGTCACCTGCAATGCGGGCGAATCGGCGAAATAGTTGGGCGCCGTGTACAGCAGGCCGAGCAGCACTGCCACAAGGATCAGTATGTATTTCCAGAGGGGGTAACGATTCATGATGTTCCAGCGTTCAGGATCGGGCGGGAAGCGCGGCGCGAAGCCGCGGCGGGATTACAGGGACTTCAGCGTGCCCTTGGGCAGCAGCGCAGTCACGGCGTTCTTTTGCACCACGACTTCGGTACCGGCCGCCACTTCGACCGTCACATAGGTATCGGTGACGCGGGTCACGCGGCCCAGCATGCCGCCGGCGGTGATCACTTCGTCGCCCTTGGCCAGCGCTTCCATCATGGATTTCAGCTCTTTCTGGCGTTTCTGCTGCGGACGGATCATGAGGAAGTACATGACCACGAACATCAGGACCAGCGGGGCGAACGTGGTGAGGTTACCCATCAGACCCGGTTCGGCTGCACCGGCGGTTTGCGCGTACGCGTTGGAAATGAACACAAGGACTCCGATTGTATAAATGTGAAAAAACAAGCGCTGTATTCTAGCACCGGCAAACTGTCAACAGCCAGTTTCCGGCCATGTGGGCCTAGGATGCCCGAATGCAAGACGTTATCGGAAATTTAATTTGACGGCATCGCCGACGATATGTGGGTCGCATATCGCCGGGGCGGGCACCCCGTGCCGGCCAATCGCATGCGGCTCGAACATCGATGACCGTTGGGTGGGCACCCCGTGTCCACGAACCGCATGCGTCAACGCGACGTCATGGTGGGCACGGGTCTCCACGCTACGGCCATGACAACGCAGCCGGGAAATCAGACACCCCGCGCGCGGTCCGCGTTGAACTGCAAGCGGAACGCGTGGAAGCGATCGCCATCGATCGCATCGCGGATCTCCTGCATGAGGTTCAGGTAGTAATGCAGGTTGTGGATGGTATTCAGCCGCGCCCCCAGGATCTCCTTGGACCGGTGCAGGTGGTGCAGATAGGCGCGCGAAAAATTCTTGCAGCAGTAGCAGGAACAGGTCTCGTCCAGCGGCGCCTGATCGTCCTTGTAGCGGGCATTCTTGATCTTGAGGTCGCCGAAGCGGGTGAACAGCCAGCCGTTGCGGGCGTTCCGGGTCGGCATCACGCAGTCGAACATGTCGACGCCGTTCGCCACGCCCTCCACCAGGTCTTCCGGCGTGCCGACGCCCATCAGGTAGTGCGGCTTGTTGTCCGGCAGGCGCGGGCCGATGTGCTGCAGCACGCGCATCATGTCTTCCTTCGGCTCGCCCACCGACAGGCCGCCGATGGCCAGGCCCGGGAAGTCGATCTCTTCCAGGCCCGCCAGCGATTCGTCGCGCAGGCGCTCGTACATGCCGCCCTGGACGATGCCGAACAGCGCGTTCGGGTTCTCGCCCTGCTTGAATTCGTTCATCGAGCGCTGGGCCCAGCGCAGCGACATGCGCATCGACTTCGCCGCCTCTTCCGCCGTGGCCGGACGGCCGTCGATCTCGTACGGCGTGCACTCGTCGAACTGCATGACGATGTCGGAGTTCAGCGAGCGCTGGATCTGCATCGAGATTTCGGGCGACAGGAACAGGCGCGAGCCGTCGATCGGCGACGCGAACTTCACGCCCTCTTCCGTGATCTTGCGCATCGCACCCAGCGAAAACACCTGGAAGCCGCCGGAATCGGTCAGGATCGGCTTGTCCCAGCCCATGAAGCCGTGCAGGCCGCCGAACTTGTCCATGACGTCCGTGCCCGGGCGCAGCCACAGGTGGAAGGTATTGCCGAGGATGATCTGCGAGCCCACTTCCTTCAGCTCGTTCGGCGCCATCGCCTTGACGGAGCCATAGGTCCCGACGGGCATGAAGATCGGCGTCTCGATGGTGCCGTGGTTCAGTTTCAAACGGCCGCGGCGGGCGTGCGAGAGGCCGCTCGTGTCTTTCTTGAGGAGGGTGAATTCGAGCATGTGAAATTTCAGTTCGTTGCCGCGACCGCGCGCGAATGCGTCGTCAAGAGCATCGCATCGCCATAGCTGAAGAAGCGGTATTCGCTGGCGATCGCGTGCGCGTACGCGGCGCGGATCGCCTCGTAGCCGGCGAAGGCCGAGACGAGCATCATCAGCGTCGACTTGGGCAGGTGGAAGTTGGTGATCAGCCGGGTGACCGTCTTGAACAGATAGCCCGGGGTGATGAACAGATTGGTGTCGCCGCTGCCCGCGACGAGGGCGCCCGACTGCGACGCCGATTCCAGCGCGCGCAGCGACGTGGTGCCGACGGCGACGACATCGCGTCCGGCTTCGCGCGCGGCGCGCACGGCGTCGACCGTCTCTTGCGGGATCGTGTACCACTCGCTGTGCATCTTGTGCTCCGCGAGGTTTTCCACGCGCACGGGCTGGAAGGTGCCGGCGCCCACGTGCAGCGTGACATAGGCGATGCGCACGCCCTTGGCCGCGACCTTGTCGAGCAGCGCCTGGTCGAAGTGCAGGCCGGCGGTCGGCGCGGCGACGGCGCCCGGCTCCTTCGAGTAGACGGTCTGGTAACGCTGCTCGTCGAAGTCATCGGCGTCGTGCTCGATGTACGGCGGCAGCGGCAGGCGGCCGTGGGCTTCGATCAGGTCGAACACGTCGCCGTCGAAGTGCAGCGTAAAGAATTCGCCGGCGCGCTCGCCGACGCCGACCTCGAACGCATCGGCCAGGCGGATGCGCGAACCGGGCTTCGGCGACTTCGATGCGCGCACCTGCGCGAGCACCGTGCGCGGGTCCAGTACGCGCTCGACGAGCACCTCGACCTGGCCGCCCGTGTCCTTCTGGCCGAAGAAGCGCGCCTTCAGCACCCGGGTGTCGTTCATCACGAGCGTGTCGCCGGCCTGCAATTGGTCGACGATGTCGGAGAAATGACGGTCGGTGATGCGGTCGCCGTCCAGCTGGAGCAGGCGCGACGCGCTGCGGTCGGGCAGCGGCACCTGGGCGATGCGCTCGGGCGGGAGGTCGAAATCGAAATCGGAGAGGGAGTACGTTTTGCTCATCTGGGAAAAACTCGGCGTGGCGCCTTACAATATGGGCTACAGCGTGCGGCGAACCCATTATTTTACACCCGGATTCCGGCTGGAGGGCGCAGGCCATAACCGTTATGCCCAAATCCTGATAAGCCGACAACACGCGCCAACGAACCGCCATGCCAGCCACGAATGCCAAACCGGCGGCCAAAGCCGCAGCCAAGACAGCACCGAAAAGCATCGAAAGCAAGCTCGCCAAGCTCGGCCTGCGCACCGACATGGACCTCGTCCTGCACCTGCCGATGCGCTACGAGGACGAGACGCAGATCGTGCCCATCCGCGAAGCCTGCCTGCGCGGCGGCCACGTGTCGCAGGTCGAAGGCGTCGTCACGAAGAACGAAATCGCCTATAAACCGCGACGCCAGCTGCTGGTGACCATCGCCGACGACACGTCCGACATCCAGCTGCGCTTCATGAATTTCTACGGCAGCCAGGTGAAACAGCTGGCCGAGGGCACGCGCGTGCGTGCGCGCAGCGAAGTCCGGCACGGCTTTTTCGGCGCCGAGATGGTCCACCCGGTCTACAAGATCGTCAACGAGGGCGCGCCGCTGCCCAATTCCCTCACCCCCGTATATCCGTCCGGCGAGGGCCTGTCGCAGACGGTGCTGCGGCGCGCGATCGCGGACGCGATGAAACGCGTCGACTGGACCGACACCGTGCCGCGCGCCGTGCGCGAGCGCCTGAACCTGGCCGAATTCCAGCCGGCCGTGCGCCTGCTGCATTATCCGCCGCCGGACGTCGACGAACACGCGCTGACGGAGCGCTCGCACCCCGCGTGGACGCGCGTGAAATTCGACGAGCTGCTGGCGCAGCAGTTGTCGCTGAAACGCGCGCAGGAGGCGCGGCGCGAAAAAGGCGCGCCGGTCCTGGGCGCGGTGGGCGCGCTGTCCGAGGCGTTCCTGAAGGCGCTGCCGTTCAGGCTGACCAATGCGCAGCAGCGCGTGGTGGAAGAGATCCGCGACGACCTGCGCGCGGACTACCCGATGCAGCGCCTGCTGCAGGGCGACGTCGGCAGCGGCAAGACCGTCGTCGCGGCGCTGGCGGCCGCGCAGGCCATCGACAGCGGCTACCAGGCCGCGCTGATGGCGCCGACGGAAATCCTGGCCGAGCAGCACTTCCGCAAGATCGCCGCGTGGATGGAACCGCTGGGCGTGAAAGTCGCGTGGCTGACGGGCAGCCTGAAAAAGAAGGACAAGACGGCCGCCAGCGAGATGGTGGAGTCGGGAGAAGCCAACCTCGTGATCGGCACGCACGCGCTCATCCAGGACACCGTGCAGTTCGCGAAGCTGGGCCTCGTGCTCGTCGACGAACAGCACCGCTTCGGCGTCGGCCAGCGCCTCACCCTGCGCAACAAGGGTTCCGACGGCCTCGTGCCGCACCAATTGATGATGTCCGCGACGCCGATCCCGCGCACGCTGGCGATGACGTATTACGCCGACCTGGAAGTGTCCGTCATCGACGAGCTGCCGCCGGGCCGCACGCCCATCGTCACGCGCGCGATCGACCAGAACAGGCGCGACGAAGTGATCGAACGCGTGCACGCGGCCGCGCTGGAAGGCCGGCAGGTCTATTGGGTCTGCCCGCTGATCGAGGAATCGGAAGCGCTGCAGCTGCAGACGGCGACCGAGACCTACGAGACGCTGGCGGAAGCGCTGCCCGACCTCGTCGTGGGCCTCGTGCATGGCCGCATGAAGCCTCTTGAAAAGCAGGTGATCATGGATGCGTTTTCCGCGGGCGCGGTGCACGTGCTGGTGGCGACGACGGTGATCGAGGTGGGCGTGGACGTGCCCAACGCGTCGCTGATGGTGATCGAGCACGCCGAGCGCTTCGGCCTGTCGCAGCTGCACCAGTTGCGCGGCCGCGTGGGCCGCGGTTCCGCGGCCAGCGCCTGCCTGCTGCTGTATCAGAGCCCGCTGGGGCCCGTGGCCAAACAACGGCTGATGACGATGCGCGAGACGACGGACGGCTTCGAGATCGCACGCCGCGACCTGGAAATCCGCGGCCCCGGCGAGTTCCTGGGCGCGCGCCAGTCGGGCCAGGCCATGCTGCGGTTTGCGAACCTGGAGACGGACCAGTGGATCGTCGAACAGGCGCGCGACGTGGCGGCGTGGCTGCTCGGCTCGGACCGGCCCGAGCTCGAGGCGATCGTCGATGCGCACCTGTCGCGCTGGCTGGGCGGGCGCGAGGAGTTTCTCAAGGTCTGACCCGAAACGTCATGCCCGCGCGCCAAAACGCCATCCGCGTGCACCAACACGTCGCCCCTCTATACCAAAACGTCGCCCTGCGCACAAAACGTCGCCCCGGCGCACAAAACGTCGTCCCCGCGCACCAACACGTCATCCCGGCGCACCAAAACGTCGTCCCTGCACACCAAAACGTCATCGCTGCGCACCAAAACGTCATCGCTGCGTACCAAAACGTCATCGCTGCGCACCAAAACGTCATCCGGCGCGCCAAAACGTCGTCCCCGCGCAGGCGGGGACCCAATTTCTGCATACCTGGCCGTGCACCCGAACCTGGGCCCCCGCCTGCGCGGGGGCGACGGTGCGATGACTTACTTGCCCGCCATCGGCGCCGTCGTATCGGCCGCCGCGTCCTTCTGCGCGTCCTTGGCAGCGGCCTTCTTGTGATGCTTGGCCTTCTTCACGTGCTTCGTGGTCGCCTTGGCTTCCTGCTTCTCGTGCGTGGCCTCGGCCTTGGCGACGGCCGGCGGCGTGGCCGAATCCGGCGTGGTGGTCGGCGCCGGGGCCGGGGTCTGGGCGAAGGCGGCGGTGGCGAACAGGCCGGCGATCAGGGTGGCGATGGTACGTTTCATGGTGTTGGCTCCTGCGGATTCGGTGATTCGGGTCGGTCGGTATTACTTGGTCGCGGCCGGGGTCGCGGCGGCAACGGTGGTGTCCTTGGCGGCGTCAAGCTTGGCGGCCGCGGTCTTGGCGGCGTGCTTCGTCTTGGCCTTCGCGTGCCTGGTGGCGGTCTTGGCTTCCTTCACTTCGGCCTTCGCTTCGGTCTTCGCTTCGGCCTTGGTCTCTTTCGCCTCGACTTTCGCAGCCTGCGTCTCGTGCTTGGCTTCGGCCTTTACCGCGGCGGCAGGGGCGCCCGGTGCGGGGGTCTGGGCAAAAGCGGCGGTGGCGAACAGACCGGCGATCAGGGCAGCGATGGTGTTTTTCATGATGAAGGGTCCTCAGTAGTTTTGGATTTGAGTGATGCACGTTTGCGTGTCACTTGTGTCTGAAAACGGCCCACCCCGCTCCCCTGTTGACGCGATTTACAAATGCTTACGCGCCTGACAAACGCTTACAGCTCGACCATTGCCGCCATCGCCGCCTCGACCTGCGCCAGCCGCGGCACCATCGACGCGCGGTAACGTGCCACCAGCTCCGGGCCGGCGCCCTCGGGCGAGCCGGCAGCGAATGGCGGCTGCGGATCGTATTCGAGCGCCAGCTGGATCGTGCGCGCGACGTCTTCGCCGGCCAGTTCGGCCGCCAGCGCGAGGCCGAAGTCGATCCCGGCCGTCACGCCGCCGCCGGAGATCCGGTTGCGGTCGCGCACGATACGCTCCGCCACGGGGACGGCGCCGAAGCGCTCCAGAAACGGCAACCACATCCAGTGACAGGCGGACCGATAACCCGCGAGCAGGCCGGCCGCGCCCAGCACGAGCGAGCCGTTGCACACCGACGTGACGTAGCGCGCCTGTGCTCCCTGGCGGCGCAGGAAGGCCAGCGTGTCGTCGTCGCCGAACAGGCGCTCGATGCCGAAGCCGCCGGGCACGCACAACACGTCCAGCGGCGGACAGTCGGCGAAGGTGGCCGTCGGGTTGATCGTGAAGCCGACGTCGGTCGGCACCGGATCGCGCGTCTTCCACACGAGGTGCACCTGCGCGCCGGGCATGCGGCCGAGGACCTGGGCGGGACCGGTGAGGTCGAGTTGGGTCACGTGGGGGAACAGCAGAAATCCGATGTGCAGCGTATTACTCATGGCAGGCTCCAGGTCGTCGATGAAGGATGACGCCATTCTAGGAAGCGGGTAGCATTGGCAGCAATGTCAAACTTGTGCCGAATCCTGCCAATGCCCGCCAAACCCCGCCAGGTCGCCCTCCTCGCCTTCGACGACGTCCAGGTGCTCGACGTCACCGGCCCGGCCGCCGTCTTCGGCGCCGCCAACGACGCGGCGGTCCACCTCACCGGACGCCCCTTTTACCGCATCCACATCCTGTCGCCGCAAGGCGGCCACGTGACCAGCAACTGCGGCCTCGCGGTGGTGGCGGCGCCGCTGGCCAGCGTCAGGCCGGGCGCGCTGGACACCGTGCTGGTGGCCGGCGGCAGCAAGCGCGGCCTGCGGGCGCTCGCCCAGGATCCCGCCGCGCAGACCTGGCTGCGGCGCGCCTGCGCCCGCGCGCGCCGCTACGGCTCCGTGTGCACCGGCGCCTTCGCGCTGGCGGCCTGCGGCCTCCTGGACGGCAAGCGCGTCGCCACGCACTGGGAAGCGACCGATATCCTCGGGCGCACGTATCCGGACGTCGAGGTCGACGCGAACGCGCTCTACGTCGAGGATGGCAATGTGTGGACGTCGGCCGGCGTCACCACCGGCATCGACATGTGCCTGGCGCTCGTCGCGCGCGACCTGGGCGACGCCGTCGCCAACGCGATCGCGCGCCGCCTCGTCCTGTATGCGCGCCGCCCGGGCTACCAGTCGCAGTTCAGCACCGTGCTGGCGGCCCAGGAAAAGGCGGACAGTCCGTTCGCGGCGCTCGTCGACTGGATCCGCACGCACCTGGACGAGCCGCTCGACGTCGCCAGCCTGGCCGGGCGCGCGGACATGTCGCCGCGCACGTTCCACCGCCGCTTCACGGACGCGCTGGGCGAGACGCCGGCACGCTTCGTCGAGACGCTGCGCCTGGACCACGCACGCGACCTGCTGCAGACGACGCTGGCGCTGAAGACGGTCGCGGCGCAGACGGGTTACGCGACGCCGGGCCAGCTGTCGAAAGCGTTCGCGCGCCGCTTCGGCGTCAGCCCCGGGCTGTTTCGCGCGATGCAGCGCGACGCGACCGCGTGAAAAGTTCAGCCCCCGGGCAACGCCGACGCCATCCGCGTCCTCGGCGGCGCACTGGCGGCGCGGGCAGCACGCGCTGAAGCCCCGCATCCGTCCGGCGACAACCACGGAAAAAAGCCCGCATCGCGCGGGCTTCGTGACGCAGGACCGGCGGGCTTATTTGGCGGCGGCGGGCGCTGCAGCAACGGTCGTGTCCTGGCTGTCCTTGGCGACGTCCGCCTTCACGACGTGGTGCTTGGCCTTGTGCTTGGCGTGCTTGGCGTGCTTGGCGCTGGCCTTGGCTTCCTTCGCATCGGCCTTCGCTTCCTTCACGTCGGCGTTGGCGGCGACCTTGGCGTCGGCGACGTCGGCTTTCGCTTCGGCCTTCACGGCGGCGGGCGTCGCAGCGGCCGTCGTCGTGGCGGCCGGTGCCGGGGTCTGGGCGAAAGCAGCGGTGGCGAACAGGCCGGCGATCAGGGTAGCGATGGTCTTTTTCATGATGGAGAGTCCTTGAAGTTTGTCGGGGCAGGTGCACGTCGTTTGCGTGTCACTTGCTCCTGAAACGCGGCCGGCCCGACGGGTGTTGACGGGCTTTACAAACGCTTACCGTGCTGACAATCGCTTACAAGCTTCGCGTAATCCGGACGGCACGGGGATGGAGGTCGATGCGGTGGCATTCGGCGACTTTTTGCGCCGGGCTGGGTGATATGCTTGCTGCAATGGCCGGGGTCGGCCACAAGCAGTCATCGACCTCAGAAAAGTCGTTGTTTTAAGGGAGCGCGCAAGTGATTCGGAAAGCAGTCTACATTGTCCTGAAACAGGATGGATGGCTTATCCCGCTAACTACGCTTTTTGTGGGTATTTCCGAGTATTGGCGCGAAGGTCACATAACAGTTGCCGGGCTCATCGTTTCCGCGCTCATGACGACCGTCTTCTTGATGACGAAAGTTCCTGGTGAAATCCGTAAGCTTGAGGCTAAACGCGAACCGCTGTGAACGTGCCATTTACGTCACGGAGGCTGCCACGTCCCAAATGGGTCGGCTCCGGTCGGTCGTGACACTCCGTGATTTTTCCTGGACGGCAACATGCTATGCTGGTCCAAGGGGCCGAATTCGGCCACAAGCGGACGTTGAATCCAGCATACGCTCGCCGCCCGGCACCTTCTTAGGTAACGCGGGCGTATTTGACAAGGTAACTCTGGCATCGGCATATGAGACCAAAAACCGCATTCGCCTACATCCTTCGCGGCGCCGCATTTTTGTTTGGATGCTACATCGTACTCAAGAGTATTTTCATTGCGTTAATTGGCGGCGCTGCTCCCAGTGATACAGTGCCTACAGTGTCTCCGCTGTTGACCGTACCCTTGATCGGCTTTCTCATGGCCTCCGGCTTCTTTTACGTTGCGGTATTAGGTCAGCGCCTTGCCAACTCGCGCCTGCGCTACAGAATCGCCGGTTTGCTGCTCGCAGTACCGCTCGCGTCAGGTATATCGCTTCTCGCGACGCCGGAAGAACAGATGCTGCACGCGACCGGATTTTTTCTAGCTGCACCTGCATGCCTTCTCCTTCTATGTGCAATCTGGCCTTTGCGCTTAATCTCCGTGCCAAGCCGGCCAGACGACGGTTCGAAGTAAATCCCTGTTCAGCAGTGTCCGCTTTGGGTCGGGCGCTGCCCTTCGTCGACAGGCAGCAATCCGCCATTTGTCTCGACTTGCCTTCAGAACAACAATCGCCGTACATTGAGCCGTAATAAGAGCAGAAAACGGTCCAGGCTGTGTAAAAACAAAAGGCAGAACATTCGGACCTCGATAACGAGGTCGAAATTAGTTTCAGCACGCGACGAGAGCTCGAGTAGTGCGATAACTTCTTCTCAGCCTTCCGGGCAAGGTGATCAAAATAATTGCCCGGAGTGGGCCATATAGTCGCAGAAAAAGGGCATGCGCCCTGATCGCGTCGATAACCGCCGCGATGCCGAGCAATGCCATCAGGCGCCTGAGATTGTAGGCAAGCACGTGCAGACTCATCTCGGTCTTCACGCGTTCCAAACCCTTCGTCAAGAAGTGCGTCGATCCCATCCACGCTTTGATCGTTCCGTACGGATGCTCGACCGTGGAGCGCCGAATTCGCATGGCGTCAGGGCTTTGTTCGAGACGCGTCTGCATAGCTTCAAGTACGGCCTGGTGCTCCCAGCGCGTTACTCGTCTATTCGGGCTTGGCGTGCACTTTTCCTTGAGCGCGCACCCTTGGCAATTCGAGCTCCAGTACCGGTGGTTTGTCCTGCCTTTCTCGACAGTCGCAAAGCGCCAGATCAGTGCCTGGCCTGCCGGACAACGGTACTCGTTCTTGTGCGGATCATAAATGAAATCCGCCTTGTCGAATCGCCCGTCGGCCTTGGCGCCCGAGGTCTTTGTTGGCGGCACCAGGGCGAAGATTCCGGCCTCGTGGCACGCGAGGATCTCCTCACCCTTGAAGTAGCCACGGTCGGCAATAGCGGTCAGTATCGGTGTGCCGATGACCGTGCGCGCTTTCTTGGCCATACCGGACAGTTGATCGCGATCGCTGCCGTTGTTTGTCACATCATGTTCGACGATCAAATGATGCCTGGTGTCGACTGCGGTTTGGACGTTGTAGCCGACGATGCCGCTGCCCCGTGCCATCATCGAGCGAGCGTCAGGATCAGTCAGCGAAATCTGCGTTTCGCCTGTCTTTTCAAGCATCGCTTCAATTTCCCGAAGCTTGGCCATCTGCTCCTTCAGCGATGCAATCTTGTCGTTGAGGCGCACAGTCTTCGCTTGCCTGGCGGACGGCTCTTGCCGGTCGGCCGTGTCGAGCTCTGCCAGGTAGCGAGTGATGTTTGCCTCGATCTCCTCCATCCTGCGCTTGAGCTTGGCGTCAGTGAAGTTACGATCGCTGCTGTTGACGGCCTTGAACTTGCTGCCGTCGATCGCGACCACCGCATCCGAAAACAAATCCAACTGCTGGCACACCACAACGAACTGGCGACAGACATTGCGAATGGCCTTGCCGCTGTCCTTGCGGAAGTTCGCTATCGTCTTGAAATCGGGCGTCAAGCGCTGCGTCAGCCACATCAATTCGACGTTGCGCTGGGCTTCCCGCTCAAGCCGCCGGCTCGACTGGATACGATTGAGATAGCCGTAAATGTAGAGCTTCAAAAGCACAGCCGGGTGGTAAGCAGGCCGCCCCGTTCTCGCTGGTTGCACCCGTTTGAAGCCGAGGCTGGCAAGATCCAGCTCTTCCACGAAAACATCGACCACACGTACCGGGTTGTCTGCCGCTATATAGTCGTCCAGGAGTTCGGGAAGCAGCGTACCCTGTCCTCGATCCTCGCCTTCAATAAAGCGCTTCATGTCGCATCCATATCGATGAGATACTCGTTCAACGTTTACTGGGCCGATTCCGTTTACCTGGACCTACGTTTTTACACAGCCTGGGTCGAGAGCCGGCGCAAGCGTACAATTTGATAATTTTTGGAAGTGCTTAGATTTTGAACGACGCGAGTAAGAAGGCCGCTCCAACATGGAGCGATGTCAAAGCAAAGTTAGCTGGTTTTGACCGCGCAGGTGTCATTGCGCTGCTTCAGGACCTGTACTCTTCCAGTAAAGAGAATCAGGTGTTTCTGCATGCCCGATTCGGCCTCAATGCCGATACCCTCAAGCCCTACAAGACTTCGATTACGCGCTGGCTCTGGCCGGACATCTCTCGAGGGCAAGACATCTCGATTTCCAAAGCAAAGAAAGCGGTAGCCGACTACAAGAAGGCGGTCGGGCGACCAGAAGAAATAGCCGAATTGATGACCTTCTATTGCGAACAGGCGGTTGGATTCTGCCGGGAGGTCGGCTTCTCGGATGAGAGACTTTTCGTTTCGTTGATGGGAATGTTCGTTCAGGTGCTGAAGTTGTCGACGATGCTCGTGCCGGTACAGCGCGAGAATTTGCTGGGGCGACTCAACGAAGTAAAGCGGCTCTGCCATGACTTCGGCCACGGGCTAAGTGAAGAAATGGAAGATCTCCTAAATGACTACTCGGCTTTGGATTGAGCGGCCGTTTTCGGCCAAGACCGGACGTTTAGAAATCGAGATTATGACGAACAGCAAAAAGCACGAATACTGCCTGATCTGCGGACGTTTACTCGACAACCCAGCAGATCCGCTTTCAGGCAATTGCGGCGGAGATTGCTGGGGCTGCGTAGGCGCTATCGAGGCAGAAATGGGATGTGAAGAATCGCTCGCCTACGTACGCAAAGAATACGAGGCAGGACTTCGACCCGGCTGGATCGATCCGTTCAAGCGCTGATTTGGCAGCTGCGCTACGTCCGCTTCGGGTCGGTTGCCGACGGTCGTGACAGTCCGTAGACTTTATAACAGGGCGACATACATGGTGGGTCGCGCGGCCCTGCTCAGCCAAGAGCAGACGGTCGCTGATGATTAATCGGCAGTTGCTCTGACAACGCCTTCATGCCAAGATCCATCACCTTACGCAACGATTACTTGGAGTTCGCTATGGCTGCATATATCCCGGCCTTGATTTGGTCGCTCTCGTCCGTGGTCTGCCTCATCATCGCTAAACACCGGCATGTGAAGAAAACCGCTGTCAGGGCAATGGTGGCCGTCCTACTTGGTCCGGTTGCAATTCCACTTGTGATGGCCGCAAAACCGTAAAGCTTCAACCAAGCCTAAACGGGCAATAGCTGCATGCGTTCTACGCTAAGCAGCACCGATTACGGTACCAGCGCAGGCCAGCCGGACGTTTGCAACGCGCCGCTTTGGGTCAAGAACTGCAGTACATTGAACGGCCAAAAGCAGTCGGCCAGGACCTACGCCGCATGATCTAATTCCGCAATCAACGAACGATGTGTCGCAACACCGGCCATCGCCCCATCGGCGACGGCCGACGCCACGCTACCGGCCGCCCGTGCCATGTCGCCGCAACAGAACACACCCGGCACATTGGTCGCCTTCATCGCGTCGGTCGCAATGAATTCGCCCATCGGGCCGGCTTCCATGGCGCAGCCGAGTTCCTGAGAAAGCGTGCCGGTGACCGTCGTGCGCGGCACGACGAACAATCCCGTCATCGGCAATCGCCGCCCGTCACGCAGCACGACGTCGGCTTCGCCATCGATCCGGGCGACTGGCATCGCTTCGATCATGACGCCGCGCCGGGCTAACGCCTCGTACTGTGCATCGTTCGGCGTGAACGCGTCGTTCAGGAAGAGCGTGACGCGGCCCCAGTCCGGCAACATCAATGCATGATGCATCGACAGCTTGCCCGTGGCGAGCACGCCGATATCGCCTTCATCGAGTTCGTAGCCGTGGCAATAAGGGCAGTGAAATACATTTCGCCCCCAGCGCTCGGCCAGGCCCTCGATGGTCGGCAGCGTATCGGTGACGCCCATCGCCAGGACCAGGCGGCGCCCGCTGACGGTCCCGCCGTCGCTCAGCGTCACCTCGAAATAATCACTGCTGCCGGCAGCCGACGTAGCCGTGTCGCTAGGGTCTGTCTGACTGAGGGAACGAAATTTTGTTTGGTTGGTCAGATGGCGATGAGCCGAACTGACCTAACTGAACAGCAATGGCGGCAGCTGGAACCACATTTGCCGCCCAATCCACATCACGGTCATGCTTATGTCGGGCACAGACACGTGATTAATGGGATCGTGTGGCGGTTGAGGACTGGCGCGCCTTGGCGCGACATCCCACCCCGCTACGGTCCTTGGCAGACCTGTTACGACAGGTTTGTGCGTTGGTCGCGCAACGGCACATGGCAACGTCTACTCAAGATCATGCAGGCGGCCGCGGATGCATCCGGCCGCATCGACTGGGACGGAGCTGCGCTTGATGCGACCCACGTGAAAGCTCAGCGAAGTGCCGCTGGGGCTCGAAAGACACTTCCTGCGGCAGAAAAAAGGGGGATGTAATTGACGAGTGGCTGGGGCATTCTCGTGGTGGACTCACCAGCAAGATCCATCTTTGCGTGGATGGAAACGGTCTGCCATTGTCCTTCATCGTCACGGCCGGCCAATGCAGCGACGCGGCGAACATCGGCCCTGTTCTTGACGCCATTTCAGTACCCCGACCAGGGCGAGGCCGGCCACGCAAACGCCCGACATGCTTGCGTGTCGACCGCGCTTACGGTGCCCGGCATTATCGGCGACAGATCCAACAACGGGGCATCCGCTGCGTGTGCCCCGAACGACTTGATGCGCAGAACAGCCGGCTGCGCAAAGGGCGTCGCGGTGGCTCGCCTCCACGATTCGACGCCGAAGCGTACAAGGGCCGCAACGTCGTCGAACGCGCGATCAACCGATTAAAAGACTTCCGCGCCGTCGCAACGCGATACGACAAACGCGGCCATAACTTCTCTACGGCCGTGCTTGTCGCGACAATTATTTTATGGCTCCTCTGAGATCAGTCAGACACGCCCTAG